>CAYLIP010000021.1:0-40317 GCA_964383855.1 uncultured Actinomycetes bacterium | reverse complement strand
CGCTCCAGGGCGGCGTCCTTCTCGATGTGCTTGCGGTACTCGTCGAGGGTGGTGGCGCCGATCGCCCGCAGCTCGCCGCGCGCCAGCGCCGGCTTGAGCAGGTTGGCGGCGTCCATGGCACCCTCGGCGGCACCCGCGCCGACCAGGGTGTGCAGCTCGTCGATGAAGAGGATGACCTGGCCCTCGGCGTCCTCGACCTCCTTGAGCACGGCCTTCAACCGATCCTCGAATTCACCGCGAAACTTGGCGCCGGCGATCAGGGAGCCGAGGTCGAGACCGATCACGCGCTTGTTCTTGAGGCCCTCGGGAACGTCGCCCGCCGCGATCCGCTGGGCCAGGCCCTCGGCGATGGCCGTCTTGCCGACGCCGGGCTCACCGATCAGGACCGGGTTGTTCTTGGTCCGGCGCGAGAGCACCTGGATCACGCGCCGGATCTCCTCGTCCCGGCCGATCACGGGGTCGAGCCGGCCCTCAGCCGCCAGGCGGGTGAGGTCCCGGCCGTACTTGTCCAGGGCCTGGTACTTCGACTCCGGGTCCTGGTCGACGACGCGGCGGTTGCCGCGCACCGTGCGCAGCGCCCTCAGCAGTCCGTCATGGGTGACTCCGCTCGACTTCAGGGCCGGCCGGTCGGCGAGCGCGAGCAGCAGATGCTCGGTCGAGATGTACTCGTCCTTGAGCCGGTCGGCCTCGCCCTCGGCCTGCTCGAGGATCCCGGCCAGGCCGGCGGAGAGGAAGGGCTCGCCACCGCTGACGCGCGGCAGTCGCTCGACCTCGGAGACGACCGCCGGCTCGATCGCGACGGGCGCCGCCCCGGCCGCCTCCAGCAGCGGCCGCGTGATGCCGTCCGCCTGCCGCAGCAGAGCGAGCAGCAGGTGCTCGGGCTCGACCGCCTGCTGGCCCCGCTCCCGCGCCTCCCGCGCCGCCTCCTGCAGGGCCGCCTGTGCCTTCTCTGTGAATTTGTCCAAACGCATATGGACGTTTGTTTACCCGGGCTTCAAAACCGGCAAACTGGCGCTGGGATGCCTGAACTGCCCGAATTGGAAGCGCTGCGCCGGGTGCTCGGACCGCAGCTGCAGGATTCCATTGTCACCGGCTGCCAGGTCGAGGCCGCCAAGGCTCACCTGCTGCGCTATCCGGTCGACAACTTCGAGTCGGAGGTGCCCTTCCGCCGCATCGTCCGGACCTGGCGGCGAGGCAAGCACCTGTGCTTCGACCTCGAGCTCGTCCGGGGCGGCGAGCGGCGGTCGCTGGTCGTCAACCCCATGCTCGGCGGGCGGTTCCAGCTCGCAGCGGACGGCGAGAAGCGGACGGCGCGGCTGGTTTTCACGCTCCGGCTGGAGGGCGGCCGCGAGCTTCGCTACCTCGACCTGCGCGACATGGGCCGGATCTACTGGACGGCCGACCCGGATGCGGACGTGCCGGCCTGGCGGGAGCTGGGTCCGGAGGTGGACGAGGTGGTGGACGCGGGCCTGGACGCATTTCGCAAACGCCTGCGGCGCCTCCGCGACGAACTGAAGGACCTGCTCCGCAACCAGGCCTTCGTGGCCGGCATCGGGAACGCCTACTCAGACGAGATCCTGTTCGAGGCCGGCCTGCTGCCGCTGCGCCGGCGCGCCTCTTTGACCCCGGAGGACGAGGAGCGGCTCTTTGCCGCGATTCCGGCCGTGCTCGGCCGGGCCGTGGACGCGATTCTCGCCAACCCCGACTACGACGAGTCGCGCCAGGACCGCGGATTCATGAAGGTGCATGGCAAGGGCGGCCGGGACTGTCCCCGCTGCGGCCACCGCATCAGCCAGCTGGGCTCCAACCGGGAGCCCCTGAACTTCTGCCGCGGCTGCCAGCACTGAGCCCGCTCACGGCACTCCACCGTGCGCGATCAGGTACGCGATGTAGGCCGCGGTCAGCACCACGACGGCCAGGGCGAGGCCGATCGCGATTCGCGTCGAGGTGTCGCCGCGCGACCCACGCAAGCGCGGACGGTTGAGCGGCCTGCGGTCATTCCGCATGCTTTATATGATAGCAACGCTATCCAATGTTCTTCTATTTTGAAGCAGCTTATGTGACTGCCAGGCGGTGCTCCGGCAGCGGTAGCGCCTCGCCGTCCGCCGGGGTCAGCTAACTTGCCAGGGGTGCACCGGCGGCTTCGCGGCCTGGCGGCTGAAACTCCGGGCTTCATGCCCGAGGCGGAGGGCCTGGCGCTCTACCGCGCGGCCCTGGCCGCCACCGCCACCGGCCCCCTGCTCGAGATCGGCTCCTACTGCGGCGTGTCGGCGATCTACCTGGGCAGCGCGGCGCGCGAGGCCGGCAGCGTGCTCTTCAGCATCGACCACCATCGCGGCTCCGAGGAGCACCAGCCCGGCGAGGCCTATCACGATCGCCGGCTCACCGATCCGGATGGCCGCGTCGACACCCTCCCGACCTTCCGGCGGACGCTGGAGCGGGCCGGCCTTCTCCACTGGGTGGTGCCGATGGTGGCCGCCTCCTCGGTGGTGGCCAGGCACTGGGCGACGCCCCTCGGCCTCGTCTTCATCGACGGGGGTCACAGCCCGGAGGCGGCGGCCGCCGACTACGCGGGCTGGGCCGGCCACGTGGCGCCGGGCGGCCTGCTCGCCATCCATGACGTCTTTCCGGACCCTGCCGCGGGCGGGCGCCCGCCCTTCGCCGTCTATCAGCGCGCGCTGGCGGACGGCTTCGTCGAGAGCTCCGCCGAGGGCTCGCTCCGGGTGCTCAGGCGACCGGCTCGAGGTCGCTCTCGCCGAAGCCGGCCGCCAGCGTCCTGAAGAGAGCCGAGCTGGCCCCCTCACCGAAGAGGACGTCGGCGGCGAGCACGATCGCGCCCGACGTCCAGGTCGGCCGCTCGGCGGGCCAGAGTTCGGATTCAGGGAACGTGATGCCGGTCCAGTAAGCGCCGCTCGGATCGCGCAGCCGCTGCACCCAGCCGAACAGCTCCACCGCCTCGGCTCGCAGGCCGGCCGCGTCCAGCGCGATCACCAGCTCCGCCGTCTCGGCGGCGGTCACCCACGGCCGGTCGCTGACGCACCGGCAGCCCAGGCCGACGACCACGAATTCGTCCCAGCGGTCGAGAAGCCGCCGGCGGGCGGCCTCGCCGGTGATGGCGCCTCCCAGCACCGGGTAGTACCAGTCCATGGCCCAGCGCGACTTGTCCTCGAACGACTGGGGCCGCTCGCGGATGGCCTCGCCGAGGCGCTGCTGCGCGCGCCCCCAGCCCGGGCGCCGGTAGCCCAGGCGCCCGGCCACCTCGAGCGCGCAGCGCAGGCTCAGGTGGATGCATGAGGAGCCGGTGAGGAGCGCGCCGGGCCAGGGCCGTCCATCTGGATCGCGCGCCCACCTGATCTCGCCGCCGGCCGCCTGGAGCCCGAGCGCAAACTCCACCGCCCGCTCCAGGCAGGACCACATCTCCTCCAGGAGGGTCACATCCCCGGTCGCCAGGTGATGGTGATGGAGGCCGGTCGCCACGTAGGCGGCGAAGTTGGCGTCGGCGGTTGCGTCCACGATCTGGCCCCCGCGGACCGATGCCGGCCAGGAGCCGTCGGGCCGCTGTGTCGACGCCAGCCAGAGGTACGCCCGCTCGGCCTCCGCGGCAAGGCCGGCGGCATCGAGCGCCATCGCCGCCTCGACGTGGTCCCAGGGGTCCGAGGGGCCGCCCGGCTCGTAGGGGATGCGCCCGCTCGGCTCCATCACGCGGGCGATCGCCCGCCCGGTGGCCAGCAGGTCGAAGCCGGGATCAGGCGGCATGGGCACCGTAGACGACGAAGCTCTTGCCGAGCAGCGGGTTGAGGGCGCGCTCGGCCGCCCGGGTGAGCGCCGGCCGCCGCGTGATGTCCCAGACCAGCGCCCGGTGGTAGAGGCGCGCCAGGGGATGATCGTCGCGGCGGACGCCGACCGCGCACTTGAGCCACCAGTAGGGCGCGTGCAGCGCGTGGGCGTGCTCCTCGCCCAGGATGCGGAAGCCCTGCGCCTCCAGCCTGGACCGGAGCGTGGAGGCGCGGTAGATGCGGACGTGCCCGCCGGGGTTGCTGTGGTACTCGTCCGAGAGCCACCAGCAGACGCGCTCGGGGAACCAGCGGGGCACGCTGGCGGCCAGGGTGCCTCCCGGCCGCAGCACCCGGTGGATCTCCCGGATGGCGGCGGCGTCGTCGGGAATGTGCTCGAGGACCTCGGAGACGATCACCCGGTCGAAGGTGCCCTCGGCAAAGGGCAGCCGGAGGGCGTCGCCCTGGACGGCCTCACCCGCACTCGAGGCACCTGGCTCGGCGGCGAGCGCCGCCATCCAGTCGCGGGCCTGGAGCAGGTCGTCGCGCCCGAGGTCGAGCGCCACCACCCGGGCGCCCCGCCGCTGCGCCTCCAGTGCGTGGCGGCCGGTGCCGCAGCCGAGGTCGAGCAGCCGGTCCCCGGCCTGGACGCCCAGGCGGTCGTAGTCGACCGTCAGCAAGCCATCGCTTCCCGGTACTGCTCGACCGTGCGCTCGGCGGCCCGCCGCCAGCTGAAGCAGGCGACGGCACGGGCCCGTCCCGCCTCCCCCATCCGCCGGCGGAGGGAGGCATCGTCGAGGGCCCGGTCGATGGCCTCGGCCATCGCCGGCGGATCGCCGGGCGGCACCAGGAGTCCGGCCTCGCCGTCGCGACCGACCACCTCGGGCAGGGCGCCGGCGCTGGTCGCGACCAGGGGCACGGCGCAGGCCATCGCCTCGACCGCGGGCAGGGAGAAGCCCTCGTACAGGGAGGGCACCACGGCCAGCTCGGCCTCGCCGTAAAGCGCCACCAGCTCCGACTCGTCGATCCCGCTCACGAAGCGGACGGCCTCGTTGAGTTGAAAGCGGTCGAGCGCGGCGGCCACCGTCCCGTTGCGGCGGGCCCGGCCCACGACGACCAGCTCCACGGGGCGGCGGGCGCGCACGCGAGCTACCGCCTCGAGCAGCGGCACCAGGCCTTTGAGCGGCACATCCGAGCTTGCCGTCGTGAGCAGCCGGCCGGGCACCCGGGGCCGTTCCGGCAGCGGCCGGAAGGCGTCGGAGTCGACCCCGTTGGGGACGACCGCGATCCGCTCGCGCGCCACGCCCATCTCGGACGCGATGTCGTCGCGCGCGTTCTCCGAGACGGTGATGATCCGGCGCAGGCGGCGCGCCACCCGCTCCTGCATGCGCACGAAGCCGTACCAGCGGCGGAGCGCGAAGCGCCGGCCGAAGCCGGCCGATGCCAGCTCCAGGCGCCGATCGACCGCGATCGGGTGGTGGATGGTCGCCAGCACCGGCAGGCCTGCGCGGGCGAGGCCGATCAGGCCGTAGCCCAGGCCCTGGTTGTCGTGGACGACGTCGAACGCGTCAAGGCGGCCGGCCAGGTGCCGCCAGGCGCGGAGGCTGAAGGTGAGCGGCTCCGGGAAGCCGCCCGAGCACATGATCCCGAATTCCAGGCCGTCGACCGCGTCGCGGATCGGCCGCGCGCGCCGGAAGGGCTGCTCGGGCCGGTAGAGGTCCAGGCTCTCCAGGCGGGTGAGTGGGAGGGCGGGGTCGAGGTCGGGGTAGGGCGGCCCGGCCAGCACCTCGACCTCATGGCCGAGCCGCGCGAGCGCGCGGCTCAGCTGCCGGACGTAGACGCCCTGGCCTCCGGAGTGGCGGTTGCCTCTGTACGCGAGGAGGGCGATGCGCAAGCAGGGCCGACCAATCCGGCTGTCAGGTTTCGTGCTGTTTAGTGTGCAGAAACGGCGGTTGGGGCGGCAAATCAGGCTGCGATAGCGCACCGCGCCCGGGCCGGCACCGGCCGGCGCTCGCTCACGGGCGCAGCCTCCGGTTCTGGGGATAGGGAAAGATGTCGATGATCTCGCCGTTGCGCACCCGCGCCTGGACGCCCTTCCAGAAGTCAAGCTCGTAGAGGTCGCCATGCCGTTCGTCGAGGACCTGGCGAAGGCCGGGCGGCAGGGCCAGGAAGCGGGCCAGCTCGGCCGGAAAGACATCTCGCGGACCGACCCCGAACCACGCCTCCTCGCCGAAATCGTCCTCGTCGACCCGCGACTGCGGCATCTCCCGGAAGGAGAAGTCGGTCAGCAGTCCGAGCTCGTCGTAGTCGTAGCAGACCACGCGCATGTGCCGGGTCAGCCCGAAGTTCTTGGGCAGCAGCTCGCCCGGGAAGATGTTGTTGGCGGCCAGCTCCTTGACGGCCATGCCGAAGTCGTCGACAGCGGCGATCGCGGACTCCCGGTCGGCGCTCGCCATGTGCACGTCGAGCGGTGTGACGCGGCGCTCGATGTAGGAGTGGTGGACGATGACGCGGTCGCCAAGGACCTCGACCGCCCGGGTGGCGTCCCGCTCAAACTCGGCGATCAGGCGGGGCGTGAAGCGCTCTCGATCGAACTCCAGGTGCTCGAATTCCTGGGCCTCGACGAGCCGGCCGGCCCGGTCGTGGCGGAAGACCAGCCGGTAGTTGGTGCGCACCGATTCCGGCGTCACCGGCTTGATGGCCGGGAAGTGGTCGCGGATGACCTTGAAGACGACGTCGTAGCCGGGCATGGCGAAGACGACCATCACCATGCCCGGGGTGCCCGGGGCGAGGTCGAACCGCTGGTCGCTGCGGCGAAGGTGCCGGAGCAGGCCGCGGTAGAGCTCGGTCTTGCCGTGCTTGTGCTGGCCGAGCGCGATATAGAGCTCGGCCACCGGCTTCTTCGGCAGCACCTGCTTCAGGTAGCGGACGACCTGGGCCGGCGGGGCGAGGTCGACATGGAAGTGGGAGCGGGTGAAGCTGAAGAGGATCGAGATGTCGTCCTCGTCGGTCAGCACGGCGTCGATGTAGATCCCCTCTTCCCCGTTCAGCAGCGCGATCGCCAGCGGCAGGCGGCGCTCGCCGGCGACGAGGCGGCCGATCAGGTAGGCGCCCTTGCGGCGGAAGAAGGGCACCTTCACGACCTCGGCCGCGTCGACCTGCGGCTCGAGGCCAAGGGCCTCCAGCTGCTCCGCCAGCCGCTTGCCCGCCAGCTCGCAGTCCGCGTCCAGGCCCGCGAAGGGCGCTTCGAAGCCGGCGTCGGAGAGAAGGCGCCAGACGAGCTCGTCGAGCGAGCCCGGATTCACGTACGAGCTGTGGATGGCGCGGGCGCCGGTGGCCGCGGGCATCACGTCGAAGTCGGGGTCGACGAACTCGATATTGCTGTCCACGCCGACCGTGGTGAAGATGCGCCGGGTCAGCGAGTTGAACCATGTCTCGGCCAGCTCGCCGTCCTCGCGCCCCGGGATCAGGCTCGAGTAGACCGCCTTCATCGCAGCCCAGACCATGCGATCCCCAACCCGCAGACCGAGCGTCGAGCGCGTCTCCTTCTCGAGGGCTTTGATGCGCCTCGTGTAGAGGTCGAGCCGCTCGGCGGAATCGGCCAGCTCCTGCTGCCACTGCCGCTTCTCGAACCGGCCGCGAGCCCGGCGCGTGATCTCGCCGAAGCCCTCCACGTATTCCTCGTAGGCAGAGAGGATCGCCGGGGCGACCTGGTTGGCCAGGCGGCTGAGCGGCAGCTCCTCCTCGGTGTCGGTCACCCAAGGAGCGTAGGCGGTTGGCTCAGGGCGAGCGCCGGCCGACCGCCCTGAGAGGGGCTCGAGCCGGCGGGCAGCACCTGGAGGCTGATCCGGTCGCTCGATCCGCGCCAGGCCAGCTCGAACGACCAGCAGCCGGGTGCCGGCAGGTCGACGATGCTCGGCAGCTGGTTCAGGTTGGCGCCCTGACCGCCGATCTCGACCGCAGGCGCGGCCTGGCCCGCCGGATGGGCGGTGATCCTGGGCACCGCCGGGTCGCGCACCACCCAGAGGACCTTGTTGCTGGTGCCGTCCGGGCGCGGGCCCGCCACCACCTGTTTGGCGAAGAGATAGGCCACCGCGCGGCCGGACTCGGAGAGCGCCCAGGGCGGCCCCCCGATGCCGCTGAATCCAGCTCGCGCCCAGCCTGGCGCCGTGACGCCGCCCGCGAACACCTGGGTCTTCGAGCAGCCACCCTGGAGCGTCGGGGCCCCAGGCGGCGGCGACCAGGAGCTGTCCGGCGAGCTGGGTCGCGAGGGCGACGTCGTGCAGCCGGCAACCAGCAGGAGGACGCTGCCGAGGCCGGCGGCGAGTCGGCCGAGGCCCTGCGCGCGCGGCATCGCCAATGGACCGCGGGGTGACGGCATGCGCCAATCATGCGTCGGAACCCCGATCGTCGAGACCGGCCTCGCCGCCGAGCTCGGGACCAAGATCCTCTCCTGGCCTATATCGGGTTGCTCGAGGGACCTCTGAAACTGGCGGAGGGAGAGGGATTTGAACCCCCGGTGGCTTGCGCCACGGCTGTTTTCAAGACAGCTGCCATCAACCGGACTCGGCCATCCCTCCGCGGCCAACCGAGTCTACCCAGAGCCCTCGGCCGGGGGCGCGGCCTGTAAATGACATCTTTCCTTTCCGACCGGGCTCGGATACGCTGCCCTCGGCCGGTTGTACATCGGCTCACGTGGAGGGTCCGAAGATGGACGGGGATCTGCAGCCTCAGGAGCCCCGCAAGGCGTGGCAGGCGGTCGCCGCCGGAATGGTCGTCCTGGTCACGCTAGCCCTGGTCGGCGGCCTGGTCGCCTACCGCTACTTCAGCACCCGGCCGCAGCACGCCACCGGCTCCGTGGTCGGAACGGTGACGGTTGCCCCCGGGGTCGCGCTCCAGTGCACGCTCCCGGTCACCGTTTACGGACGGACCGAGGCCATGATCAGCTTCCCCGACGGCAAGGTGACCGTCCAGAGCGCGCTCCCGGCGGTCAACGGCAAGTCCTTCGGCAGTTACAGCTACGACACCCAGCTCAAGAAGTGGGTGCCCGTGCAGCGCCAGTGGGTGTCGGCAGACGGCAAGTACTACGCCTTCTCGACCAGCACCAACGGCGTGCCGGGCGAGCCACCGACCGGTGACGTCCGCATCCGCGACATCGCCACCGGCCACGATCGGACCGCCTGGAAGGGCGAGGGCAGCGCAAACGTTGTCGGCTGGGCCGGCAGCACGCTCTACTTCTACCTCCAGAGTTTCAAGGCGCAGCCCGCCGGTCCTGAGCTGTGGGCGGTGGACATCAGCGGCGCCAACCTGCGCCGGGTGGGACCCAACCCGCCGCCGCCGGCGCCCAAGCCCGGCCAGCCCTACGGCCCCTACTTCGGGGGCGGTGGAGTGATCGGCGGCGGCGCGCTCTGGGGCATCACGATGAGCCACATTCCCATGCCGCCGATGGAGGGCTCGGTGGTGGCGAAGGGCCCCGGCGGCGGCCCGGACACGATCACCAGGATGGACCTGGCGAGCGGCGCCGTGGCCACCTGGTACACGGCGCCCGAGGGCAGCTTCGTGAGCGTGGTCGGCATCGATGCCGCTGGCCACCCGCTGATCGCGCAGGCGGTCACCCGGGTCTTCACCGAAAAGCCGCCGGCGGACTACGTCCCGCCGCCGCCCACCTACCTGCTTCTGACCGGCCCCGGCCAGGCGCAGCCGATCCCCGGGAGCGCGCCCGCTCTCTCGTCGACCGGCGTTGACAGCCACGGCACCTGGTTCTCGGGAGCCGGTCAGCTGTGGCTGCTCTCCGGGGACAGGTTCCAGAAGGTGGCGGACATCCCGGATGATCTGTTCCCGCCGCCGACTCCGCCACCCGGCGCAGTGATGCCGAGCGGCATTCCCCAGAAGGCCAAGGCGTTCGTCATGGTCGCCGGCGCCTGCGCCTGACGCTGCCTCGGCGCCGCGGCGACCTCAGGAAATCTCGGTCAGCCGCCCGCTGTCCACGTCGTAGACCGCGCCCCGCACCCGCATGCCGGCGAAGAGCGGATCCTGGCGCAGCCGGTCCAGGCCCTGGCGGACGCTGTCCTCGACCTCTTCGAAGGCGCCGAAAGGCGCCGGCTCCGCGCCCGTCTCCAGGCGGATCCGCTCCCGCAGCGCCGGCTCGTCGAGGCGCTCCAGGCCGCAGCGTGTGTGCTGGATGACCAGGATCGCCTCGGTGCCGAGCGCCCAGTGCGAGAGCGCCAGGCTGCGCACGGCGTCCTCGGTGACCAGCCCGCCCGCGTTGCGGACGATGTGCGCCTCGCCGTTCCGAAGCCCAAGAACCTGGTAGAGGTCGATCCGCGAGTCCATGCAGCAGAGGACGGCCAGCCGCCTGGCTGGACGCGTCGGCAGCCCGGGCTGGTGGAACCCTTCGGCGTAGGCGCGGTTGGCGGCGAATGCCGCGTCGAGCTCGTCCACCTTCAGGCCGTGATCTCTTCGCGGCCGCCCATGTACCGCCGCAGGGCCTCCGGCACCCTGATCGTCCCGGCGGCCGTCTGATAGGTCTCGACGACACAGGTCCAGGTTCGGAGCAGCGCGAGACCGCTGCCGTTGATGGTGTGGAGGTGTCGTGGCGGCTCCCCCGGCGCGGGCCGGTAGCGAAGGTTGGCCCGCCGCGCCTGGAAGTCGTTGAACACCGAGCAGGAGGAGACCTCCAGCCACTGCTCGATGCCCGGCGCCCAGGCCTCCAGGTCGTACTTCTTGTACTGGGCAAAGCCCATGTCGCCGGTGCACATCAGCTTCACGCGGTACATGAGGCCCAGCCGGCGCAGCACCTCCTCGGCGTCGCGCGTCAGCTGCTCGAACTCCGCCATCGACGTCTCCGGTGTCGTCAGCTTGACCAGCTCGACCTTCTCGAACTGGTGCTGGCGGATGTAGCCCCGGGTGTCGCGGCCGGCCGAGCCGGCCTCCGAGCGGAAGCACGGCGAGTAACCGACGTACTTCAGCGGCAGCTGGCCGGCCTCCAGGATCTCCTCGCGGTGGTAGTTGGTGACCGGGACCTCCGCGGTCGGGATCAGCCAGAGGTCGTAGTCCTCGACCCTGAAGGCGTCGGCCGCGAACTTGGGCAGGTTGGCGGTGCCGAACATGGAGGCGCTGTTGACCAGCAAGGGCGGCGTGATCTCGCCGTAGCCGTGATCGCCGGTGTGGAGATCGAGCATGAACTGGACCAGCGCCCGGTTGAGCGCCGACCCGGCGCCGCGCAGAAAGGCGAAGCGGGCTCCGGACACGCGCGCCGCCCGTTCCAGGTCGAGGATGCCGAGCTGCTCGCCCAGCTCGTAGTGGGTTCGGGGGGCGAAGTCGAACTCTGGCCGTGGCCCTTCCTCGCGGATGACCACGTTGCCGCTCTCGTCGGGCGCCACCGGCACCGAGGCGTCGTAGACGTTGGGCACCAGGTAGAGCATCCGGTCGAGCTCCTCGCGCACGCCCTCGGCCGCGGCCATGAGGTCCTTGACGGCGTCCGAAAGCTCCTTCATCCGGGGCAGCAGCGCTTGCTCCCGGGTGCGGCCGAACTCCTTGGAGAGCTGGTTCTGCTCGGCGCGCGCGGCCTCGGCGCGGGTCTGGGCCTCGCGCCATTGCGCGTCCAGCCGGAGGATCTCGTCGATCGGGGCCGGCTCCCCCTTGTTGGCCGCCGCCTCGCGGACCAGGTCGGGGTACTTGCGAATGAATTCGAGGGCAAGCATCAGCGCGCCGTGTCGGGCCGTTCCTTCATCTGCGGGAAGAGGATCACGTCGCGAATCGCGTCCTGGTCGGTGAGCAGCATGACCAGCCGGTCGATGCCCACGCCCAGGCCGCCGGTTGGCGGCATCGCGTGCTCGAGGGCGACTACGAAATCCTCGTCGAACATCATCGCCTCCTCATCGCCTGCGGCGCGGGCGGCCGCCTGCCGCTCGAATCGCTCGCGCTGGTCCAGCGGGTCGGTGAGCTCGGTGAACGCGTTTGCGAACTCCATCCCGGCGATGACCAGCTCGAAGCGCTCGACGAACCGGGAATCCTCGGCGCGCCGGCGCGCCAGCGGCGAGACCTCGATCGGGTAGTCGAGGACGAACGTCGGCTGGCGCAGCTTTGGCTGCACCGACTCCTCGAAGGCCTCGTTGAGCGGTTCGCCATAGAGCTCCTGACCGGTCGCCTCGAGCACGAGGTCGAACATGCGGGCACGCCGGAAGGGCGGGGCGAGGTCGATCTCCTCTCCGCTCCAGACCGTCTTCAGGGGCGTGCCCGCGGCCTCGGCCGCCGCCACCACGAGCCCTTCGGTGAGCCGCATCATGTCCTCATAGGTTGCATACGCCTGGTACGCCTCGAGCATCGTGAACTCGGGATTGTGCCGCGGCGAGAGCCCCTCGTTACGGAAGAGCCGGGAGAGCTCGTAAACGCGCTCGAGCCCGCCCACGACCAGCCGCTTCAGGTGGAGCTCGAGCGCGATGCGCAGGTAGAAGTCGCGGCCGAGGACGTTGTAGCGCGTCACGAAGGGCCGGGCGTGGCCACCGCCCGGGATGTCGTGCATGACCGGGGTCTCGACCTCGACGAAGCCCTCCGAATCGAGCAGGCGCCGGATCGCCCGGATGATCCGGGTGCGCTTCAGGAAGACCTCGCGGGAGTCGGGATTGGCGAGCAGGTCGAGGTAGCGCTGCCGGTAGCGGGTCTCCACGTCCTTGAGCCCATGCCACTTTTCGGGCAGGGGCCGCAGCGACTTGGTGAGCAGCTGGATCTTCGAGGCGTCGATGCTGAGCTCGCCGCGGCGCGTGCGGAAGACGGGGCCCTCGACGCCGACGATATCGCCGAGATCGAGGTCCAGGAAGCGCTCGTGCTCGGTCTCGCCCACGTTGTCGCGGCGCGAGACGACCTGGATCCGCCCGCTCTGGTCCTCCAGGTCGGCGAAGGCCATGCCCCCCTGACCCCGCTTGCCGACCAGCCGCCCGGCGACCTGGACCGGCTGGCTGCGGCTGTCGCCCTCGGGCGCGAGCGCCCGAGCCTCGGCCACCGTGTGCGTTCGGGGGAACTCGCGGGCGAAGGGCTCGACGCCCGCCTCTTGCAGGCGGCGCAGCTTTTCCCGGCGGTCCCGCAGAACGGCGGGCATGTCTAACTGAGGGTTTTCGTCAGGCACCGCCAGTAGAGGGTAGCTACTCGGCGTCGGGCCGGCCCAGATGCCCTCTCCTCCGCCGCTCCCCGCTCAGCTGACGGCGAGGATCCGGAGCCTGGAGGTGCCCATCGGGGAGCTCCACTCCACCTCGTCGCCGGCGCGGTGGCCGATCAGGGCTCGACCGAGCGGGCTCTCGTTGGAGATGTAGCCTTTCAGCGGATCAACCTCGGCGGCACCCACGATCGCGTAGGTCTCGTCGCCCTCGGGGCCCTCGATCTGGACGCTGGCGCCGACGCCGACGACGCCCGTCTCGGTCATGGCCTCCTCGATGAGGACGGCCTTTCGCAGCATCGCCTCCAGGGTCAGGATCCGGCCCTCGAGCAGGCCCTGCTCGTTCTTGGCCTCGATGTACTCGGCGTTTTCGGCGATGTCGCCGAAATCACGCGCCTGGCGGATGCGCTCGGCCACCTCCCGGCGCCGGTTGTTGACCAGATCTTCGTACTCGTCCTCGAGCTTGCGAAGGCCCTCCCTCGATATCAAGACAGGCTTGTCGTCCATTAACAGGCTGGGAAGTGTACACGCCAGCCGGATCGGGTGAGCCGCCCAAGCACACATAAAGCGAAAGCCTCGCGAGCTCGGTGGTCTGCTGTCCGGCGGACGCCGGACAGCGGAGCCTCTGTCAAGGCTTCACCGCAACCCTGAAACTAGCTAGACGGCACTCCGGGCGCCGGCCCAGCGGGAGAGCGCGGCCGCCTCCCGGCGGATGGCGCGCGCCCGGGCCGCCACCCTCGCCGGCTGCGGCGCGCCCGCCAGGTCGCGCAGCTCGAGTGAGCGGCCGGCGTCCCAGGGGGCCGCGTGCCGGCCGGCGGCCACCTGCCTCGCGACCTCACCGTGAGCCTGGCGAAAGGGCGTGCCCGTGGCCACCATCTGCTCGGCGCTGTCGGTCGCGTAGAGGTCGGGGTCGGCGAGCGCCCCCTCCAGGCGCTCGGGGACGAACTCCAGGCGCTCGACCACCAGCCGCGCCGCCTCCAGGCAGTCGAGCGCGTTCTGAACGCCGGTGAAGAGCGCCGGCTTGTCCTCCTGAAGGTCCTTGTCATAGGCCAGCGGAAGGCCCTTGAGGACGGTGGCCAGGGCCGTGAAGGCGCCCAGCGCCCGCCCGCTCCGGCCCCGCAGCAGCTCCGCGATGTCGGGGTTCTTCTTCTGCGGCATGATGCTCGACCCGGTCGAGATCTCGTCCGCCAGGCGGACGAAGCCGAACTCGCTGGAGGCCCAGAGCACCATGTCCTCGCCCAGCCGGGAGAGATGGAGGCCGATCGACGTGCAGGCGTAGAGGAGGTCGAGCGCGAAGTCGCGGTCGGCCACCGCGTCAATCGAGTTCTCCGTGAGCCGCGAGAAGCCGAGTTCGCGCGCCACCACCTCGCGCTGCAGCGGGAGGGTTGTCCCGGCCAGCGCACCTGAGCCCAGCGGCATCGCGTCCGCGCTCTCATGGGCGTTCTGCGCGCGCCGCGCGTCGCGCAGCAGCGGCTCCGCGTGCGCAAGCAGGTGGTGGCCGACGGTCACCGGCTGTGCCCGCTGGAGGTGCGTGTAGCCGGGCATCGGCCAGCCCGCGTGCTTTTGCGCCTGGCCGGCCAGTGCCGTCACCAGCTTTGAGATCTCGGCGACGACTCCGGCCGCCGCCGCCCGAGCGTACATGCGCAGGTCGAGAGCCACCTGGTCGTTGCGCGAGCGGCCGGCGTGGAGGCGGGCGCCGGCGTCGGGGGCCAGCTCGGTGAGGCGCCGCTCGACCGCGGTGTGGATGTCCTCGTCGCTGGGCTTGAACTCGAAGCGGCCGCCGTCCAGCTCGCGCTCGACCTGGGCCAGGCCCTTCTCGATCGCCCGGAGCTGGCCCCTGGTCAGCAGTCCCGCCGCCTGCAGGCCGCGCGCGTGCGCGACCGATCCGGCGATGTCGTAGGGGTAGAGCTCGTAGTCGATCTCGAGCGAATCGCCGAAGGCGGCCAGCTCGGGCAGCAGCCCCTTCTGGAACCGTCCCGCCCAGAGCTTGCCCCGCAGCACCCCGCCCTCCTTCGGGGACGACGATCTTGCTGGCGACATCGGGGCGCTCCGGGCCCCGCTCTTACCGGTCACCGGCGGTCAGCCGCTTCACGTCCTTGCCGACCAGCTTGGAGAGGTCGAGCGAGTGCAGCTGGCCCTGGATCTCAGAGGCGGTGCGGACGCTCATGCCCCAGAGCTTGATGAACCCGGCGGCGGCCGACTGGTCGAACTGGTCGCCGCGCCCATAGGTCGCCAGCTCCATCCGGTAGAGCTGCTCGGGCGCCTTGCGGCCCACCACCCGGCAGGTCCCCTTGTACAGCTTGAGGCGCACCTCCCCGTTCAGGTGCAGCTGGGTGTGGGCCACGAAGGCGTAGAGCGCCTCGCGCAGCGGGCTGAACCAGAGGCCGTCATAGGTCATCTGCGCCCACTCCGCGGCCACCGTCTCCTTGAAGCGGGCGACGTCCTTGGTGAGGACGATGTCCTCCAGCGCCTGGTGCGCGGCGAGCAGGATGACCGCCGCCGGCGCCTCGTAGATCTCGCGCGACTTGATGCCGACCAGCCGGTTCTCCAGGTGGTCGATGCGGCCGACGCCGTTCTCGCCTCCAAGCTTGTTCAGCCGCTCGACGAGGGCGACCGCGTCCAGCTCCTGGCCGTCCAGCGTGACCGGGATGCCCTTCTTGAAGCCGACCTCCACGTAGACCGGCTCCTCGGGGCAATCGCGGGGATCGCGCGTCCACTCCCAGACGTCGTCCGGAGGCTCGGCCCACGGGTCCTCGAGGATGCCGGCTTCGATCGAGCGTCCCCACAGGTTCTCGTCGGTCGAGTAGGGCGATTCCACGGTGGCCGGCACCGGGATCGAGTGCTGGCGCGCGTACTCGATCTCGTCGTCGCGGTTCATCGCCCACTCCCGGACCGGCGCCACCACCTTCAGCTCCGGCGCCAGCGCGGCTGCGGCGACGTCGAATCGCACCTGGTCGTTGCCCTTGCCCGTGCAGCCGTGCGCGATGCCCTGGGCGCCCTCCTGGCGAGCGATCTGGACGAGCAGCGCCGCGATCAGAGGCCGCCCGATGGCGGTCGCCAGGGGGTACTCCTTCTCGTAGACCGCGCCCGCCTGCAGGGAGGGCCAGACGAAGCTCTCGATGAACTGGCGCTTGCCGTCGACGACATAGGCGGCCGACGCCCCCACCCGGAGGGCGCGCTCCTGGATGGCGTCCAGGTCCTTCTTCTCGCCGAGGTCGATGGTCAGGGCGACGACGTCGTACCCCTGGTCCTTGAGCCAGCGGATCGCCACCGAGGTGTCGAGCCCGCCCGAATAGGCCAGCACCAGCTTCTCGCGCTCAGCCAAGTAGCAATCTCCTCAGGTTGTCGGCCGCCCCCCGGTCGCAGAGGACGGCGATGATGGTGTCGTCGCCGGCGACGGTGCCCGCGACGCCGGGCAGGTTGGCCTCATCGATGTTGTACGCGACCAGGTTGGCGGTGCCCGGGCCGGTCCGGACGACGGCCAGGAACTCGACGACCTTCATCTCGCGCACGTGCTCGCGGAAGACCGCGGGCGCGACGCTCGCCCGGTAGCCGTCGGGCGTCCGCAGCAGGCCCAGCTCCTGGATGTCACGCGAGACCGTCGCCTGCGTGACGGCCAGCCCGCGGCTGGCGAGCGCCGCCGCCAGCTCGTGCTGGGTGTGCACCGGCTCCTCGCGCACCAGCTCCAGGATCGCCGCCTGGCGGCGTGACTTGGCTTCGGTCACCCGCAGGCCTGCCGGAGCTTGACGACCGCCTCGTCGACCTGGGCGGCGGTCAGGATGAGCGGCGGGACCAGCCGCAGCGTGACGTCGTCGACGGCGTTGACGATCAGGCCGGCCTCCAGCGCTCGGGACTGCACGTCGCGAGCCGTGGCCTCCTCGAAGACGACCGCCTGCATCAGCCCGCGACCCCGGACCTCGCGCACGCCCTCGAGTTCGCGGAGGCGCTCCCCCAGGTACTGGCCGATCTCGGCCGCGTGCTGGACCAGGTCCTCCTGCTCGATGGTCGCGATCGTGGCCAGCGCGGCCGCGCAGGCGAGCGGGTTGCCGCCGAAGGTGCTGCCGTGGTCGCCCGGCTCGAAGACGTCGGCCCGCGGCGCCGCCAGGCAGGCGCCGATCGGCACGCCGCCGCCGAGGCCCTTGGCCAGGGTCATCACGTCGGGCGTGACCCCCTCGTGCTGGTGGGCGAACCAGCGCCCGGTTCGGCCCAGCCCGGTCTGCACCTCGTCGGCGATCAGCAGGAGGTCCTGCTCGTCACACCACTCCCGCAGCCCGCGCAGGAAGCCCTCGGGCGGCATGACCACGCCCGACTCCCCCATGATCGGCTCCACCATCACCGCCGCCGTCCGCTCATTGGTGGCGGCCCTGATCGCGTCGAGGTCGCCGTAGGGCACATGGGAAAAGCCCTCGGGCAGGGGCGCGAAGGGGTCGCTGTACCTGGCGGTGCCGCCCGCGGTGACCGTGACCAGCGTCCGGCCGTGGAAGGCCCGGTCGCAGGTGATCACCTCGTAGGCCCCGCCGCGCCGGGTCCGGCCCCACTTGCGGGCGATCTTGATGGCGGCCTCGTTGGCCTCGGCGCCGCTGTTGCAGAAGAAGACACGCGAGGGAAAGGCGAGCTCGACCAGCCGCCTGGCCAGCTCCACCTGGGGCGCCGTGTAGTAGAGGTTGGAGGTGTGGATCAGGCGGTGCGCCTGCCGGTCGAGCGCCTCGGCGACCGCCGGGTGCGCGTGGCCGAGCAGGTTGACCGCGATGCCCGCCACCAGGTCCAGGTACTCCTTGCCGCGGTCGTCCCTGACCGTGACCCCGCTGCCCTCGGTGAGGACCACGGGCAGGCGCTTGAAGGTGCCCATCAGGTAGCGGTGCTCGTCGTCTATCAGCTGATCGTGCAGCTGGTCGTGATGCGTCATGGCGTGACCATGGTGCCGATGCCGGCCTCGGTGAAGAGCTCGAGAAGCACCGCGTGGGGCTGGCGGCCGTCGATGATGTGCGCGTAGGGCACGGCTTCGAGCGAGCGCACCGCCGCCTCCAGCTTGGGGATCATGCCGCCGTCGGCCTGGCCCTTCTCGATCATCTTGAGGGCCCGGCTCCGGCCCAGCTCGCTGATGACGCGGCCGTTCTCGTCCTTCACGCCCTCGACGTCGGTGAGCAGGATCAGCTTGGTCGCGCCCAGCGCCACCGCGAGCTCGGCGGCCACCGTGTCGGCGTTGATGTTGTAAGCCTGACCGTCATAGCCGAGCCCGATCGAGGCCATGGCCGGCACGTAGCCGCGATTGAGGAGCGCCTCGATCGGCTCCGGGTTGACCTGCACCACGCGGCCGACAAATCCCAGCTCGGGGTCCTGCGCCTCCGCGATGATGCTCGGCCCGTCCTCCCCGCTGAGGCCGATGGCCTGGGCTCCCAGGCGGTTCAGGGAGGCGACCAGGTCGGGGTTGATCTTCCCGGTCAGCACCATCTTGACCACCTCCATGGTCTCGGCGTCGGTGACGCGGAGCCCACGCTTGAACTCGGCCTCGATGCCCAGCCGGTTGCTGAGGGCGGTGATCTCGGCGCCGCCGCCATGGACCAGCACCGGCAGCATGCCCACGTAGCGGAGCAGCACGATGTCGAGGAGCGTCTCCTCCTTGCGCTCCTCGATCGCCTTGCCGCCCACCTTGATCACGACCTTCTGGCCGTGGAAGCGCTTGATATAGGGCAGCGCCTCGACCAGGACGCGCGCCCTCTCCTCGTGGCTGATCGCAGGTCGTGGGCTCGTCATGTCGTGTACTCCGCGTTGATCCTCACGTACTCGGCTGAAAGATCGCAGCCCCAGGCCTCGGCCGCGCCCTCCCCGATGCCGAGCCAGGCCTGGATCTCGATCTCCGGCTGCTGAAACGCCCGCCGCACCTGCTCCAGGTCGGCCTCCACGCCCGCGCCCCGCTCGAACACGGTGACGCCGGCGACCCTCACGGTAAGCGTGTCGATCGCCAGCTCGCTGCCGGAGTAGCCGAGCGCGCAGACGATGCGTCCCCAGTTGGGGTCGCCCCCGTGGATGGCGGTCTTGACCAGGGAGCTGGAGGCGACCGCCCGGGCGGCGAGCCGCGCCTGGACGTCGTCGGGCGCCCCCTCCACCCTCACCGTGATCAGCTTGGTGGCGCCCTCACCGTCCTGGGCGATCTTGCGCGCCAGGCTCCGCGCCACCTCCACCAGCGCCTCCTCGAGCCGGGCCGCCTGCGGGCTGCCGGGTTCGATCACCGGGTTGCCGGCGGCTCCGTTGGCCAGGAGCAGGAAGGTGTCGTTGGTCGAGCTGTCGCCGTCGACCGTGACCTGGTTGAAGCTGCGGTCGCCGACGCGCTTGACCAGGCCGGCCATCAGGCCGGGCGCGACCGCGGCGTCGGTGACGATGAAGGCGAGCATGGTCGCCATGTTGGGATGGATCATCCCGGCCCCCTTGCACATGCCGCCCACGCGGATCCTGGAGCCCGCGATCTCGGTCTCCAGCTCGGCCGTCTTGTTGACGGTGTCGGTGGTCATGATCGCCCGGGAGGCCGCCTCACCACCCTCCTCGGTGAGATTCGAGGTGGCCTCCCAGATGCCGTTCTTGATGGCCTGCATGGGCAGGTAGCGGCCGATCACGCCGGTGCTGCAGACCAGCACCTGGGGCGGGTCGAGGTCGAGCCGGTCGGCGGTCAGCTTGGCGGTGTGCAGGGCATCCTTGAAGCCCTGGGCCCCGGTGCAGGCGTTGGCGTTGCCGCTGTTCACGGTGAGGGCGCGGACCCGGTTCTGCTGCAGGTGCAGCTGGTCGATCACCACGCTTGCGCTCTTGACGCGGTTGGTCGTGAAGATCCCCCCGGCGTCGCAGGCGGTGTCGCTGACCACCACGGCCAGGTCGTCCGACTGGTTGCCCGGGATCGCCGAGGCGCCCGCGGTGAAGGCCTTGATGCCGCAGGCGGCGGTGCCGGCCCGGAAGCCCCTCGGATAGGTCACGCCCGTGCTCACGCGCTCGCCCCCGGGGTCAGGGCCACTGGAGAGGCACCTCCAGGCCGGCCGTGCGATCGAACCCGAAGGCGATGTTGAAGCACTCGACTCCCTGCCCGGACGCACCCTTGACCAGGTTGTCGAGGGTGGCGGTGACGACCGCCTTGCCGCCCTGGGCGCCGGTGTGGACCAGGCAGAGGTTGGTGTGGCTGGCGAGCTTGGTGTCCGGGGTGTGCGGCAGAACCCGGGTGAACGGCTCGCCCCGGTAGAACTCCCGGTAGGCCTCGTCGAGCTCCTCGGCGCTGCCACCCAGGTCGAAGTAGCAGGTGGCCAGGATCCCCCGGATCATGGGCACCAGGTGCGGCACGAAGGTGAGCGGCGGCGGCTCGCCGCCGGGCGCCAGCAGCGCCAGTTCCTGGACCAGCTCGGGCAGATGCCGGTGGCCCTCGATGGCGTACGCGTGAACGCTCTCGTTGACCTCGCTGAAGTGCGTGCCCATGCCGGCGCTGCGGCCCGCCCCGGAAACGCCCGACTTGGCGTCGACCACGACGTCGCCCCTGACCAGCCCGGCCTGCACGGCCGGCGCCAGGGCCAGGATCGAGCAGGTCGAGTAGCAGCCCGGGCAGGCGATCAGCTGGGCGTCCCGGATCTGCTCCTCGTGGAGCTCGGGGAGGCCGAGCACGGCCTCGCCGAGCAGCTCGGGAGCCGGGTGCTCCTGCCGGTACCAGGCGGGGTAGGCGGCGCTGTCCTTGAGGCGGAAGTCGGCGCTCATGTCGATGACGCGGGTGCCCCCGGCAAACCAGTCCCGGATGCGGGCCGCGCCCTCGTTGTGCGGCAGGCAGCTGAAGACCACGTCGACGCCGCGGGGATCGACATCCTCCAGGAAGCGGCCGTGCTGCTCGATCAGGGGAAAGACGTCCTGGTAGGGCCTGCCCGCGTTCGAGCGGCTGGTCAGCTGCGCCAGCTCGACATGGGGATGGCGGGCCAGCAGGTGGACCGCCGTCATGCCCGCGTAGCCGTTGGCGCCGGCGACCGCAGCCCGGATCCGCGTGCTCAAGATTGCATAACCATACAGTTTCGGCGCATAGACATGCGCTTAACGAATCGGCGCATGTGCGGGCGCAAGGGCCTTTCCCCGCCCCCGATTCGGCGCATGTGCGGGCGCAAGGGCCTCTGGTCCCATGCTACGGCTCGTTGAAGAAGCAGCTCCTGGCGCCGGTGTGGCAGGCCGGCCCGTGGGGATGCACCCGCAGCAGCACGGCGTCGAGATCGCAGTCCAGCCGGACCTCCACCACGTCCATGTAGTGGCCGGAGGTGGCGCCCTTCTCCCAGAGCCCGCGCTTTCGCGAGTGGAACCATGCGCGCCCCGTCTGCCGGGTCCGCTTCCACGCCTCCTCGTCCATGAAGGCGGTCATCAGCACCTCGCCGGTCTCGGCGTCCTGGGCGACCGCCGGCACCAGCCCCCTGGAGAAGTCGGGCGTCATCAGACCCAGCCTTCGAAGCTCGTTATCCAGGCGATGCGACCATCGCCGGACAGCTCTCCGAAGTCGACTCCCCGCACCACCGGCGCATCGCCCGGGCCCACGATCTGCCAGCCGAAGCGGAAGCGGCCGTGATGCTCGTCGACCGCGGTCACAAGCTCGCTGCGGCAGCCCGGGTAGGCCTCCCGGTAGGAGGCCATGTAATCGACCAGCGCCTCGCGCTCGCTGATCACCGAGCGCGGGTCCGTGAAGACCGCCCGCTCGTCCCAGCAGCGCTCGAGCAGTGCCATGCGGCGCGCCCGATCCGGCTCGTTCCAGGCGTCCGAATAGACCTGGATCACCCGCTCCACCCCCGTCATCGGCGAACCTCCAACCCCCAGCCGGCCAGGTCTTCCTTGACCCGCCCGACCCGAAGCTCACCGAAATGGAAGACCGACGCCGCCAGCGCCGCCTCCGCCCCGCCCTCGGTGAGCGCCTCGTACATGTGCCGCGAACCGCCGGCGCCGCCCGACGCGACCACCGGCAATCTCACAGCATCGCTGATCTGGCGCGTCAAGTCGAGGTCGTAGCCGTGGTGGGTGCCGTCGCGGTCCATCGAGGTCAGGAGGATCTCGCCGGCGCCCAAACGCTCTGCCTCGGCCGCCCACTCGACCGCGTCGCGGCCGGCCGGCCGGCGGCCGCCGTGCGAGAAGACCTCCCAGCCACCCCCCTCCCGGCGCCGGGCGTCGATCGCCAGGACCACGCACTGCGACCCGAAGACCTCGGCGCAGCGGGTGATCAGCTCGGGCTCGGCGAGGGCCGCGCTGTTGACCGACACCTTGTCGGCCCCGTGGGTGAGCAGCTCCTGCATGTCCTCCACGGAGCGCACGCCACCGCCAACGGTGAGCGGGATGAAGACCTGGTCGGCGGTGCGGGCGACCACGTCGAGCAGGATCCTGCGCTCGTCTGAGGAGGCCGTGATGTCGAGGAAGACGAGCTCGTCGGCGCCCTCGCGGTCGTAGAGCGCGGCCAGCTCGACCGGGTCGCCGGCGTCGCGCAGCTCGACGAAGCGGACGCCCTTGACGACCCGTCCGGCGGTCACGTCGAGGCAGGGGATGATCCGCTTAGCCGGCACCGGTCACGTCCAGAAAGTTGCGATAGACGCGCAGGCCGTCGGCCCCGCTCTTCTCGGGATGGAACTGGGTTCCCATGACGTTGAGGCGGGCGGCGGCGGCCGCCGCCGTGTGCTCGGCGGAGGCCACCGCGGCGGCCGACGCCTCCGGCGTGTAGGAGTGGACGAAGTAGAAGTAGGAGTCGTCGGCGATCCCGCTGAAGAGAGGCGAGACGTCGTCCAGCCGGACCCGGCACCAGCCGATCACGGGCAGGCGCGGGCTGCCGCCGACCTCCACGACGTCGCCCGGCAGCAGGCCGAGCCCCGAGTGCAGCCCGTGCTCGTGCGAACGCTCGAAGAGAAGCTGGTAGCCGAGGCAGACGCCGAGCAGCGGCCGCCCCCGGCGGGCCTCCTCCACGATCCGGCGGCCCAGCCCGCCGGCCTGGAGGCGCTCCAGGGCCGGCGCGAAGGCGCCGACGCCGGGAAGCACGATGCCGTCGGCCCGCCCCAGGTCGTCCTGGTCGGCGGTCAGCTTGGGCCGGGCGCCGGAGGCGAGCAGGGCCCGCTCCACCGAGCGCAGGTTGCCGACCCCGTAGTCGACGATCGCGATCATCGCCTGGTCATCCCAGGAGGCCCTTCGAGGAGGGGACGCCGGGGCCGCCGCCCTCGGCCATGGCCTGGCGCAGCGCCAGCCCCAGCGCCTTGGACGCCGACTCGGCGATGTGGTGGCGATTGCGCCCCCGGACCAGGTCGACGTGGATGGTGGCGCCCAGATGGATGGAGAGCGCGCGCCACCACTCCTCCAGCGTCTCCGACTCGAGCGTCCCGATGCGGCCCTTCAAGGGCAGGTTGTAGGAGAGGTACGGCCGCCGGCCGAGGTCGACGGCGACCAGCGCCAGCGACTCGTCAAGGGGCGCGTACGCGTGCGCGAAGCGGGTGATGCCGGCCCGGTCGCCGAGCGCCCGAGAGAGCGCCTGCCCGACCACGATGCCGGCATCCTCCATGAGGTGATGCGGATCGACCTCGACGTCGCCCTTTCCCCGCAGCCGCAGGTCGAAGCCGCCGTAGCGTGCCACCTGCTCCAGCATGTGATCGAGGAAGGGCAGGCCGGTGGCGACCTCGATGGTGGTCCCCCCGGTTCCCAGGGTCACCTCGCAGGAGAGCTGCGTCTCCCTGCTGTCGCGGCGGACGCCGCCCTTACGCGTCGTCACGAAGCCTCACCTCCACGGCGTTGGCATGGGCGGTCAGGCCCTCCAGGCCGGCCAGCGTGCGGGCCGCCTCCTGCAGGTTCTGGAGGTCGCCGCGCGTGACCGAGGCGACGCTCGACCGCTTGAGAAATGAGTAGACGCCGAGCGGCGACGAGAAGCGCGCCGACCCCGAGGTCGGCAGCGTGTGGTTGGGTCCGATCACGTAGTCGCCGAGCGACACCGCGGCATCCGGCCCGAGGAAGATCGCGCCTGCGTTCTCCACCAGCGGAACCCAGCGCTGCGGGTCCTCCGTGATGATCTCCAGGTGCTCCGGCCCGAAGTCGTTGGAAACGGCGATCGCCTGCTCCAGGCTGTCGGCGAGCACGATCGCAAGGTGCGCGGCGCCCACCACCTCGGCGCGGTCGAGGCGCTTGAGAAGGTCATTGAACTCCTCCTCGACCGCGTCCGCGAGCGCCGCCGAGGTTGTCACCAGCACCGCCCAGGCCAGGGGATCGTGCTCCATCTGGCTGGCCAGGTCGGCGGCCACGTAGTCGGCCCGGGCCGAGTCGTCGGCGACCACCAGGATCTCGGTCGGGCCGGCGATCGCGTCCACGCCGACGCTTCCGAAAACCTCCTTCTTGGCCAGCGTCACGTAGATGTTCCCGGGGCCGGCGATGAAGTCGACGCGGCGGATGGAAGCCGTCCCCACCGCCATGGCGGCGATCGCCTGGGCGCCCCCCACCCGGTAGACCTCGTCGACGCCGGCGATCGCGGCCGCGGCCAGGATCGCCGCCGGCACGCTGCCGTCGGTGGCCGGCGGCGTGCAGAGCGCGAGCTCGCGGACGCCCGCCACCCGGGCCGGGATGGCGGTCATCAGGACCGTGCTCGGGTAGGCCGCCCGGCCGCCGGGCACGTAGAGCCCCGCCCGGCGGACGGGGCGGGTGAGCAGGCGCAGCCCGGGCGGGCCGGAGACGTCCTGCACCCGCTGCGTCTCGTGGAAGGCGCGAATTCGGCCGGCCGCAAACTCGAGCGCCGCCCGCTCGCGGGCACCGAGCCGGCGCCAGGCGGCGTCGATCTCCGCCTTCGGCACCTGGAACCCCTCCTCGGGTGCCGGCGCCCAGCCGTCGAAGCGCTCCCCGTACTCGCGCAGCGCCGCGTCGCCCCCGGCGGCGACCCGTCCCACTATCTCCTCCACCACGCGCCGCTGCTCGGCGAAATCGGAGAGGTCGAGCCGGCGCCGGCTGAGCGGGCTGTCGAGCCAGTCGGCGACCGCGTAGCGCCTAAGCGGCATCGGCCACCTCCCGGATCCGCCTCACCACGTCCTGAAGCTCGGCGCCGCGCGTCTTCAGGCTGGCCTGGTTGGCGATCAGCCGGGCCGTCGAGGAGGCGACCTCGGCCACCACGCGCAGCTGGTTTTCGCGCAGGGTGGTCCCGGTCGCGGTGAGATCGGAGATGGCGTCCACCAGCCCGACCTGCGGCGCCAGCTCGACCGACCCGTGCAGGCGCACGATGTCCACCGACCGGCCGAGCCGGTCCATGAAGGCGGTGGTCGCGCGCGCGTACTTGGTGGCGACGCGCAGCGTCGGCGGCCATGTCTCCGGGCCCCGCAGCGGCGAGGCGTCGGGCACGGCGATGACCAGCGTGCAGCCGCCAAACCCGAGGTCGACCAGCTCGTAGGTGCTGCCCGATGCCTCCCAGAGCTGGTCCTTGCCGACGACGCCCAGATCCGCCGCCCCGTGGTCGACGTAGTTGAAGACGTCGGCGGGCCGGACGAGAACGACCCGCACGGCGCCCTGCTCGACGAGGAGCCGCCGGCCGAGCTGCTGCGGCGTGAGCCGGGCCACCCCGGCCCGCCGCAGCATGTCCAGGCTGCCCTCGAGCAGGGCTCCGGTGGGCAGCGCGATCGTGAGCATGGCTAGCGCCCCGAGCCCGCCAGGCGCCCGACCACCTGCTCCGCCGGCAGCCGTCGCACCGGCTCGCGCGGGGGCTGCCAGGCCACGCGCGGGGCTCCCGTGCAGTGGACGAGGCTGCGGGCGCCCACGCTGTCCCGCCAGCCTCGCGCCTTCTCCAGCGTCCGCGGCTCGGTGTCGACCACCGCGCGCATTCCGAACATGCGCAGCGAGGAACCGAGCCGGAGCGCCTGCCGGAGCCCGGCCCGGCTCCAGGCCACCGCCGCGTCGAGCCGGGGCAGCGCCGGCGCCTCGCCGGCGCTCGCCTGGGCCTCGCCGACCAGGTCCAGGTGGAGGACGAACCCGGTGGCGGCGGCCGGGCGCCCGAACCTCGCGAGCAGCCGGTCGTAGCGGCCGCCCTGGGCCAGCGGCCGGCCCAGCTCGGGTCCGTAGCCCTCGAAGATGACGCCGGTGTAGTAGTCGAAGTCGCGGATGGCGCCGAGGTCGATGTGCACCGCATCCCCGAGGCCGTGGGCGCCCAGCAGCTCGAAGACCTGCTGCAGCTCGGCCAGGGCCCGCTCCGAGCGCCGGTTCTTGACCAGCCGGCCGGCGGCTTCGATGATCTCACCCCCACCGCGCAGCGCCGGGAAGCGCAGGAGAAGCTCGTGCTCCGCGCTGCGCAGCGGCGTCCCGCTCAGCAGCCGCTCCAGGCGGACCAGGTCGCGCGCCGCCAGGGCCGAGCGGACGCCGGCCTCCAGCTCGGCCGGCAGCCGGAGCCCGTCGAGCAGGCCTTTGAAGAACTCCGAGTGCCCGACGTCGACCTGGTAGCGGCGCAGGCCGGCCGCGTCCAGGCAGCGGACGGCCAGTGCGATCACCTCGGCGTCGGCGACCGGGCCGCCGGCGCCGATCAGCTCGGCCCCGACCTGGAAGGCCTCGCGCTGCCGCGCGAACCGCCCCGCCTCGCTGGAAAGCACCGGTCCCGCGTAGCAGAGGCGGAGAGGCAGCGGGGCGTCCCGCAGCCGCGAGGCGGCGAGCCGGGCCACCGGCACCGTCCGCTCCCCGACCACGGCCAGGAGCGACCCGTCGCCGTCGCTGAGCTTGAACAGCCGCCGCCGCTGCTCGGAGCCCAACCCGAGCTCCAGCACATCCAGGCTCTCGAGGGTGGACGTGACGATGAAGCGGTATCCCCAGCGGCGCATCTCGGCCAGCACCGCCTCCTGGGTGGCGCGCATGGCCTCGGCCTGGTCGGGCAGGAGGTCGCGGAGGCCCGGGACGCCCCGCACGACGGCCGCCGCCGCCGGGTCTAGAGGCTGGAGGGAGTCGTCAGCGACGGTGAAGGCACACCTTGAAACCCGGCGGGGTCGCCGGCCTGGCTGGAAAACCGGGCTGCCGCTGAATCCCGTGGCGCCCGGCCGTCACTGCTCCTCCTCCTCGTCGCCATCGCCGCTGACTTCCTCGTCGAAGTCGACCGAGTCCGAATCCTCGTCGACCTCGTGCATGCCCTCGTCGTCGTCCATGTCCATCTCGACGCTGGCGTGGGCGATGTCCTCCTCGTCGTCGTCGGTGCCGTAGACATCGACGTCGCGGTTGAGCAGCGACTCGCGCGCGTAGGGCCGGAAGGCGACATCGCGCTTCTGCCGCTGGGGAAAGCTGGGCTTGCCGGCGAAGCTCGGGTCCTGGTAGGTCTCGCGGACGATCACGCGGACGTCGCCGCCCTCGCAGGAGATGACTCCGGCCTGGTAGCGGTTGCCGCCCTGGATGAACTTGAGGATGCGCCGGGCCAGCTTCGGCTCGACCTCACCCAGCCGCACGCCGCGAAGGGTGCGCAGCACGATGGTGTCGCCGCTCACCTCGGGCTCGGCCACGTCGCCGGCCACGATCTTGTCGCAGATCTCGGGGTCCTTGACGTTCTCGAGGGCGGTGATGATCGTCTTCCCCATCTCCTCCACGAAGAGGTTGAGGTCCACCTTCACGCCGCCGCTCTTGATCTCGTCCTTGTGCTGGATCAGCACCTCGAGCTTGGAGCGGTTCTTCTTGGCGACCTGGTTGAAGGGGTTGAGCTTGAGGGCCACGTCGTAGTGGCTGCGCGCCTCCTCGAGGCGGCCGAGCTCGGTCAGAGCCTTCCCCAGCCGGTTGTGCGTCTGATCGTCGGGCTCGAAGTTCTCCAGGATGAAGCTGTTCAGCTGGACGGCTTCGTCCCACTGGCTCTCCATGGCAAGGCGGATGGCGTCTTCCACGTATTGAGAGCGGGGCTTGAGGTTCTCCCCCGGCTGGGTCTTCAAGGGCGTGCGCTCCTGATCGGGCTGGGTCTTCGGCAGGCTGAGTATATCGAGCGCGGCGGCCCGGTTCGGCGCCGGGGAGCGCAAGCTTGACACCGGCACAACTCACCGCAACACTTACCGCGGAGTAGCGGGGCGGCCATCTCGGTGGTCGCGCCCCCTCGCCGGCGCACTCTCGCCCCGGGATCACACCGAGAAAGGACGACGGGAAGAGGGCGAGGGGGGCATTGGGCGACGCGCCCGGAACGTCCTTTACAGGGGGAACCAGATGAATCGACTCTTCGTTATGAGGAGCCTGACGCTTGCGGCAGGCGCCTCGCTGATGACCGTCGCCTGCGGTGGCGGCGGCGGCACCAGCGGCGGCAGCTCCTCAGACTGCAGCAAGGGCGAGATCGTGATCGCCAGCGACCTGCCGGTCTCCGGCTCGGACGCGTCCTCGGGCCTGCCGGCCCAGAACGGCGCCCAGTTCGCGGTCCAGCAGGCCAAGTGCGTGAGCGGCTACAAGCTCACCTTCCAGCCGTTCGACGACGCCGTCAACGGCGTGCACGACGCGCAGAAGGGCGCCCAGAACGTCCAGCAGATGATCTCCAACACGAAGATCCTGGGCATGGTCGGCCCCTTCAACTCGGGTGTGGCCAAGGCCGAGATCCCGATCGCCAACAACGCCAACCTGGCCATGATCAGCCCCTCGAACACCAACGAGTGCCTGACCCAGGACCTGCCCTACTGCCAGTCGGCCAACGGCTTCACGCCCAAGAGCCTGCGCCCGAACGGCAAGAACAACTACTTCCGGGTCGCCGCCGCCGACACCTTCCAGGGCCCCGGCATGGCGGACTTCCTCTACGACACCCTCAAGGTGACCAAGGCCGCCGCCTTCTCTGACAACGAGGTCTTCGGCAAGGGCGTCAAGACCAACTTCGTCAACGAGTTCAAGAAGAAGGGCGGCACGATCGTCAGCGACCAGGACTTCGACATGAAGTCGACCAACGACTTCAAGGCCTTCCTCAACGACGCCAAGTCGAAGGGCGCCCAGGGCATCTACGCCGGCGCCACCTCGGCCACCAAGGGCTGCATCCCGCTCGCCCAGGCCAGCGGCATCTTCGACAAGTCCACGCTCTACTACGTCGGCCCCGACGGGATCGGCGACGCGCAGTGCATCAAGGACGCCGGCGCGATGGCCAGCGACCACATGTACGCCAGCCAGGGCGCGGCTGACGCCACCCAGAACGCGAGCGCCAAGAGCACCATCGACGCCTACAACAAGGCCTTCCCCAAGAAGGAGGACACCGGCGCCTACACCTTCGCCTCGTACGACTGCGCGGCCATCCTGGCCGACGCCATCAAGCGGGCGATCGACTCCAACGGGGGCAAGGTGCCCACCCGGCAGCAGGTGGTCGACGCCGTGGCCAAGACCAGCAACTTCAAGGGCCTGACCGGGACGATCTCGTTCACGGCCCAGGGCGACCCGACCGCCCCCGTGCTGCAGATCCAGCAGTACAAGAACGGCGACTGGGCGTTCTCCAAGCAGTTCAACGTCGGCGGCTAGCCGGTAGCAACGCAGGTTTTCCCGAGGAGGGGGCTTCGGCCCCCTCCTCTTTTCAGGACGGAGCAGAGGGGAATTTGGAAGCAGTAGCAGGGGTGGCACAGCGGCGGGCCGCGATCCGCGGCTCGATCTGGGGACGGGTCGCCAGCGGCATCCTGCTGGCGGCGGTCGCCGTGGTGGTCGTGTATCTGTTGATCAAGGTCGGCCAGCGGGGGCCCTCGTACTTCATCCAGACGCTCGCCTTCGGGATCGCCGACGGCGCCATCTACGCGCTGGTGGCCCTCGGGTACACGATGGTCTACGGCATCATCGAGCTCATCAACTTCGCCCACGGCGACGTCTTCACCCTCGGCGCATTCATCT
Source organism: uncultured Actinomycetes bacterium (assembly GCA_964383855.1). Classification (GTDB taxonomy): domain Bacteria; phylum Chloroflexota; class Dormibacteria; order Dormibacterales; family Dormibacteraceae; genus CAZHAC01. The sequence continues at coordinate 10,608 of CAYLIP010000021.1, read as the reverse complement.
CGCTGGCGCTCATGCCCGCGTTCGGGCTGGCCGAGGGCAAGCCCTTCAACCTCCTGCTGCTGGTGCCGCTGCTCGGAGTGCTGCTGGTGACGATGGCCGTCTGCGCCATCATCAACGTGGGCATCGAGCGGATCGCGTACCGGCCCCTGCGCAACGCGCCCCGCCTGGCGCCGCTGATCACGGCGGTCGGGATGTCCTTCATCCTCGAGGGCGTCATGTACGTGTGGAAGGGCCCCTTCAACCTCCACTACGCGAACCTGCTGCCGCAGACCCGAATCCCGCTCGGGGGCGGGGGCTCGATCGGCGTCAAGGACCTGATCGTGATCGTCACCGCGGTCACCCTGGTGGTGGCGCTGGCTCTCTTCGTGAACCTGTCCAAGCTCGGCAAGGCGATGCGTGCGACCGCCCAGGACCGGGACGCCGCGCAGCTGATGGGCATCGACATCAACCGGACGATCTCCGCCACCTTCTTCATCGGCGCCGCCCTGGCCGGCGCGGGCGGCATCATCTACGGCCTCTACTTCAACTTCGTGGCCTTCGACGTCGGCTTCACAGCCGGCCTCTTCGCCTTCACGGCAGCGGTCTTCGGCGGCATCGGCAACATCCCCGGCGCCGCCATCGGAGGGCTCATGATCGGCATCGTCGCCGCGCTCTGGAACGGCTACTTCTCGGCCGCCTGGACCCCGATCGTCGTCTTCGCGATCCTGATCCTGGTCCTGGTCTTCAGGCCGACCGGCCTGCTCGGCATGCGGGTGCCCGAGAAATGAGCCGCATCCGAGAGCTGGTCCGGGAGAACCGGACCAACCCCAACGCGATCGCCTACTTCGTGCTGGCGGTGGCGGCGCTGATCTTCCCGATGACGGCCCAGTTCCTGACCGGCGGCAGCGGCGACTACCTGGTCAGCCTGGCCGCCGACGGCGGCATCTTCGTCCTGATGGCGATCGGCCTCAACGTCGTGGTCGGCTTCGCGGGCCTGCTCGACCTCGGGTACGCCGCCTTCTTCGCGATCGGCGCCTACACCTACGGCGCCGTCGCCTCCAACCTCGGCCTCAGCTGGCCGGCGCCCGCCAACCATGCCATCCACATCCCCTTCTGGATCGCGCTCTTCATCGGCCTCTTCATCGCGGCCGGCATGGGCGCCCTGCTCGGCGCCCCCACGCTGCGGCTGCGCGGCGACTACCTGGCCATCGTGACGCTGGGCTTCGGCGAGATCGTGCCCCGGGTCTTCAACAACGGCGGCCAGATCACGGGCGGCGTCAACGGCGTCACCGCCCTCGACCCGCCCCGCCTGCCCGGGTGGATCAACGGTCCCTGGGCCGGGCTCGACTTCGGCTGGGCCAGCGACGTCGTCCTCAACTCGGCCAACGCGACCGCCTGGTACGTCCTGATGGTGATCCTGATCACCGCGTGCGTCATCCTGGTCAACAACCTCTACCGCTCGCGCATCGGGCGGGCCTGGATGGCGATCCGCGAGGACGAGGTGGCGGCCGCGGCGATGGGCGTCAACACCGTCAACTACAAGCTGCTGGCCTTCGCCATCGGCGCCTCGGTGAGCGGCTTCGCCGGCGCCTACTACGGCGCCAAGCTGGCGTTCGTGAACTCGGACAGCTTCAGCTTCGTGGTCTCGGTGACGATCCTGGTCATGGTCGTGCTCGGCGGCATGGGCAATATCCCGGGGGTGATGATCGGCTCGCTGGTCGTCTACTTCGTCCTCTACAAGCTGCTGCCCGACGCGCCTCAGCAGGCCAAGGCGCTGTTCGCATCGCTGGGCCTGGATTCCCTCAACAGCGCGCACGGCGACTGGCCCGGGGTCGGGGAGGCCGTGAACCGGATCAAGTACCTCTTATTCGGGATCATCCTCGTGCTGATGATGCTGCTGCGCCCGCAGGGCATCCTTCCCTCGCGGCTGCGCCAGCAGGAGCTCAAGCACGGCGAGCCGGGTGGCGAGCAGACGGTGTTCGACACCACCCAGGCGGAGTTCTGAGCATGGCCGGGGAGAACGTCCTGAGCCTGGGGAGTGTGAGCAAGCGGTTCGGCGGCCTGACCGCGGTCGACGAGGTCAGCTTCGACGTCAAACGGGGAGAGGTCTTCTCTCTCATCGGGCCCAACGGCGCCGGCAAGACGACCCTCTTCAACTGCATCACCGGCCTCTTTCCGCCCAGCTCGGGCGAGGTCCTGTTCGAAGGCGTCAACATCGCGGGCGCGCGGCCGCACCAGGTGGCCAAGCTGGGCATCGCGCGCACCTTCCAGAACATCCGCCTCTTCGATTACATGACCGTGATCGACAACGTCCGCGTCGGCCAGCACGTCCGGATGAGAGCCAAGCTCTGGGACGCGCTCCTGAAGACGCGAGGCGAGAAGCGGGAGGAGGCGGCGGTCGATGAGCGGGCGCGCGAGCTCCTCGACTTCGTGGGCATCGGGCGCCAGGCGGAGAACTACGCGCGCAACCTGGCCTACGGGCAGCAGCGCCGGCTCGAGATCGCGCGGGCCCTGGCCACCCGCCCCCGGCTGCTCCTGCTCGACGAGCCGGCGGCCGGGTTCACACCCCCCGAGAAGGTCGAGCTGATGAAGCTGGTCGAGAAGATCCTCGGCGAGGGGATCACGGTCTTCCTGATCGAGCACGACATGCGGGTGGTGATGGGCATCTCCAGGCGGATCGCGGTGCTCGACCACGGCGAGAAGATCGCCGAGGGCACGCCCGAGGAGGTTCGCAACAACAAGCGCGTCATCGAGGCTTACCTGGGGAAGTCGGCGTGAGGCAGTCCCAGGACCGGCGCCGGCGAGGGCTGCGCTAGGTGGCACTCCTCGAACTGGACGGTGTCTCCGCGGACTACGGCCGCGTCCGGGCGCTGCACGAGATCTCGATCACGGTCGACAAGGGCGAGGTGGTCGCCCTGATCGGCTCCAACGGGGCGGGCAAGACGACCACGCTGCGGACGATCTCAGGGCTGAAGCACCCGAGCACGGGGACGATCAGGTTCAACGGGGAGGACATCTCCCAGACCGCGCCGGCCAGGATCGTGGAGCTCGGTATAACGCACTCGCCCGAGGGGCGGCGCCTCTTCCCCCGCCTGACGGTTCGGGACAACCTCATGATGGGGGCCTACACGCGCAACGACCGCGGCGGCATCCGGGCCGACCTCGCGCGCGCCTACGACCTGTTCCCCCGGCTCAAGGAGCGGGCCGGCCAGCTGGCGGGCACCCTCTCCGGGGGCGAGCAGCAGATGCTGGCGATCGGCCGTGCGCTGATGGCGCAGCCCAAGGTGCTGATGCTGGATGAGCCCTCCCTCGGGCTGGCGCCGATCCTGATCGAGACGATCTTCAAGATCGTGGTCGAGATCAACAGCCAGGGCACGCCGGTGCTGCTGGTCGAGCAGAACGCCAACCAGGCGCTCGAGGTGGCCCACCGCGGCTACGTGATCGAGACCGGCGTGATCGTGAAGGAGGCGACCGGGAAGGAGCTGCTGGAGTCCGAGGAGGTCCAGAAGGCCTACCTGGGCATGTAAGCGCGCATGTGCGGGCGCATGCGCCTTTGGGAGGCCCTGGCAAGGCGCATGTGCGGGCGCATGCGCGTCTGGGAGGCCCTGGAGAGGCGCATGCGCGTATGGACCGGTTAGCTTTAGCCACATACAAGCGCAGGAGGTTGGCCGTGACCACGCCGAGCCCGGACGTCCTGGCCGGCTTTGCCCGCGCCCGCGACGCCTACCTCGAGCTGATGCGCCGGGTGCCCGCCGAGGCCTCCGGCTACCTGAAACCGGGGGACGACTACTCGGTCGGGGGCATCGCCGTCCACGTCAACTACGTGCTCGAGCACTACCTCGCCGTGCTCGACGCCCTGGCCGCGCCGGCCGGGTCGCCGGTCCGCCCTGACGAGCCGGCCGGCCTCGAGGAGCGCGCCCGCCGGCGGGCCGGGAGCTCGCTGACGGCCGCCGAGCTGGATGCCGAGCTGCGGACCACCGGGGTCCTGCACGATCGGGTGCTGGCGGCGCTCGGCCGCCTCGGCGACCACGAGACCAAGGTGCCGGTCATCTATGGCGGCGCCGCCGAACCCTACCCGACCAGTGCCTCCGACGTCATCGGCTGGCTGGACGGCCACTATCGCGAGCACGTGCCCCAGGTCGAGGCCCTGATCGCCGAATGGTCGTCCCGCTGAGGATGGCTTGACGAGTCCCCGGGGGCGAGCCGGCTAGCTGTAGGTGACCCTCACCTTGGCCGGCCGCTGCTCGCGGTACTGAACCGCCAGGGCGGCGGCGATCTCGAAGTTCTCGCAGAACTTGGGATTGCCCGACTCGCGGCGCACGCGCTCGACCGGGCCGCGCAGCCGCTCCCAGTAGCTGTCGAACGCGAAGGCGTCGAAGAGCAGGTCCTCGACGATCAGCCCGTGCAGCGCCAGCGTGCTGATCTCCTCGAAGAGGTGCGCGAGCGGTATCTCGTCGCTCTCGTTCTGCGTGCCGCTCAGCAGCCTCGCGAACATCGAGTTGGTCGGCTCCTGGTGAACGATCTGCATGATCCCGAGAAAGCCCGGGACGTCATCACGGGTGGCGGTCCCGAACTGGGGCGTGCGCCTCTTGTTGGGGTCGATTACGACGGGTCCGGCCATGGCGGAGAACTCCTTCAAGCTGAGGACGGCTAACCGCCCCGATGTTAGTGCCGGGAGGCCTGCTTGGCCACTGCCTCGGCCTTGCGGGCGATCTCGTCCGGATCGCCGAGGTAGCGGGCCGAGGCCGGCTGCAGCCGCTCGTCCAGCTCGTACACGCGGGGCACCCCGGTCGGGATGTTCAGCTCCGGGATCTCCTGGTCGGAGATGCCGTCGAGGTGCTTGACCAGTGCCCGCAGGCTGTTGCCGTGAGCGGCCACCAGCACCACGCGGCCGCTGAGCAGGTCGGGCACGATGCTGTCGTACCAGTAGGGCAGCATCCGCTCCACCACGTCCTTCAGGCACTCGGTGCGGGGCAGGATGTCGGGAGGCAGCATCCGGTAGCGCTCGTCGGCCGACGGGTTCTTGGGGTCGCCCGGCTCGAAAGCGGGCGGCGGCGTGTCGTAGCTCCGGCGCCAGGTGTGCACCTTCTCCTCGCCATACTCGGCGGCCGTCTCGGCCTTGTTGAGGCCGGTCAGGGCCCCGTAATGGCGCTCGTTCAGCCGCCAGGAGCGGTGGACCGGCAGCCACGAGCGCTCCATCGCTTCCAGGGTCGCGCCGGCGGTCTGGATCGCACGCAGGAGCAGCGAGGTGTGCACGACGTCGGGCTTGATGCCGGCCTCCTGGATCAGGCGTCCCGCCTCTCTGGCCTCGGCGAAACCGGCGTGGGTGAGGGGAACGTCGACCCAGCCCGTGAACCGGTTGTCGAGGTTCCACTGGCTCTGGCCGTGCCGCAGCAGGATGAGGCGGTGGGGCGCGGTCACCTGGTCGAGGCCCCTAGTGGCTGGAGTAGCTGATCGCAAACAGGTAGACCAGCAGCACCACGAAGAGCCCGTACTCGACCAGCACGTTGCGCGTGAGCGTCTCCTCGACGGTGTGCCGGATGATGCCCCGGTTCACGTACCAGAGGAAGACCAGGATGGCCGCGAAGGGCCCCTCCTGATAGTTGAGGTAGACGCTGATCGCCCAGGCGAAGAAGGTCACCAGCTGGGCCACGAAGATGCCGAAGAGGAAGGCGCGCCGGGGCGGCATCACCCGGCCCAGCGACCGGAAGCTGCGGTAGGTCGCCAGCAGCGACATCGCGAAGATCCAGCCCATCCGGACCGGCAGGGGCAGGTTGACGGTCACGATCACCAGGTAGGCGGCGGCCAGCGCCAGCACCATCACCGTCTCCTGGAGGACGAGATGGCCCGGCTTCTCCCGCTCCCGAAGGCGCCGGTGGTCGATCCAGCCCGAGGCCAGGAAGCCGGCGCCGAAGAGGAGCGCGACCAGGCCGAACTTCCAGTAATCGAGCGGGAAGGTCGAGAGCCCGGCCACCGCCACCGCGCCGATCGCGACCGGGATGTAGTTCTCGATCGCGGGCGGCCCCGCCTCTGTCCGGAGGTAGCCCATCAGGGCCGGGAGAGCGAGGACGAGCAGGATCGCGCCGAGACCCCAGACCTGCCCGGGGGCGATCAGCTCGGACTTGAAGCCGAGCACGATCGCGACCAGCACCACCGCCACGAAGACGAGGAAGCGGCCGTCGCGCCGGTCGGCGACCTCCACGCGGGCGGGCATGACGTGCACGTCGGCGGGGGGCGGCGTCTTCACGAGGGCTCGATGTTAAGCATCCGGCCGTCCCGCATCAGGTGCCGGCCCGCCCGTAGCGGTCCTCGAGCCTGACCACGTCATCGATCTCAGAGGTGGAGACCTCGAAGATGTCGCAGTCCTCGAGGGCGGTCATCCGGTGGCGGCGGCCGGGCCGGATGTGCACCGTTTCGCCGGGCTCCATCCGGTGCGTGCGCAGCTCACCGGCCTCGTCGTCGAGCTCGAGCTGGAGCAGGCCGGAGACGACGTAGAGGCACTCGTCCTTCTGCTCGTGGTACTGGAGCGAGAGCGCCTCGCCGCGGTTGATGTGGAGGATCTTGCCCAGGTAGCGGTCGGTGACCGCCCACCGGATCTCGTGACCCCAGGGCTTGTCGACCCGGGTGTCGGCGGCCGGGTGCGGGCCGAGCTCCTCAGCCGCCACCGTGGCCTCCGATGCCGACGATCTCCTCGAGCGCGGCCAGGCGCGCCTCCACGTCCTGCTGGGTGGCCGCCTCCGCGTACACCCTGACCAGCGGCTCGGTACCGCTGGTCCGGAGCAGCACCCAGGACCCGTCCTCGAGGAAGAACTTGAAGCCGTCGTCATCGCGCACGCGCTCGACGTCCACGCCGGCGACCGTCCGCGGCCGCCGCTCGCGCAGCGTGTCCAGGATCCGAACCCGGTCCCGGTCGTAGGTGTCGCGCGGCATGTGGATGTCGTGGCGCGCGTAGCTGTGCGGTCCAACCTTGGCCTCCAGGTCCTGCAGCAGCTGCGAGATCGTGCGGCCGGTGTTCACGATCATCTCGGCGAAGAGCAGCCCGACCAGTATCCCATCCCGCTCCGGGATGTGGCCCCGGATGCCGTAGCCGCCGGACTCCTCGCCGCCCAGGACGGCCCCGGTCTCCATCATCTTGGGCGCCACGTTGGGGAAGCCGACCGGCACCTCGTACACCTCGACGCCGTACTCCCTGGCCAGCTTGTCGGCCATGTGGGTCATGTTGACCGAGCGGACCGCCGGCCCCTTCCAGCCCTTGACCTCGACCAGGTACCGGAAGAGGAGCGCGTAGACCTGGAGCTGGTTGATGAAGCGGCCGGTCTCGTCGATGATCCCCACCCGGTCGGCGTCGCCGTCGGTGGCGATGCAGAGGTCGAAGCCGCCGCTCTTCATGGTCTGCAGCGCCTCGTGCAGGTTCTGCGGGATCGGCTCCGGGTTGAACCCGCCGAAGAAGGGGTTGCGCTTGGCGTGCAGCTCGGTGACGGTGGTCGCGCTGCCGTCCAGCAGCGCCGAGATGTAGCCGTAGCCGCTGCCGTACATGCACTCGTGGAGGATGCGCAGGCCCTTGTGCCGGATCGCGTCGACGTCGAGCATGCGGCGCAGCTGCTCGAAATAGGCGGGCTGGGGATCGATGCGCTCGATGCGAGGGTCGTCGGCGGGCGCCCGCTTGACCGCCGGCGCACCCTGGCCGGCGACCGCGTTGATCCGCTCCTCCAGCTCGCGGGTGACCTCTCGCGAGGCCGAGCTGCCCGTCTCCGGCTTGTACTTGAAGCCGTTGAAGATGTACGGGTTGTGGCTGGCGGTGACGATCGCGGCGCCGTTGGCCTTGCGGTCGATCACCGTCCAGGAAGCGACCTGGGTCGGCGAGGGCCGGTCGAAGAGGAGGCTCCGGATGCCGTTGGCGGCGCAGACCCGCGCCACCTCCTCGGCAAAGATCTCGGAGGCGAAGCGGCAGTCGTAGCCGATCACGGCGAGCGGCTCCGAACTCTTGGTGAGAAGGAACTCGGAGGCCCCCTGGGCGGCGTAGCGGAGCGTCTCGTAGGTGAAGTCGTCGGCCACCACTCCCCGCCAGCCGTCCGTGCCGAATTTGATGCGGGGAGCAGTCACTGGACTAAAGGTACTTGATCTTCTTCAGGCGGCCCAAGGCCTCGACCACCTTCTTCACGTCCTGCGCCCGGTCCTTGGGGCATACCAGCAGCGCGTCGGGGGTGTCCACGATCACCAGGTCCTGGACGCCGATCGTGGCCACCAGCTTGTCGGGGACGGAGATGAAGCAGCCGCCGGTGTCGATCAGGACCGGCTCGCCCTCGACGACGTTGCCGCGCTCGTCGGCCCGAAGAAGATCCGCCAGCTCACTCCAGGAGCCGACGTCGACCCACTCGAAGTCGGCGGGCACGAGCAGGAGCCGCCGCGTTCGCTCCATCACCGTGTAGTCGACGGCCTCGTTGGGCAGGGCCCGGTAGGCGCGGGCGGCCGCATCTTCGTCGCCCCGGGCGCGCGCCGCCATCACGCGCCGCAGGCCGCGCAGGTGCGTGGGCCCGTGAGCCTCGAGCTCGTCCAGGAAGGCCTGTGCCCGCCAGCAGAACATGGCCAGGTTCCAGAAGAAATCGCCCGAGGCCACGTACTCGGTCGCCCGCTTGAGATCGGGCTTCTCGACGAAGCGGACCACCCTCCGTGCGGTGGCGCGGCCGGCGGCGACCTCGCCGCCCGCCTCGATGTACCCGAAGCCGGTGGCCGGGTAGCTGGGCACCAGGCCGAGGGCGACCAGCTCGCCAGACGTCGCCGCCACCCGCTCCGCCGCGCGCACGGCCCGCGTGTAGGCGGCCCGGCCGCGGACCACGTGGTCGGCCGCCAGCATGAGCATCACCGCGTCGGGGTCGCGCTCCCGGATGGTGAGCGCGGCAAGGCCGTAGGCGTTGGTGGTGCCCCGCGCCACCGGCTCCGCGATCAGCCGGTCCGGCGGCACCTCCGGCAGCAGCCGCCGGATCAGGGGCAGCTGCCGCTCCTCGGTCACCACGTGCACCTCGCGGGCCAGGGGCGCGATGCGCTCGAAGGTCTCGCGCAGCAGCGGCAGGCCGGTGCCCGAGAGCGGCAGCACGTGCTTGGGCGACGCCTTTCGCGACCGCGGCCAGAGGCGGGTGCCCGCCCCACCGGCCGCGATCACGGCGTGGAGGTTGCGGCTCAAGCGCCGACTTCCGCCTTCAGCTCGGCCACCCGGTCGGTGCGCTCCCAGGGCGCCTCGACGTCGGTCCGCCCGAAGGCGCCGTAGCAGGCCGTGGGCCGGTAGATGGGCCGGCGCAGGTTGAGCTCCTTGATGATCCCGAGCGGGCTCAGGTCCCAGATCCTTCCGATCGCCCGCTCCAGGTCGGCCTCGCCGGCCTTCCCGGTGCCGAAGGTCTCGACCCGGACGGCCACCGGCTTGACGACTCCGATCGCGTAGGCGACCTGCACCTCGCACCGGGCGGCCAGCCCGGCGGCGACGATCGTCTTGGCGACATTGCGCGCACCGTAGGCGCCGGCCCGGTCGACCTTGGTCGGGTCCTTGCCGGAGAAGCAGCCGCCGCCGTGGCGGGCGTAGCCGCCGTAGGTGTCGACGATGATCTTGCGGCCGGTGAGGCCGGCATCCGCGACCGGGCCGCCGATCACGAAGCGGCCGGTCGGGTTGATGTAGTTCTGGAGGTCGCCGTCCCTCAGGTTCTCGGGGACGGCGGCCCGGACCACCTGCTCGGCGATGTCGCGGCGGAGCTGCTCGGTCTCCACCTCGTCGTGGTGCTGGGCGGAGATGACCACGCTCTCCACCCGGAGGGGACGCGCTCCCTCGTACTCCACGGTGACCTGGACCTTGCCGTCGGGCCGGAGGTAGGGCAGCGACCGGGTCCGGCGCGCCTCGGCCAGCGTGCGCGCGAGCGCGTGCGCGACCGCGATCGGCGCCGGCATCAGCTCGGGCGTCTCGTCGGTCGCGTATCCGAACACCATCCCGCTGTCGCCGGCGCCGCCGACGTCGACGCTGTGGGCGATGTCCGGCGACTGCTCGTCGATGCTGACCAGCACGCCGCAGGTCTCGGCGTCGAAGCCGTACTTGGCGCGCGTGTAGCCGGCCTCGCGGATGGTCTGGCGGATGATCCGCGGGATGTCGACGTAGCAGTCGGTGGTGATCTCCCCGCAGACCAGGACCAGGCCGGTCATGACAGCGGTCTCGCAGGCCACGCGGGCGAGCGGGTCCTTGCTCAGGATGGCGTCGAGGATGGCGTCGCTCACCTGGTCGGCGAGCTTGTCGGGGTGGCCCTCGGTGACCGACTCCGACGTGAAGCGGGTGCGCTCGGTCGCGCCCTGGCCTCGGGTCATGGCTGGCTCCTCCTCTGCCCGCGCCGGCCAGGATCGCCCCTCCGTTTCGGGCGTCCCCCAGGCGCCAGGATCTGGACGGCTAGACCTTAGCAGGCACCGCGCGGCCGGAAGAGTCGGCCTCGCCCTCGCGCAGCTCCTCGTGGTACTCGGCGTCGGCGTTCACGTTCCAGGGGTCGAGAGTGGATGTGCCGGCGATCCGGCGCGCGACCAGGAGCGCGGTCATCATCGAATGATCCTGGTTGTTGTACTTGTGCATGCCGTTGCGGCCGCACAGGTGAAGGTTGGGCA
>CAYLIP010000020.1:14282-40333 GCA_964383855.1 uncultured Actinomycetes bacterium | reverse complement strand
CGCTCTGGAAGCACGCCGGCGAGCACCGCCTCCAGGTCTGGGACAGCCCCTGGGGACCGGGCTTCCCGGGCTGGCACATCGAGTGCTCGGCGATGTCGACCGCGCTGCTCGGTGAGCGGTTCGACATTCACACCGGCGGCGCCGACAACGTGTTTCCCCACCACGAGGCCGAGATCGCCCAGTCGGAAGGCGCCTTCGGCCACCCGGTGGTGGGTTGCTGGCTGCACGGGGAGCACCTGCTGCTGTCCGGGGCCCGGATGGCCAAGTCGGCCGGCAACTTCTTCCGGATCACCGAGTTCGAGGAGCAGGGCCTCGACCCGCTCGCCTACCGCTACCTGGCGCTCCAGACTCGCTACCGCAAGAAGCTCAACTTTCCGCCCCAGGGCCTTTCCGGGGCCGACCGCGCGCTCCGCCAGCTGCGCGAGCGGGTCGCCGAGTGGTCAGGGGGGCCGGCCACGGGCGCGGGCGGGGAGTTCGGGGACCGTTTCCGGGAGGCGATCTCCGACGATCTCGACCTGCCCTCGGCGATGGCGCTCGTGAGCGCGCTGGCGCGGTCGGAATTGCCGCCCGGCGACCGGGCCCGGCTGCTCCTCGACTTCGATCGCGTGCTCGGGCTCGACCTGGGGCGGCAGGTGGCGCCGGCCGAGCTCCCAGAGGGGGCGGCGGCGCTGCTGGAGCGGCGAGAGCGGGCGCGGGCGGCCAGGGACTTCGGGGCCTCGGACGCCCTGCGCGATCGGCTGGCGGAGCTTGGGGTCACGGTCGTCGACACGGCCGAGGGGCAGCGGTGGAGGGTGGCCGGGCGGCCCTGAGTCGGGGGGTTAGGGCGCATGCGCCCGCACATGCGCGGAATCCGGGGCCGGGAAACGCCCAGGCGCCCGCACATGCGCGGAATCCGGGGCCGGGAAACGCCCAGGCGCCCGCACATGCGCGGAACTCCGGCAAAAGGAAGGCCGGGCCACGGCGGCCCGGCCTTCGGGGAGAGAGAGTGGGTTTCTACTCCTTGGCGATGGCAGCCGGGCCCTGGAGGCCGGCGGCCACCGCCGCCATGCCCAGCCCCGGCGCCCCTGTGAGGGCGAGCGCTCCACCCGCATCCGGGTCGGCGCGCAACCCCCGGCGCGAGCGCCGGCGGGGCCGCGTCCACTCGCGCGCCGGCGCGCAATGCATGTCCCGCCCCAGCTCGCGCGCGAGAGCGCGCTCAAGCCAGAGATCGAAGCGATCGCTCTCCGAAATCTCCCCCATGTCGTCTAGTCACTCGAAGGAACGCTTCGACGCGACCTTCTACCCAGCGGGGCGGCGGCGGCGGGCGCCTCGCCGAGCAGGGCGCGAAGCCTGATCTTGGCCGCCGCCAGCCGGGAGGCCACCGTCCGCTCCGGGATTCCCAGCGCGTAGGCGATCTCGCGGTTGCTGTACCCGTGGTAATGGCGGAGAACGATCGCCGCCGACTGCTTGGCGGGGAGCCTCCGCAGGGCCGCAACCAGCTCACCGGTCGCCGCCGCATCGGCGGGGTCGGGCGGCGGTGCCGGCCGGCCCAGGCGGCGGACCAACTCACCCGCCTCACGCAGCCGCTGCCGGCGTTGGTGCGAGACGGCGGCGTTGATCGCGATGCGGTGCAGCCAGGCCTCGGCGGGAGCGTCCGGACGCCAGGCCGGCCAGGCTCGGAAGGCGCGCTCGAAGGACTCCTGCAGGCAGTCCTCGGCCGCCGCCCGGTCGCCGAGCACCCCGACCAGCGTGCCCAGCAGGCGAGAGTAACTGGAGCGGTAGAGCCGCTCGAAGTCGTCGGGATCCCCCGGTCGGTAGGTGCCTTCCGCGACCGCGACGGTCATTTGACGGCGAACACCTGTTCGGTTAACTTCATCAGTCTCCCGCATGCACCATCTGCCAGCTCTCGACACCGCACTGCTTCGCGGCGACGTGACGCTCGACCATGTCTTTCCGGCCCAACCGGCCGAAACTTCCCCGCTGCCTCAGGACCTGGACGGATCGCTGGTCCGCGCTCTTGCCGAGCGCGGCATCCACCGCCTCTACAGCCACCAGGCCGAGGCTTACGAGGCGGTTCGCCGTGGACGTCACCTGGTCGTCGTCACGCCGACGGCCAGCGGCAAGACGCTCTGCTACAACCTGCCGGTTCTGCAGCGCATCCTAGAGCGTCCGGGCAGCCGCGCACTATACCTTTTCCCGACCAAGGCGCTCGCCCAGGACCAGCTCGCCGAACTAGGCGCTCTCGGCCGCTCGCTGCCGCTCCAGCTGCGTGCCGACACCTACGACGGCGACACGCCCCCGGGGCAGCGGACCGCCATCCGGGAGGCAGGACACATCGTCCTGACCAACCCGGACATGCTCCACACCGGGATCCTTCCCCACCACACCAAGTGGCGCCGCCTCTTCTCGGGCCTGGAGTTCGTGGTGATCGACGAGCTCCACACCTACCGGGGGCTCTTCGGCAGCCAGGTCGCCAATGTCATCCGCCGGCTCAAGCGGATCTGCGAGTTCTACGGCTCGGCACCGCGCTTTCTCTGCGCCTCAGCCACCATCCGCAACCCGCGCCAGCACGCCTCCCGGCTCCTCGAGGAGGAAGACGTCGAGCTGGTCGACCGCAGCGGAGCGCCCCGCGGCGAGCGGCGGCTCGTCTTCTACAACCCGCCCCTCCTCAACCGTGACCTCGGCGTCCGCCGGTCCTCGCTGCTCGAGGCCCGGGCGATCGCCGGGCCGCTGATCCGCGGCGGCACCCAGACCATCGTCTTCTGCCGCAGCCGGCTCCAGGTGGAGGTGATGCTGAGCTACCTCCAGCAGGACCTGGCACCCCGGCTCGACGCCGCTCGCCGGGTCCGCGGCTACCGCTCCGGGTACCTGCCGCTTCAGCGGCGCTCGATCGAGGCCGGGCTGCGCTCCGGCGAGGTGAGCGGCGTGGTCAGCACGAACGCGCTGGAGCTCGGCATCGACATCGGCTCCCTGGAGGCGGCCGTGCTGGTCGGCTACCCGGGCACCATCGCCTCGACCTGGCAGCAGCTGGGCCGGGCCGGGCGCAAGGCAGGGTCCCTGGCCGTCTTCGTGGCCTCGTCGGCGCCGCTCGACCAGTTCATCGTCCGCCATCCCGAGTACTTCCTGGAGACCAGTCCGGAGGAGGGCCTGATCGATCCCGACAACCTGCTCGTGCTGGCCGGTCACCTGCAGGCCGGCGTCTTCGAGCTGCCGTTCGTCGATGGCGAGCGCCTCGGCGCGGCCAACGTGGGGCCGCTGCTCGACGTCTTCGCCGGCGACGGCTCGGTCACCCGGTCGGGCGGCCGCTGGTACTGGAGCCGCGAGGCCTTTCCCGCCGAGGCCATCTCGCTCCGGAGGCTGGCCGCCGACAACGTGGTCATCGTCGACACCTCCAGCCCGCGCCCCGACGTGATCGGCGAGATGGACCAGTTCTCGACGCCGGTCTTTCTCCACGAGGAGGCGATCTACCTGCACGAGGGCGCCCAGTACCACGTGGACCGCCTTGACTGGGAGGAGAAGAAGGCCTACGTCCGCCCGGTCGAGGTCGACTACTACACCGACGCGCTGATGTCGGTGCGGGTCGACGTGCTCGAGACCTTCGACGGCCCCGACGGCGATCCCCTGGGCCGCAGCCGCGGCGAGGTGAAGCTGACCTCGCTGGCCACCATGTTCAAGAAGATCCGCTTCCACACTCACGAGAACATCGGGTCAGGTCCCATCCACCTGCCCGAGCAGACGCTGCACACGTCGGCCTGGTGGGTGACGGTGGCGGAGGGGGCGTGGGCGGCCCTCGGAGGGGAGAAGCTGGAGGCCGGCCTCCAGGGCATGGCCCACGCGCTGCGGACGGTCGCCGCCCTGCGCCTGATGTGCGATCCCCGCGACCTCGGCGCGCTGGCCGAGGTCAAGTCGACGGCGACCCGCCTGCCCACGGTGACCGTCTATGAGGTCTATCCAGGCGGCGTCGGGTTTGCCGGGCGGCTGTACGAGCTGCACGAAGAGCTCCTCCGGGAGGCGGCAGACCTGGTCGAGAGCTGCGACTGCGCGGCCGGCTGCCCCTCCTGCATCGGTCCACTGCATCTAGTCGACGGAGCAAAGCCGGCTTGTCTCTCGCTGTTGAAAGCCTCCGCCAGCGCCTCGCCAGCCTAGGAGCCGCCCCGGCCCGGCCCGCTCCGCCCCCACCGGTGCGGGCGCTGCCCAGGGGGTTCGAGGCGGTGGCGACCCCCTACGGGACAGCCTGGCGAAGGGACGAGATGCTGACGCTCGGCCGCGTCCAGGGCCGGCCGCCGGCGGTGCCTCACTCCTACCTCGACACCGAAACCACCGGCCTCTCCGGCGGGACCGGGACCATCGTCTTCACCGCGGCGCTGGCGAGACCGGCGCCGGCCGGGCTGGAGGTGGTGCAGCTCTTCCTCCCCGAGCCAGCGGGGGAGGCCGCCTTCCTGCACGTGCTGGGCGAGGAGATCGGGCGGGCTGCCGCCATCGGCAGCTACAACGGCAGCACGTTCGACCTCCCGCTGCTGCGGACGCGCTGGGTGATGGCGCGGATGCCGGGCGAGCTCACGCATCCGCAGCACCTCGATCTGCTGCACGTGGCCCGCGCGCTGCTCCGCCAGCGGCTGGAGAGCTGCACCCTGCGCAGCGTCGAGCAGGCGGTGCTCGGCTTCGAGCGGGAGGAGGATGTGCCCGGCGCGCTCGTCCCCGACGCTTACTTCGCCTACCTGCGCAACGGGTCCAGCCGCTTCCTCGAGTCGGCGCTCGAGCACAACCGGCAGGACGTGATCTCGCTCTATTACCTCCATGCCCGGCTGCTCCAGCGGCTGGCCGGTGAGGACCCATGGATGGAGGCCGCCGACTGGCTCGCCCTCGGCCGCCACCTGACGCGAACCGGCCGCCGCGCCGACGGCTGGCGCGCGCTCAGGAACGCGGCCGCCATGGGCCAGCCCAAGGGCTCGGCGGCGGCGGCGCTGCTCCTGGCGCGGCAGCTGGCGCGGCGGCGCCGGCCGGCCGCGGCCGAACGGCTGCTCGCCGGCGCCCAATCGATGCAGCCGGGCGAGCCCGCGCTGGCGATCGCGCGGGCGAGGCTGCTGGAGTGGCGGCTGCGAGATCCGCGAGCGGCCCTGGCCATCGTCGAGGCTGCCATCGCCGGCGGGGTTCGGGGGCCGGCACTGGCCGACCTGGAACGGCGCCGCCTCCGGCTTCGCGAAAGGCTAGCCCGAGGTGATCAGGGCAAGCGCGGGCCCGGACGCCGGGACGCGGGGCGCCAGCGCCGGCAGCAGCTGCTCCTCGATCGCCTCCCGGAGGGCGGCGACGAGGGCCGGGTCGTAGCCGCCGTCGGCTTCCAGGAGCGCGGCCGCGGTCGCGGCTAGGACCGGCTTGCCGCCGCGGCCCCTGACCAACGCCTCGTAGCGGACGGCAAGGCCCACCAGCCGCGCCTCGAGCGGGATCCGGGCGCCGGCCAGCCCATCTGGAGTCCCTGCCCCGTCCCAGCGCTCGTGGTGATGGCGGACCGCTCGGGCCGCCTCGGCCTTGAAGCCGGCTGCCACGAGCAGGCGCTCCGCCTCCAGCGCGTGCATGCGCTCGTCGGCGGTGACCCGCCCGAGGTCGTGGAGGAAGCACGCGGGCCGGAGGATATCCGCGTCGGTCGCCACACCCGCGCGCCGGGCGACCGCCTCGGCGATCGCGGCCACCGCGCTCGACCGGCCCGGCATCCCCACCAGCCGGTCGATGGCGTGGCCGGCGGCGACCACCTGGCGGGGGCCCGACTCCCTGAGATCGGCGAGCAGGGCCTCCTGGCCGGCGGCCAGCCGTGCGACCAGGTCGCCGAAGGCGTGGAGCCGGTCGCGCCCCTCCCGCTTGGCCAGGTAGAGAGCCTGGTCGGCGGCCATGATCAGGTCCTCGGCCGTGAGCCCGTCCTGGGGCGCGGTCGCCACCCCCAGGCTCAGCGTCAGGGTCTGACCCTGGCCGGTCGGCACCCGCGCGGCGCGCATGCCGTCAACCAGCCGCCGGGCCAGCGCGAGGACGCCCTCGGGCATCGAGTCGAGGACGATCACGGCCATCTCGTCCCCGCCGTACCGCGCCACCACGTCCTGGGCGCGGACCGCCCCTCTGAGCAGCCGCGCGGCGGCCCGCAGCACGTCGTCACCGTGCTGGTGGCCCATGGTGTCGTTGACCTGCTTGAAGTGGTCGAGGTCGACCAGGATGAAGGAGACCGGCCGGTCGGTCCCTCGGCGCCAGGCCAGCTCGTTCTCCAGCCGCCGGCGCATCTCGCGCTGGTTGAGCAACCCGGTCACGGAGTCGCTGGAGGCTTCGTGCAGGCTCCGCCGGTAGCGGAGCGCGTTGGCCAGCGGCACCGCGGCGCTGCCGGCCAGCGCGTTGATGCTGAAGAGGTGGTCGGCCTGGAAGGGTCGCGACCGGTGGCGAAGCCCGAGCACGGCGACCACGCCTTCGCCGGAGGCGATGGGCACCAGCATCTGCGCATCCGCGAGCGCTGCCTCGCCCCGGCCGGCCACGTCGCGGACCTCAGCGTCGGCGAACTGATCGCCGGCGGCGATCTCGACGGAATCCTCGAAAACCAGGAGGACGCCGCCCGCCTCGGCGCCCGTCATCCGGACCGCGTGCTGGAGGATGACGCCGAACACTTCCTTGATGTCCAGGCTCGAGGACATGTTGGCGCTCATCTCGAGCAGCGTGTCGGCCTGGGCCGCCCGGCCCACGGCCACCCTCCGCTCGCGCTCCAGCTCCTGCGCCATCAGGCCCACGACCAGGGCCAGGGAGAGGAAGAGAAAGGCGCGGCCGGCGGCCTCGGGCGGAGAGCCGATCCCCTCAGCGACCGCGTAGGTGGCGGCGCTGACCAGGGCCGTCACGATCGCCACCACCGTGCCCAGGCGGATGGCGCTCGCGATCACGACCAGGAAGAAGGCCTGGCCGACCAGGTTCGAGGGGCCCAGCAGCAGGAAGACGAGCGCCACGCCCAGGACCTGGTCCATCGCGATCGTCGCCGCACAGGCTCGGGAGGAGGGCCGCCAGCGGCGGGCGAGCGCCAGGGTCAGGCCGGCGTTGGCGGCCGCCCAGGCCAGGACCGCGAGCGCGGCGGCCACGGCCCGCAGGCTGGCCGGCTGGCCGGCGAAAGAGAGGGCGAACGCGACCAGGAAGAGCCAGCGGATCCAGCCCGCGACGCGCTCGCCGACGGCGCGCCGGTCGCTGCCCAGATGCTCCTCGATCGCGCGCGCGCGCACGTCCTGCCAGAGCAGAAGCCGGCTCTCACCACCCACCCTCGTCAAGGTGCCGGAAGAGTAATGGACGGGCGGTCAAAATCGAGCCGGCATCGGCCGCTTTTTGAAAGGGCTTTGGACCCGCGCTGAACGGCGCGCAAGAAGCCCTGCAGTTCGGCGTTGCTCTAAACCTGGGCCAGGCAGAAACGATTTTGGGTGTCTTTTCGATGTCTTTCGGATGTCTTTGGAGAAGCATTTGACACGCAGACCGCGGCAGCGCGGCCAGTCCACGGTCGAGTTCGCCATCTCGTCGATCGTCCTGCTCCTCCTGATGGCGGGCCTGCTCGACTTTGGCCGGGTCTACTACTACTCCGTCAACATCCACGCCGCCGCTCGCGAGGGCGCGCGTCATGGTGCGTGGTTCAACACCGCCCAGCGTCAGAACCAGTACCTCGATGACTCCGACATCAAGACCGCCGTCGACCAGGTTCTGGCCGGCGCCGGGCTTCCCGCCTCCAAGGTCGGCACCGGCTGCCCCGGCAACTCGCCCTACAACGCGCCCTACCCCGGCTCGGCCTACGGCGCCCCGGGGCAGGTCATGCTCTACATCTGCTACGACGCCCTCGGGAACGGGCAGGGCACGCAGACCTGCTGCACGTCCGCTCCCGGCGTCGACCAGCTCAGCTGGACGGGCAAGGACCTCGACGTGATCGTCCTCTACACCTATCCGTTCGTTTCCGGCTACATGAACAGCGTGCTCGGCAACGGGCTCCAGGTCGCCGCCAACGAGCACATCGCGATCCAGGGACATCCATGACCCGGAGCCGCCGCTACGCCACCAGCCAGCGCTCCCAGGGGCTCATCGAGTTCTCGCTGGTCGCGCCCGTGCTGCTGCTCCTCTTCTTCCTGATCATCGACTTCGGGCGCGGCATCTACTACTACGTCACCATCGACAACGCCGCCAACGAGGGTGCGCGGACCGCGATTCGCTCGTCGGCCGACCCCGGCGGCTCGGTCACGCTGCCGCATGATTCCGACGTCGTCGACGCGATCCAGCAGCGCACGGCCGCGGTGTTCCTGTCCCAGAAGTGTCCGAACGGGCCGATCGACACCTCGGCCACCGGCAACCCGCCCGCCAACGTGGGCTGGATCTACATCACCGAGGTCCCGGCCCCGCACGCCCTGGTCGCGCAGAACAGCCAGCCTCCGAACGCGCCTGGAGGGCAGCAGTGGGTGGCATCCCAGAACGGGTGCGACGCCATCGTCCCCGTCGGCTACCCGCTTCCCGGCAGCCAGGTCCAGACCACCAATGTGGCCCTGCAGGTGACGATCCGGTACAACTTCGTGCCCGTCACGCCGCTCATTCAGCAGCTGGCGAACACGGCCAACGTCCCTCTGATCCTGCAGGCCTACGCCATCTACCGGACGGAGTACTGATGAGCAGGCGCGAGTCCAGGTCGCAGTCGGGCCAGGCCATCGTCCTGGTCGCCCTCACCCTGATCGTGCTCTTCGGCATGCTCGGCATCGCGGTCGACGGCGGCCGCGCCTTCATCGACCGCCGCGAGCTCCAGGACGCGGTCGACGCCGCGGTGCTGGCCGCGGGCGACAACTACGAGCTCCAGAGCGACCTCAACTCGGCCGCCGGCAAGGCGGCGACCTGGTATGGGCTGAACGCGCACATCGGCAACTACGGCAGCTATTCCTCGGGCGTGGCCACCTGCCCGGCCAGCTTCCCCAGCGGCAGCACCTGCTCGCTCTACACGTGGGCCGGGTATCCGGGTTCTTTCACCTTCGGATACCGCAAGAACGCGGTCAACGGGACCATCTTCAGCGGCACCGCCACGCACCAGCTGCCGGTCGCCTTCATGCAGGTGCTCGGCCTCCCCTCGATCAACAACTTCACCGCGGTCGCCCAGTCCGTGGTCGGCGCCCAGTGGCAGACGCCCGCCCTCCTGACCCTCGGGCAGCAGGGCTGCAACGGCAACTCCGGCGACTCGCTGAAGATCCAGGGCAGCGTCTCGGTGACCATCACCGGCGACGTCTATTCGAACGGCGACCTGCGCGACCAGAACGGGGCGCCGGTGAGCGTCAACGGCAGCATCTACGCCGACTGCAGCTCGCTTCCCGCGGGCTGGACGTACACGGGAACGCTCAAGGTCCCGGGAGCCCCGGTCCTGGCCGACCCCGGCTACACCTCGCCCAACCAGTCGCTGTTCGCCAACCCCTCGCCGACCGCCCCTCCAGGCGCCGCGGTCGAGATGCAGCCCGGCGTCTACAGTTCCAACCCTCAGTTCACCACCTCCCAGTGCCATTTCGCCGACCCCGGCGTGTACTCGTTCCCGAACGGCTACACGAACAACGGCGGCCTGGTCAGCAACGAGCTGCGGCCGCCCATGGAGCCGTACTGGGACAGCGTCGCAAACGCGATCGATTACACGAAGCCGGCGGGCGTTCAGTTCTGGAGCCAGGGCGTCAGCTGCGTGGGCGACTTCTACGCCACCGCCGTCCCCGCCACCGGCGGCAAGCCGCTCAAGCCCGGCGGCCAGTGGGGCATCGAGATCACGGCCGTACGCCAGGACACCTGGAACGGGACCACCGGCAACGGGACCTACCTCCGGCAGAGCGCGCCGTCGATGTGCCACCAGCTGAAGACGGGCATGGACGCCACCACCCATGGGCTCCAGGTCGTGATCGGCAACGTGCCCGGCGCCCAGGGCTACTACGTGTACGGCAACCCGGGCGGCTGCCCGGCGAACGGCCAGGGCTCGTTCGGCTTCTTGGGCTACGTTCCCAACCCGGTGGCGGAGCAGAACGGCAGCGCCTGCTCGACGCCGAACAGCCTTCCCGGCTATCCCGGCGCGCCGCCCGCCCCGGGCGCCAACAACGCGGCCACCTCGGGCACCTCCGGCTGCACGATGGGCTGGGTCGCCTCCCAGGTCTTCGACAACAACCCGGGCAACCCGACCGGCTACATCGCTTTCAACAGCAACAACAACTCGCAGTGGAGCTCGACGGGGCAGTGTGCGGCCCCGGCCTTCAACAATCCCGGACCGAGCACCGTCTACCCGCCCAACGGCTGCGCTCCGCCGGACGGCGAGCAGGCGCCCGCGGCCTCGGGGCTGGCCAACGAGAACCCCGTGCGCAGCATCGCCGCTCTCGGCGACCGCGCCAACGAAAACCAGTGCCGGCCGCCCTCGAGCAACGGCAACCCGTGCTCGGGCGCGCAGGTGACGCCCGGGGCGGTCCAGTTCTACTTTCCGCCCAACGCCTGCCTCGACCAGCAGGGCAACGGCTCGACCTACGTCTTCAGCGGCTACCAGTACGACTGGATCGTGGTCTTCGCGCCCGGCAACACCTCGCCGCCGAACCCGCCCACGCCCAACTCCTGCGCCGGCAACAGGCTGACCGGCAACTCGACGACGACCTTCCTGGGCACCATCTACCTGCCCGCGGCCAGCATCACGATCAACGGCAGCAACCGCGCCCCGGTGGCGGGCCAGGTGATCGTCTACAACGCTCTCATCGACGGTAGTGCCGGCGTGGCCATCAACTACAACCCCAATGTCGCCCCGGCGCCGCCCGCCGCCCGCCTGATCGTCTAGCGCCGGCGATCCTTTAGGTTTAGGACCCGGATGCGGGTCCTCGTCACCGGCGGCGGCGGGTACATAGGCGGCATCTGCGCCGCCGTCGCGATGGAGGCCGGCCACCAGGTGACCGTGTTCGACAACCTGGTCAACGGCCACCGCAACGCGATCCCGGACGGCGCCGGGCTGGTGGTCGGCGATCTCCTGGAGCCGGAAGCGATCGCGGCCGCCCTGGCTTCCGGCTTCGACGCCGTCATGCACTTCGCGGCGCTGATCGTGGTGCCGGAATCGGTCCGCGCGCCCGAGCTCTACTACCGCAACAACGTGGTCGGCACGCTGAACCTGGTCGACGCCATGCGCGAGGCCGGCGTCGGGCGGCTGGTCTTCTCCTCGACCGCCGCCGTCTACGGCGACCCCGAGGAGGTGCCGATCCGGGAGGACGCGCCCACTCGCCCGACCAACCCCTACGGCAACACCAAGCTGGCGATGGACCGGATGCTCGCCGACGAGGCCGCCGCCCATGGACTGGGAGCGGTCTCGCTTCGCTACTTCAACGTGGGCGGCGCCCACGGCCGTCAGGGCGAGGACCACGACCCGGAGACGCACCTGGTCCCCAACGTGCTCCGGGCCGCCGCCGGCCTGACGGACTCGGTGACGCTCTTCGGAACCGATTACCAGACGCCCGACGGAACCGCGGTGCGCGACTACGTCCACGTCGAGGACCTGGCGGCCGCGCACCTGCTCGCGCTCGGGGCGGCGGAGCCCGGCCGGCACCAGGTCTACAACCTGGGCAGCGGCAGCGGTTACTCGGTGCGCGAGGTGATCGACACCGTTCGCAATGTCACCGGTCGCGATTTCAGGGTGGTCGAGGCCGGCCGGCGGGAGGGCGATCCGCCACGCCTGGTGGCCTCCAGCGAGCTCATCCGCTCCCGGCTGGGCTGGCGGCCGGAGCGCGGCCTGGAGGACATCGTCGCCGACGCCTGGGAGTGGATGCTCCACCACCCCCGCGGATACGCGGGCCCGGCGATCCCCTAGGCCCTCAGGTCCTCAGCCAGGCGGGAACGAAGCGGGCGCGGCCCAGGGAGAGCGCGCCGCTGTCGGCGAAGACCTGCTCGGCGTTGACCATCAGCGCCAGGTAGTAGAGCCAGCGGGCGCCGAGGTCGGGGACCAGGAAGGCGACGGTCAGGGCCAGGTTGAGCGCGAGCAGAAAACCGAGGATGGCCGCGCGCCTCGTGGCCAGGCCGAGCACCAGGCAGAGGCCGGCCACCGTCTCGCCCACGCTCTGGGCGATGGCGAAGATCTGCCAGTTGGGCGCAACCACGGTTACCAGCAGCTCATGCAGGCCGGGCACCGGGTTGACCGCCGCCGAGCGCTCGATGAAGGGCCGCATCCAGCCCACCCCCTGCCACTTCTGGCTGGCGAAGTAGAGCCAGTAAAGCCCGAGGACGACCCGGTAGGCGGCGCGCCAGGCATCCTTGGCCGGCATCGCTGGTCCCTCGACCTACCGGTCGAGCTGTTCGACGGTGTAGCCGAGGGGACGGATCGCCTCGTCGATCCACTGCAGCGCCATCTCCTCGGTGTTGGGCCAGTCGCTCGCGCTGGCCGAGGCGCCGCCGGCATCGATGAGAACCCGCCCGACCACCCTCAGCAGCGTCCGCGCCAGCGGCCTGGCCTGCTCGACCGAGAAGTCGAGCTCGTCGATCTGCTTGGAGAGCTCGAAGCACGCCATGTTCAGGTCTTCGGCGCTACTCAACCCGCACCCCCGCCGCCTCGAGCTCCTTCCAGGTTCGCTCGGTATCGCCAGGTTTCAGCTCAACGAAGCGGACGCCGTGGCGAAGGACGGTCACCTCCCAGCCCAGCCGGCGGCCGTCGGTGGCGGTGGCCCCGACGCAGTAGTCGCCGGCCAGGCCAAGCACGACCAGCCGCTTCACGCCCAGCTCCCGGAGGCGGCCCCCGAGCCGCGTCGCCTCCGAATCCCCACTCACCGGGTCCTTGACGGTGAACCCGGAGTAGCCGTCCTCGCCGCCCTCGCCCTTGCGCACCACCTCGCCTTCCACGGTGAGATCGGGATGGAACTCGGCGCCCCACGTGCCGGCGACGCAGTGGACCGGCCAGATCCCTCCGCCGGTCTGGAAATGGGGGGTGCTCGGCGGGTGCCAGTCCTGGGTGTAGAAGACGGGCGAGCCGGCCGCCCGCGCCCGCTGCACCTCGCGGTTGGCGGCGGCCACAACCGCCTCTCCATCCCGAACGTAGAGCGAGCCGCGAGGATCGGCAAAGTCGTTCTGGATGTCGACCACGACCAGCGCGACATCGGGTCCGTACTCGAGCAAACGATGCCTCCCAACGAACTCGGGGCGCCCGGGAGGCGCCCGACAGCCGGTCTATTATTGGCCCAGACATGAACCTGAGCGAACCCGTCCTCATGACCGCTGACGGCCTGGCCAAGCTGCAGCGCGACCTCGAAGAGGCTCGAGCGCGCCGCCCGGAGGCGGCTGAGCGCATGAAGGAGGCGGCCCAGCCCGGCGACATCGAGGACAACCCCGAGTTCGAGCAGGCCAAGGAAGAGGTCGCCCAGCTCGACGCGCGGATCTATGAGCTGGAGGAGATGATCGGGCGCGCGCAGATCATCGAGGAGCACCACGGTGCGGTGGCCGAACCGGGGTCCACGATCGAGGTCGAGGACGTCGACGGCGGGGTGGAGACCTGGCACCTCGTCGGCGCGGTCGAGTCCGACCCCGCCTCCGGGCGGATCTCGGTCGAGTCGCCGGTGGGGCGAGCCCTGCTCGGCAAGCGCAAGGGCGACCGGGTCACCGTGAACGCGCCGTCCGGGACGGTCGAGTTCACGGTCAAGAGCGTGGGCTAGCCGGGCGCGCGGCCGGCACGCGGAGCGGCCGGCGCCGCGGCCACGCTTATCGAGGCCAGCCGGCTCCCACTGTCGGGGAGGACCGCCTCGGCGAGCAAGCGCCCGTCCCGGCGGGCCTGGAAGGCGCTCTGGCTGAACACGGTCGCCTGCCAGGTGGCCTGACGGCCGTCGTCAAGTCCCACCGTCACGTACACGTTCCACTCTCGCACCGGCCTGCGGCTCCGGCCCACCGTGGCACCCCGCCTTCTGAGGAGCATCGCCATGCCAGAGACCATGCGCCTCGCAAGCGGACACGGGAATAGGTGCTTTCGATCCCGGCACGGCGCCGTCCCCACCTGTTGTGGGACAAATCGCCGTGGCCGGCGTGCAGCCGCTCGATGTCCGGCGGTGGAGGCCGGCGACGGGGCCAGCCCCTGGACGGTTCGCATCCGTGCGGCCGCCTGGGCGCGGAGTCCCTGGCCGCGGGACATCCTGGCAGCCGCTGCCGAGAGCTCCGATTGACGGGCGGCCCCGAGTGGTGTCACCTGTTCCTCCGCACCGGCTGCTCGGCGCCCGCGTCGAGGCCGGGGCGGCGGGGAAATACGGTTGCCAAAAGCGCATACGGCTGGACCAGCCGGGGACGCTCGGGCCGCAGGGGGCGCGCCCGTGATCGGGCAGCCGGTGGTGCCAGAAGGCCTTCCCGGCCCCCTCGCGCCGGAGACCCGGCCGAGCGCGATGGCCGGCGCGGCCGCGGCAGCCGTCGTCGCCGTGGGCGCCGTTCTCGCGCTCCTGCTCACCGTCCTGCCCGCCATGCCGCTGCACCGGGTCGCCGCTCGGCCCGAGCTCCGTGCTGCCTCGCCCACGCCGCCAACCTCGCCGGCCGCGGCGGCGGCGCATCGGCCGGACACGCACGCCGCCGGCCCTGCCCAGCTGCCCGCCAAACCGCCCGCCCAGCTCTCCTCCGACCAGGCGCCGCCGCCCGCCGGCGCTGACGCCGCCGTCTCGGACACAGGGCCGGCCGCCATCGCGACCTCGACCTCGCCGGCCGCCCAGGCAAGGCGCACGCCGGCCACGCCGTCGCCGGCGGCGCCGCCTCCCGGCCTCGCCTGGAGCGGGCGCGGCAGCGCCGCGGGCAGAGCCTTCTCGTCAACCACGCCGTGGCTCCTCCAGTACAGCTACGACTGCGGCACGGCGGGCGGAGCCGGCCTCTTCCAGGTCACCGTCACGGCCGCCGGCGGAGCGCCCGACCTGGCCGTGAGCGTGGTCGGAGCCGGGGGCAGCGGCAGCGGCCACCGCTACGCGGCGGGGGACTACACGCTGGCCGTCACCACGCAGTGCGCGTGGCGGCTGTGGTCGGCCTGAGGACGGCCCCAAGCCGTCGAGCTCGAGAGTCCTTCAGGTGAGCAGGCCGGCCAGCGCCAGCCGCCGGCGCTCGGTCAGGTCGGTCGAGAGACTGGCGCTGCGCTCCGCCAGCTCTCCCTGGTGCTCGACCGCCCAGGCCGTTGCCCGCGCCATCTCCTCGGGGCTGGGCCCGGCGAAAACCGCGGCGGCGCCAAAGCGCGCGCGCAGCCCCGGGAAGTCGCTCAACACCAGCGGGCGGCCCAGGCCCACGGCCTCGAAGGCGGCCCGGTTCATGATGCCCGGGTCGGTGCTGAAGACCGCCACCGCGTCGGCCGCGACCAGCTCGGCGAGGAACTCCGGATAGCGGAGGTACCCGGTCCAGGTCACGTTGTCGGGCGCGCCTTCGACGAGCTCCCGCGGGAGCCGCGATTGGTCGCCGGTGAACCGAAACCGGAACCGCGGCAGCAGCCGCGCGGCGGCCAGCGACGCGGCGACCGGCTCGTTTCCGTCCAGGCTGCCGGCGACGACCACCGTGACGGCCCGGTGCAGGGGCGCGGGCGCGGCATCGCCGGTCGTGGGGAGGTCATCGGGCACCAAGCGGGCGTGGGCGCCCCAGCCCGCGACTCGCTCCGTCGCCGCCTCCGTGTGCAGGAACGCCATGGAGGCCCGGCGGAGGAGCCAGCGGTGGAGCGGCTGCGCCCAGCGCCAGCGGGTGGAGTCGAAGGCATCGGTGTGGCAGTCGACGAAGAGCCGCCGCCGGTGCGCGCGGCACCAGGTCCAGGCGACCAGCGGCGCGAAAACCGGCGGCGTGATCACGATCACGAAATCGGGCCTGCGCTTCCCGAGCAGGCGCCACGTCCGCACGGCGCAGGCCAGGTAGCGAAGGGGTGCCAGCAGGCGGTGAGCGGCCAGCCGTTCCTGGTGGATGAACCACGCCTCGCCCTCCAGGTCGCGCGCCAGGCCGAGCGTTCGCGGCTGGAACCGGGCCCAGGAGACGGCGAGGACGCGAGGCGTCAGCCGCTCGCGCGCAGCCATCTCGCCTCGGTCGCCAGGCCGCTGGTGATCGACGTGCGGGGCTCGAACCCGAGCTCACGCCTCGCCTTCTCGACGCTGCAGATCGGCCGGGGGCGGTCGACCGCGTGGCGATTGCGGACCACCGGTCCCCGGAAGCCGACCACGCGCGCCACCCGTCCGGCGACCTCGAGCGGCGACCGCGCGACCCCGGTGCCGATGTTGAAGACGCCGGAGGCGCGCACCGCGACGGCGAGCAGGAAGGCGTCGGCCACGTCGGTCACGTAGATCGGGTCGAAGGGTCCCCGGCCCTCGCCGTCGACCACCGGCGGCGCACCCGCCAGCGCCGAGCGGAAGAAGGCCGGGATCGCCCGGTGCGCCGCCTCTCCGGGGCCGTACACGGTGGACAGGCGCAGGATGGCGACCGGGCGCCCGGTGCGCGCGGACCAGCCCCCGACCTGCGCCTCCTGCTCGAGCTTGAGCCTCGCATAGCCGGTTGCCGGCCGGGTCGCCGCCGACTCCGTCACCGAGAGCCCCATGGAGTAGACCGAGGTCGAGCTGGCGAAGGAGACATGCCCGATCCCGGCCTGGGTCGCGGCTTCGAGCAGCCGCCGCGTCAGGGCCACGTTCGCCTCGACCTGGTCATCGACCCTGCCGCCGGGGCCCACGGCGGGCGGGCGGTAGGCGAGGTGAACGAGGGCGTCGCAGCCGTCGAGCGCTCCCGCCAGCTCGGGGTCGTTGGCGGCGAGCCGGACCACGACCGCACCGGAGCCGGCCAGGCGCTCGGCCAGGTGGGTACCTATGAAGCCGGCGGCGCCGGTCAGGGCAACCCGCCGGCCCTCGAGGGATCGGATCCGGGTCAGCGCGGTCCCGGTCAGCCGGGTGCCGAGGCCAATTGCCAATTCATGACCTCCTCTCGTTCGAGCCACCGCTCCGGGTTTCCGGGCTGCGTGCGCAGCCATTCCAGGTAGCGGCCCAGCCCGTCCTCGATGCCGACCTCGGCCTGGAAGCCGAGGAGGCGCCGCGCCTTGCTGACGTCGGCCACCTGCACCTGGACGTCACCTGGCCGCTCGGCGTCGTGCACCACGGGGACCGAGCGGCCGAGCAGACGCTGGACCGCGGCCGCGATCTCGAGGATGGTGACCGGGGTGCCGGCGGCGATGTTGACCGCCTCGCCGATCAGGTCCGGTGAGGCCGCGGCGAGCTCGATCCCGCGCACCGTGTCACCGACCCAGGTGAAGTCGCGCGACTGGCGGCCGCTGCCGAACACGTGGAGCGGCCGGCCGGCCAGGCACCGCGCCGCGAACTTCGGTATCACCTCGCCGGCCGTGCCCTCCAGGTGGGCGCGCGGCCCGTAGGTGTTGAAAGGCCGGACCACCGTCACCGGCATGCCGAAGGTTCGATGAAAGCTGAGCGCGTACGCCTCGCCGGCCAGCTTGCCGGCCGCGTACGGGGTCCGCGGCGCCAGCGGGTGCTCCTCGTCCATGGCCGCGCGCTGGGCGCTCCCATAGACCTCCGACGAGGACACGTAGACGAACTTCTCGACGCCGCCCCGCAGCGCGGCCATGAGGACGTTGAGGGTGCCGCCGTCGTTGACCCGCAGGCTTGCCGCCGGGTCGCCGAGCGACGTCCGCAGGTTGCTCACCGCCAGGTGGAGGACCAGGTCGGCCGAGCCGACCACGGTTTCGATCGCGGACAGGTCGGCGACGTCGGCCTCCACCAGCTCGACACAGCCGAGGCCGGCGATGTTCTCGGCCCGTCCGGTCGAGAGGTCGTCGACGACCACGATCGAGTTCCGCTCGGCGAGGCGCTCCACGAGGTGCGATCCGATGAAGCCGGCGCCGCCGGTGACGACCACCCGCTTGCCCTCGATCCGGGCGATCTCCGGCCCCTGGTCGGGCGCCGTCAGCTCTCGCCTCATGCCGGCCCGCCCGTCGATGCTCGCCGCCGCGTTCGGAGCCACAGCCACCCCGCCGGCCACACTATTGGCCGCCCTCCAGGCTGGAAATGGGCAAGGGCGGCAGGCCGGAGGTCATACGGTCCCCGTCCACCGCTCTGTCATGCCACGGCCGCCCCGGCCTGCGCCGCCTGCTCGACCGGCATGAAGGTGCGGGTGGCGAGCGCCCAGGCCGTGAAGATGGTGATCGTCGCCAGTCGCGCTCCGGACCCGGCCGCGAAGGCGGCGGCCGCCCCCGGCAAGCCGAGCGCGGGGACCAGGAGCAGGGCCACCGCAACCGTGGTGACCATCGCCGCGCCGCTCCCGATGGCGTCGATCCGCGGGCGGCCGAGGCCGATCCAGGTGCTGGCGAGCACCGAGTAGAGGGCGTAGAGAGACATCCCCAACGCCAGCAGCCCCACCGGTTCCGGCGCCAGGGGGTAGCGAGCCCCGAAGACGGCCCTGCAGATGGGCGCGGCGAGCAGGGCCAGCCCTCCCGCCAGCGGCACCGTCACCGCCAGCGTGAGCGCGATGGCGCTCAGCACGTGCCTGCGCAGCGCCGGCCCCGCCAGCCGCGCCACCCGGGGGCCGACCGTGGTGCTGATGGCGGCGCTGGGCAGGATCAGCACGTTGACCAGCGTCTTGGCGGCGCCGTAGTTGCCGGCCGCGACCGAGCCCATCCTGCGCTGGACGACGATGACGTCGAAGCCGAGCCAGACCGCATAGAAGACCGACTGGAGCAGCACCGGCCAGACGAAGCCGGCGATCCTGGTCATCCGCTGCCGGCTCACGGTCGGGGCGCGAAACCTGACCCGCAGCGGGCGGAGAAGCTGGACCAGGGGCAGCGGTGCGATCCCGGAGAGCCCGTACGCGGCCAGGTAGAGGGGCGCCGAGCGGACGCCGGCCGCGGCCAGGCCGAGGATGGCGGCCAGCTGCAGGAAGTTGGCGAGGACGTAATAGAAGACGAGTTCCCAGTACCTGCCCAGGCCCCGCTGCGCTTCGCGATAGGTCTCCAGGGCGGCGATGCCGGCCAGGTTGGCGGCGACGGCGGCGAGCATCGCCGGTCCCAGGCCGGCCAGCGCCGCGGCGGGCAGGGCGACCGCGGCGCTGCCGGCCGTGAGGAGGGCGAGCAGCGCGACCCAGTTGGTGAGCCAGGTCGACTGCTCGCCCGGGTCGGCCTCGCTGCGGGCCAGGAACCGGGCCAGCCCGTTGGGGCCGGCGGAGAGCAGGACCGAGGACAGGCCGACGATCGCGATGCCGTAGACGAGGCTGCCGAAGGCGGCGGGGGCCAGGATGCGAGCAGCCGCCACCGAGAAGAGGAAGCCGAGCAGGCGGGCGACGGCAAAGCCGCCGAAGACGATGCCGGCCGAGGTCAGGAGCGCGCGGTCGGGCCGCAGGTGAGCCCGCAGGCGCTCCCAGCGATCCGGCTCCGGCGGCCCCAGCACCAGTCCGCGGCTCTGGCGCAGGGGCGCGGCGACCATGCCGCCGAGTAGTCCCGCGATCATCCCGAACTGCTGCACCAGCCCGCCGAAGGTGAGGTACTGCGCGGTCAGCCCGACGAGCATGAAGGCAACCGCGCTGAAGCAGGCGGAGAGCCCGATGACGCGCCGCCAGGGTCGCTCTGAGCGCCGCTCGGCCCAGCCCACCCAGGCGACCACGCCGAGCATGAGGAGAAGGCTGGCAACCCCCAGCACGCCGGCCCGGAAGCCGGCCCACAGGAACTCGTTGTCGACATAGCTGGAAAGGGTGGCCGGAACGGGACCGGGAACCACCGTCCCCGTGCCCAGCCAAAGGTGATCCTGGAGGGCGGGAACGATGAATTCGTCCCAGAACCGCATCCGCGTCCTCATCGACTCCGGGATGACGAGCGAGAGCTGCCCGGACGAGAGCAGGCCCTGGGTCGCCACCCGGCCGCTGACCGAAGGCCACAGGAGCAGGAGCCCGGCGCCCAGTGCGCCGGCGGCCGCCACCATCTCACCGGTGACCCGCCGCGCCGCCACGACCATGCCCACGGCCGCCAGCGGGAGCAGGAGGAAGGGGGCGAAGGTCTGGCTGGCCACGATGCCGACCGCGTTGGCCAGCATCAACAGGGCCACCGCTGGTGAGGGCAGAAGCCGCGGCCGAGCGCTGCTCACCGCGGCGGCCAGGATGAACCCGAACAGGCAGATGCCGCCCACCGCGCTGTAGTGGCCGACCAGCGAGTCAGGCCGGTAGGTGGTCTCCCAGGCCGGCCGCGGCACCGACGGGTAGTAGAGCGCGATGGTCGAGCGCAGGCCGGGCAAATTGATGAGCTCGGCCAGCGCGACCAGCCCCACGATGGCGGCGCCGGCCAGCGACAGCCCGAGCAGCACGCGCAGCTCCGATTCTGTGAAGGCGGTTCGCGAGAAGAGCAGGTAGACGACCAGCAGCTGGGCGGGCGCCAGCACCGTGCGCCAGGTCGTGAAATCGGCCGGCGTGCGCGTGAAGAGAAGGACCAGGGTCGGGATCACCACGCCGATGGCGGCGAATCCCGCCATCGCCAGGTCAAGCCAGGTGAGCTGCCGTCCGCCCGGCCTCGGGAGCCGGTTGACTACGGCGCCCACGACGACGACCGCGACCATGGCCTCGCTGGGCTTGAGGAGCGGGATCGCCGAGCCGCGAGCGAGTCCGGTCGTGAGCGGGACGAGGAGCATCAGCAGCCCGCACGCGAGCGCCGGCCTCCAAAGCGCGACCACCAGCAGGGACAGGAGGAGCAGCGTGGTCGCGACTGGCAGCAGCTCGCCCATCACCGGTCAGGAGGTGGGGATCACGGCGCAGTCGGTCCGCGCCAGCTGGGCAGCGGCGCCGGCGTCCCCGGCAGCAGCGGCTCGAGCACCTCGGCATGGAGCTCGACCGTTTCCGAGTAGCCTCGGGGCGGCGCCCCGACCAGGATCGCCGCGACCACCGGGATGCCCGCCCGAGAGAGGGCTTCGGAGGTCTTCTGGGCGTCCCGGAAGGTGGTGGAACGCGCGGTCGCGACCACCACGGCGAGCTCGGCCGACGCCGCCAGGTAGATGCCGGTGGCGTTGCTGTACGGCGGAGGCGCCGCCACCACGGTCAGGTCGTGCCCGGAGTCGACCAGCTCGACCGGCGATGACGATCCGTCGCCGGCCGCCCGGACGACCTCGAGCCCGCCCCCAGCCAGCCTTTCCCGGGCGATCCGGGCCCGGCTGCGCCGGACGACCTTGAGGCCGTTCTGGCCGCCGCTGCCGTTGGTGCTTCCGTTGCCCTCGACACCCGCCAGCGGTCCCGTGGCGCGCACCCCGTGGTCGGGATCCTCGGCGCTGAGCACGAGGACGGTCTGCCCGGCGCGCGCGGCCACGGCGCCCAGGGCGACCGCGACCGGATGGGCCTTGTCCCCCTCGCCGGCGGCCGCCACCACCAGGCAGCGGAGATCCGGCCGCTGTGCCAGGAGGTGCGCGCGGGCGAGCGCGTAGTAGCGGACGTGCTGCGAATCGGAGCCGCGGCCGGGCCTCGGCACCGAGAGGCCGAGCACGCTCCCGGTCGCCTCGACCAGGTCCTCGACCGAGTAAAGGCGGTCGTCGAAGCGCTCGAGCAGGATCACCAGCGCGAGCCCGGCCAGGATGCCGCCCAGGAGCCCGGCCGACAGGTAGAGCACCGGATTGGGGTCGGCGGGACGCAGCGGCGGAACCGCTCGCTCATAGAGCGAGAGCGCCCCCTCCATCTGGTACTGGCTCAGCACCAGGTCCTGCTTCCGCTGGTAGGCGTTCGTGTACTGGCCCTGGAGGACCGCGAGCTGGGACTGCGCGTTCAGCTCCTGGCCCCGTGCGGCCGGGCTCGGGTCGTTGCTCAGCTGGGCCACGGTGGCCTGCAGCTGGGCGATCTGGCCGGAGAGCGATTTCAGCTGGGAATCGAGGTAGCTGGCGGTGGGCTTGGCCAGGTCATCGACCTCGGCCCGGTTCTCCTTGATGACGGCGTCCGCGGCCGCGTTGGCAAGGGCGGCCGCCGACCGTGGATCACCGGCCCGGCCGCTGATCGCGATCATGCTGGTGCCCCGGACCGTGCCCGCGGACACGCGCGTGGCGAGGCCTTCGGGCGAGCAGGGCTGGCCTTCGCGGCGCAGCGTCTCGCAGGTGCTGGCCAGGACCGGGCCGCTCGTCGCGATCTGCACGTAGTGGGAGCTCAGCAGCTCACTGGCCTGGAGGGCGAGGTCGAAGCCCTGTGAGGAGTTGGCGCGTCCGTCCAGGAAGAGCAGGGCCGAGGCCTCGTAGGTCGGCGGACGCAGGGTGGCGGCCAGGCCGGCGGCCGCGACCGCCACCGCCACGACCAGGACGAGAACCGCGGTGTGGTGCCGGATGGCGCCAGTCACCGTCCAGCTGCGGTGGGACCGGTTCACCTTCAGACCCTGGCGTAGCGCCCGAAGAGGGCGGGAAGCGTGAGGACGAGGATGCGGGCGTCGAGTGCCAGCGAGCGTTCGCGCACGTAGCGGACGTCGAGCTCCATCATGACCGGCGCCGGAAGGCGGTCCCGACCCATGACCTGCCAGAGGCCGGTGATTCCCGGGCGCGCCAGCTGCCGCTCGTGATGCCAGGGTTCGTAGAAGTCCAGCTCATAGGGGATTGCGGGCCGGGGACCGACCACGCTCATGTCGCCGCGGAGGACGTTGAAGAGCTGCGGCAGCTCGTCCAGGCTGGCGCGGCGGAGCAGCCGGCCGACGCGCGTCACCCGCGGATCCCGGGCCACCTTGTAGCTCTCGGCGACGGGCGCCGCCGAGAACCAGTCGCGGGCGGCCGCCTGGTGCAGCTCCTCGGGCGCGCCGGTGAACATGGAGCGGAACTTCCACATCTCGAACCGCCTGCCATGCAGTCCCACCCGGGGCTGGCGGAAGAAGGCCGGCCCGGGGCTGTCGAGCCTGATCAGGACCGCCAGCACGGCGAACACCGGAAGCAGCACGGCCGTCAGGGGCACCGCGATCAGAAGATCGAGAACTCGCTGGCTCCTCCTTTGCCGCACCCCCGTCCGATCCCGGTCCGGGCCGCAGGCATGGCCGTTGCTTTGCAGCGCCGCCACACCCGGAGGCTAGGTTTCGGGCGGCGGCCTGGAAATGGGCAACCGGAGCGACGCCCGGGACAAGCCGGTCCTCAGGCGGCGTGGTTGGGCCTGGACGCCCAGAGCCGAAAGGGATCGGGCGCGGACATCCGTCCCAGGACCGCGCCGGGCAGGTCCTCCGGACAGGCTGCGGCCGCCCTCGCCTTCCACCAGCGCGCCAGCGGGCCGGGCAGGGCGTGCCAGTGGTCGGTGCGCTCCGCGAGCTCGCCCAGGAAGCCGCGGTAGATCGCGAGCATGGACGGCTCGCGCAGGTAGTCGGGGTGCGTGTTGAGCAGCGCCATTCCGCGGATCCGGGCCAGGAATTCGAGCTTTTCGAGCCAGAGCCGGGGCGTGCGCTCGCCGAGCACAAAGCGAAGCGTGTGGTCCTGCGCCAGCGTGTACGGCAGCTCTGTGAAGGAGCCGATCTGAAACGGCCAGGCGCTCATCGTGCCGCCCGGGATCGGCTCGAAGGGGTCGGTGTCGAAGAAGGAGAGGTCGTACTCGAGGTCCAGCTCCTGCATCCATTCCGGGTTGCGCAGGGTCAGCGGCGAGCGAAAGCCGCCGGCGCCCAGTTCGCGCAGGCGCTGGTTGATGAGCCGCGCTCGCCGCGAGAACTCGGGGCGAGAGCGGAAGAGCTTGCCATCGTGGCGCAGACCGTGCACGCCGACCTCGAAGCCACGCCGCTGGAGGTCTCGGACCAGGCCGTGGTCGAGTTTGTACAGGCCGCCCACCAGGTTGAACGAGGAGCGAAAGCCCATCTCCTCCTCGAGATCGGCGATGGCGGCCGCGAAGGACTGTCCGGCGGCACTCTCGACGTCGTGCGTCAGGACCAGCGCGAACCTGGCGCCCCGGGGCCAGAAGTCGAGGATGGGTAGGCAGTCGACGCCGAGCTCGGCGAGGACACCGCGCGCCACCTCGGCCAGGAACAGCGCGTAGCGATCCTCGACCGGCCACTTGAGCCGCTGCCGGGACGGCATGACGCGCGCCTGGATGCGGCGGGCGTGGCGGGTCAGGCGGGCGGGCAGGATGGGCTTGACCTCGTAGTACATGCGCCGGGCCGGACCGAGCTCCCAATGGCGGGGTCCGAACTGGCCCTCGCCGAGCACCAGCTCCGCCAGATCGCTTCCCCCTTCGAGGCCTCTCCGGACCGCGTCGGGCAGGAGGCGGGCCGCGCCGGCGACCGCCCGGTCCCAGCACCCGGTTTCAACGTCGGGAACCGGACGCC
Source organism: uncultured Actinomycetes bacterium (assembly GCA_964383855.1). Lineage (GTDB taxonomy): Bacteria > Chloroflexota > Dormibacteria > Dormibacterales > Dormibacteraceae > CAZHAC01. Next base: position 16,137 of record CAYLIP010000020.1, on the reverse strand, counting down.
AGAAGCGGGCCGGGGTGTTGGCCGCGAAGAGGTTCACGGGAAGAACCTGTAGAGGAGCTCGCCGGAGGCGCGGCACACAGGCGCCGGCGCCGAGCGGATGACCCCTTTCAGCAGCCTCTGCGCGACCCCCCCTGGCCGCATTCCCGGGGCGGTCCCGATGCCGGACTCGATGAGCGGGACCTCGGCCGCTCCCCATTCCGACTTGAACGTGCGCAGGCCCCCATTGCCGAGCTCGGTCCGGCCCAGGTCGAGCCGGCGGGCGCCGGCCGCACAGGCGCGTCCGATCGCGGTCCAGAGCAGGAGGTGATTGGGCGCCTCCCGCCAGTGCTCGGGCTCGGACGCGCTGTACTTGTAGATGCAGGTCCCGTTCCACTGGAGGAAGACGGCGGCGGCGACCGGACGCCCGTCGAGCGTGGCCACCACGCAGTAGCCGAGACCCGAACGCAGCACGTTGCTCCACAGCAGCTCGAAGAACCGCCGCGGCTGGACCGGCACCCCGAGCCGGCGCCGGGTTCGCAGGTGCAGGGCGAAGAAGGCGTCGAGCTCGGCCTCCGAGGCGCCGACGCGGACCTGCAGGCGGCCCCGGCGCAGCTTGCCGATCCGCTGGCGGACGTTGCGGTCGAGACGCGGCAGCATCGCCTCCGGCTCTGGGCCCAGGCGAAGCAGGTGGCGGACGCCGGTTATCCGCCGGGCGACACCCACGCCCGGGCCGAGGTCGCCACGCACCTCCACCCCCAGGTCGCGTTCGCCCGACCAGCCCACCAGGGCTTCGGCGAGGCGGCGCCGCCAGGGCCCGCCGGCGGCCAGGGCCGGCAGGTGATCGGTGAAGGGCAGGGAGATGGCGCGGGGGCGGGAGAACGGCCTTGGCACCAGGAGCAGGGGCACGCCGGCGACCACTCGCCCTCCGGCCACCAGAGCCAGCACCGACGGAGCGAAGCCGTAGCAGGCAGCCAGGCTGGCCGCCCACCGGGGATGGTGAAAGGCCGTGGCCTCGGGCCGCGAGTGGACGAAGTCGAGCCACCCGGGAGAGTCGACATTCAGCTCGGCCAGCTCACCTGGTTCTGACCATGGCGCGGCCGGGCAGTCCATCACACCTCCATCCAGAAACTGGCCGGGAACCTACCGTCCGCCCGCACCGCGGTAAATGGGACATCGGTCACCGGCGGGGGACAACCGGTCAGGCGCGCGCGCTGGGAGCCGGGGGTTGCGCTTTCACGAAGTCGGACACCACGCGGCCGGTCGGTGTCAGGTCCCCGGCCGGCGTCATGGCGCGGCCCTGAGCCAGGACCAGGCTGACCCCGGCGCTCGACGCCGTCTGGAGCAGGTAGCTGAGCACAGGCGGGTTGAGGCGCTGGTCCTCGAAATGCTGGCCGGTGACCGACGCGCCGGCCTCACCCACGATGTAAGGCTTCGAGAGCAGCCGCCGCCAGTCGGGATAGGCGGGGCGGTCGTCGTAGACGTGGATGTCGTAGAAGTCGACGATGCCGTCGTAGATCGAGACGTCGGGCGGGTGGTGCCAGTAGAGCTCGGCGGCGTCGGAGACCGTGAGCCAGGCGTTCGGCGCCGCCCGCCGGGCCGCCGCGTAGAGATCCTGGAGAAAGGCCCGGACGGTTGCGCGCGAGTACCCGGGACTGACCGGGTCGGGCGCCGGAGGCGGGTGCAGCCCGCCGTCCGCCGTGAGCGTCCCGTACGCCTCGTTGAAGAGGTCCCAGCCGAGCACGGTCGGGCGGCTGCCGAACCGGCTCATGAAGTCCTGCGTGGCGCGCACGTATCCGGCCCGCATCGCCTGGTGGGCGCCGTCCAGGGCCTCGAAGTGGAAGTTGCCGGCGCTCGCCACCTCCTCCTGGTCGTAGAG
>CAYLIP010000020.1:0-14182 GCA_964383855.1 uncultured Actinomycetes bacterium | reverse complement strand
GGATTCCCGGCCGTCGGGGCCGGGGGGCCGGCCGTCTGACGGCCACACGACGTGAGCACCACAAGCGCCACCAGGCACCCTGCTAGCCAGCAATGGGTCCCTCGGCGACGCCAAGGACTGGGCTGGGGCACGGCTGGAAGGAGGCTAACCGCGCCCCCCGGAGCGGCGTAATGGTGCAGATGTCCGCCCCCTTGGGCGCCCCCGGACGGTGGCATCCGAAACCGCCTATTCAGGCCGGAGGATGGCGGCCGGACGATTGTCCCGCGGATGAGCGCGGTACGACAGGCGGTCGCGGCGCCGCCGGCGGCTGCGGCCCTGGAGCCGGAGCTCTCCGCCGGCGACCTGCTGCACGACCTCGACACCCTGGCGCGGCTGCTCAGCGGATTCACCCGCCGGGAGTCCTGGCTCGACGCGTACCTGGTCGCCGCGGGGATGGTCCAGGTCGTCGAGGACTGGGTGCACGAACCTCCGGCCGCGCTCGATTACGCACTCCGGCTGGCAGCCGGGGCGGCTCCCAGCCGTTACCGGAGGCTGTTCGACGGACGCCGCCGGGCGGTGCTCGCGGCGGCCCGGGCGGCCGGTCCCGCGAGGGAGGCCACCGGCTGGCGAACCGAAGCGCTCGGCCTGCTCGACGCCCTTGCCGGCGCCGTCGGCGGCGCAGGCGCTCGACCGGGCACCGCCGGCCGCGCCGAGCGGCTGGCCCGAGAGGTGGACCGCCTGCCCAGCCGGCTTCGCCGGCAGCGCCTGCGCCTGCCGGCGGCCTTCTTTCGATTCGACCTCCGGCCGGCCGACCTGGACCGGATGGCGGCCGACTTCGCCGGGCGGCACCCGTCACGGGGCCGGCCGGTGGCCGTCGTCGGCGTCCGCACCTCGGGCAGCTACGCCGCCCCTCTCCTGGCCGCGCGGCTCCGTGAGCTCGGCTGCCCGGCCACCTCCTTCACCCACCGCCCCGGCGAGCGGTGGCTGGCGCCGGACGCTCGGTGGCTGCGCGCGATCGCCGCCGCCGGCGGGATGGCGGCGGTCTGCGACGACCCTCCTCACAGCGGCGGCTCTGTCCTGGCGGCGGCCGCCGCCCTCGAGCAGCTGGGCTTTGCCGCGGGCAGCGTCGTGCTGCTCCTACCGCTCGCGCCCGGCGCCGGGGGCCTGCCGCCGCGGCTCGAGCGCTACCCGGCCGTGGTGCTGCCCCACCGGGAATGGTCGGTCCACAGCCGGCTGGAGAGCCGCGCCGTCGAGGACGACCTGGCCGGCCTGGCCGGCGACCGGTCCCGCGCGAGGGTGCTGGAGAGGCTCGAGGTCCAGACCGCGGCGCGCGGTCACGTGCGAGGCCTCTACCGGGTCGGCGTGGACGGCCGAACCTGCACGGTGGCCGCCGAGGGCATCGGCCTCGGCTACTTCGGGCACCACTCCCTGGCGGTGGCCGACCGGCTGGCGGCTCACCTGCCGGTCACGTTCGGAGCCCGGGACGGCATCCTCTACCGCGAGTGGCTGCCGGAGAGCCGCCGCGCCGGCGAGGAATGGGGCGGGCCCGCGGCCGCGGCAGCCGTCGCGCGCTACGTGGACGACCGGGCGCGCGGGCTGGCCACGTCGGGCGATCCCTCGCGGGGGATGGGCCGGCGCGGATCGGCCTGGAAGGCTGCCGGAGACCTGCTCGCGAGCGGGTTTGGCCGGGCTATGCCGGCCGCCCGCCCTCTCCTGCAGGCGGCCGCGCGCGAGCTGTTGGAGGCCCGGCGCACGGCCGTGGTCGACGGCCGCATGGCCCGCGAGAGCTGGTTTCGAGCCGACTCCGGGCGGCTGCTCAAGGTCAGCGCCGACCGGGGCGCCTTCGCCGCCACCGATCTCTACTGCTACGACCCCGCCTTTGACCTGGCGGGCGCCGCCACCGGCGCGCCCGCCGATTTCGGCCGCCTGCTGCGGACCGCCTATGAGTCCGAAACCGGCACGCGGGTCGACGGCGAGCGGTGGCTGCTCTACCGCCTTCTCCATCTGCGGCAGCGGCTGGCCGGGAACCCCCGGGGGCCCGGCGCCGACCGCGAGATGGCGGCGGCGCTGCAGGAGTACTACGCCGAGACCATCTTCGCCGACACGCGCGCACCGGCGACCGGACCGCTCTGCGCGGTCGACCTGGACGGCGTGCTGGAGACCCCAGGGCTGGGCTTTCCCGCCACCACGCCGGGTGGAGCGCTCGCCCTGCGAGCGCTCGCTCGCCACGGATACCGGGTGGTGCTGACGACCGGGCGCAACCTCGAGGAGGTTCGCGACCGCTGCCGCAGCTATCCGGTCGCGGGCGGCGTGGCCGAGTACGGCGCGGCCCTGGTCGTGAACTCCGCCGGCGATGCGGTAAACCTGGCCTCGGAGTCCCAGCGGGCGGCGGTCGAAGACCTGCGCCGGGCGGCGCTGGCGGCCGGGCTGCGGATCGACCCCGCCCGCGGCGGTTCGGTCCGTGCCGCCACCGCAGAAGCAAGACCGCTCGACGCGATCGCCCTGGAGCGCCTGCTCGGCCAGGCCAGCCCGCCTGGCTTCCAGGTCTTCGCCGGCGCCGCCCAGACCGACCTCGTGCCCAGGGGTATCGACAAGGGCCGGGCGGCCCTGGAGCTGGCGCGGCGGCTGGGAGGTGGCGGCGGCGGCCGGCCGCTGGCGTTTGCCATCGGTGACACCGAGGCCGATCTGCCCCTGCTCGCCCTCGCCGAGCTCCCGCTGCTGGCCGGCAACGCGTCCGGGCCGGCCCGGGCGTCGGGGTACCGGGCGCTCGATCAGCCCTGCCAGCGCGGCTTCGCGATGGCGGTCGAACGGCTGCTGGGCCACCCCGTGGGCGGCTGCCGCGACTGCCGTCCCCCAAACTTCTCGGCGCGTCAGCGCCTGCTGCTGAGGGCGCTCGACGCACCCCAGTGGCCGGGCGCGGGGAAGGTTGTCCCGGGCGTCGCGGTTGTCCTGGAGCTCATGCGCCAGCACGGCGCCTGACCGGCAACCCGCTTGTCCCGGGTGGCTGGGTCAGGCGGCTCCAATTGCGCGATCAGGGCCATGCCGGGTTCCCTGAGCGCCCATGGGAATCGAGCGGTCGACGGTTGACACTTCAGCAATGATCGCCGGGGTGGTGGATCGACCCGCATTCATGGCGGACCGTTCTCCTCGACTGCCTCGGATCGGCGTGATCGGGTTCGGCTACTGGGGACCCAACGTGGTCCGCAACCTTCGCGACACCTCCATGGCCGACCTGGTCGGCGTGGCCGAGGCGCGGCCCGAGCGTCATGGTGAGATCCGCCGGCTCGCACAGGGCGTCCAGGTCTTCGACGACCACCGCCGCCTCCTCGAGGCGGACATCGACGCGGTCGTGATCGCGACTCCCATCCACACCCACTTCGAGCTCGCGCAGGAGGCGCTGCTGGCCGGCAAGCATGTTCTCGTGGAGAAGCCCATGACGGCGTCGGCCGAGGAGGCCGCCGAGCTGATCCGGGTGGCGGCGAACGCCTCCCGGATCCTCATGGTGGGACACACCTTCGTATTCAACCCCGCCGTCCAGGCGCTCGCTCGGCTGGTGCAGGCGGGCGAGCTGGGCCGCATCTACCACGTGGATGCGGCGAGGCTCAACCTCGGGCTCTTCCAGCGGCGCTCAAACGTGATCTGGGACCTGGCGCCCCACGACGTTTCCATCCTTCTCCATCTGCTCGGCCGGCCGCCATTGCTGGTCAGCAGCTGGGGCAGCACCTGCGTGCAGAGTGACGTCCACGACGTCGCCTACCTGGAGCTGATCTTCGAGGGTGGCATGGCGGCCCAGATCCACGTCAGCTGGCTCGACCCCGCAAAGGTGCGGCGCGTCACCGTCCTCGGCGACCAGAAGATGGCCGTCTACAACGACGTGGCGCCGGTCGAGAAGCTGCGCATCTACGACCTCGGCGTCAACTTCGCGCCCGACGTGGCCGGGCCGCTCTACCGCCACGGGCCGGTGACCATCCCCCCGATCGCCTGGCGAGAGCCGCTGCTCGTGCAGTGCGAGCACTTCGCCGAGTGCATCAGCACCGGCCAGACGCCGCTCACCGACGGCGTCCAGGGGATGGTGGTGGTGGCAACCCTGGAGGCGGCCAACCGGTCCCTGGCGGCCGGGGGCGCCCGGATGCCGGTCAGCCTGCCGGGCGCGGGCGACGGCCTGGTTGCCGCGACGCTGGACGGGGCGGCCGCCGCCCCCTCGATCTAGCCGAGGCCGGAATCAGCCGCCCTCAGGGCTTGCCGCGCGCCCGGCGAGCTTTGCCTCGGCGGTCGGCCTGAATCGCCAGTCGGATGCCGAGCTGGATTCGGTCGTCGAGCCTCCATTCCCCCTCGCAGAGGCGGACCTGGTGCAGGAGGTCCTCGAGCGCTGTCTGAAGGGCGGCGGCGCGCTCACCGCGGTCGCCTCCGGCTCGCATCTCGCCCACTCCATTGCACCTCGCTGCGACCGTAGTCCTCGAGATGATCGGGACCAATGGGAGATTCAGGCCCCGAGCGGCGGCCGCGGTCGTCGAAGGCGCGCCTGTCCCTGGTCCGGCCGAGCCCGCCTAGAGGGCCTTTTAGAGGGCGTTGACGGCGGCTGCGATGTGGTCCCGCTCGGCCTCGGTCAGCGCCGGGTGCACGGGGATCGAGATCAGCTGCTCGGCGGCGCATTCGGCCATCGGACAGCGGGCCGCGGCGGCGCCGCGGTAGGCCGGCTGGCAGTGGACCGGGACCGGGTAGTGAACGGCGGCGCCGATGCCCTGCTCGTGCAGCCGGCGGAGGTGCTCTTCGCGCGCCGCCCCGCCCTCGGTGAGCAGGCAGTACTGGTGAAAGACATGAGTGCCCGCTGGGGTCCGGGCCGGCCTCGGGAAGCGGTCGATCGCCGCGTCATAGAAGGCGGCGTTGGCGATCCGCCGCCGCGTCAGCTCCTCGAGGCGCCCGACCTGGACGAGGCCGATCGCGGCCTGGATCTCGGTCATCCGGAAGTTGTAGCCGATGCTCGAGTGGAGATAGGGCCGGTCGGCGTAGGCCTGGTGCCGGAGGGCGGCGACGCGCTCCGCGATGCCGGGATCGCCGGTGGTCACCATCCCGCCCTCGCCGGTCGTGATGTTCTTGGTCGCGTAGAGCGAGTAGACGGCCGTGCCGAAGGCGCCCAGAGGCCGGCCGCCAAAGGTCGCGCCCACCGCCTGGCAGGCGTCCTGGATGATCGCCACGGCTCGCCGCCGGGCGATGTCGCAGAAGGCGTCGAGGTCGGCCGGGCCGCCGTGCAGGTGGACGGGGATGATGGCCCGGGTGCGGGGCGTGATCGCGGCCTCCGCCGCTTCCGGCCTCAGGTTGAGCGTGTCGTCGACGTCGGCGAAAACCGGCCGGGCGCCCGTGTGAGCGACCGCGTTGGCCGTGGCGATGAAGGTCAGCGGGCTCAGCACCACCTCGTCGCCGGGCCCGATTCCATGGGCCAGGAGCGCCAGCTGGAGAGCCGTCGTGCCGCTCGAGGTGGCGACCGCGCGGGGTGCCCCGGTGGCGGCCGCGAAGGCCTCCTCGAAAGCCTTCACGCGGGGCCCCTGGGCCAGGATCCCGGACCGCATGACCTCGAGGACGGCGGCCTCCTCCTCCGCCCCCAGCAGGGGCCGGGCGATCGGTATCACAGGCTGAGCGAGTACCGGGGCAAGGAATGGTCGCGGTCGCATTCGACGCAGTAGCCGTGCGGCTGAAGCCGCGCCCCGCACTCGCACACGAAGCCGACGACCCGGGCCGGGTTGCCGAAGACCAGGGCGTGCTCGATCACGTCGCGCGTCACCACGGCCCCGGCTCCGACCATGGCATGCCGGCCGATGACGACTCCAGGCAGCACCGTGCAGCCGCCCCCGATCGACGCTCCGTGGTGAACGACGACGCCGGAGACGGTCCAGTCGCCGGCGCGCTTGAGCCGGCCGGAGGTGGTCACGCTGCGCGGCCGGAGGTCGTTGAGAAGGCAGCTGTGAGGGCCGACGAAGACGTCGTTGCCGAGGACCGCCCCCTCGAAGAGAGAGACCCGGTTCTGCAGCTTCACGCGGTCGCCGACGATGACGCCGGCGTCGACGTAGACGCCCTTGCCGAGGATGCACTCGCTGCCGATCCGGGCCCCGGCGCGCACCTGCGCCTCGTTCCAGATCTGCGTCATCGCACCCACCTGCGCCTCGGGTGAAACGTCGGCCGTCGCGTGAACGAGCAGTGCCGTGCTCATGGGCATCACGCTAGGGGGGCGCCACGCCGGAGTCAGCGGGCGACTTGGGCGCGGCAGCGGCCAAGTCCCGGCCGCCCACGGGATCCGTCAGGGGAGGGAGCGGACATCCATCCCGGCCCGGGAGGGGCAGGCGGTCCCCGGCGGCGAGGATGACCTCGGCCGTGCTGCCGGGAGCCAGCGTGAGAAGCAGGGGTTCACCGGGTGCGGCCACTCCGCCGGCGGCCGAGAGCCAGGTGCCCGGGGGCTGGTGGGGCCGCGTCACGCACAGCGCTCGGGGCTCGATGCCGGGGTTGTGGAGGCAGGCCTGGTTTCCGAGCATCAGGACTTCCCAGCTCCCCCGCCCGCGAGCCCGCTGCAGCCAGGCATGGCGGGCGATCGCTTCCAGGCCTGCCCAGCGGACTCGCCCGGCGCCGGCCTGGTTGACCGCCAGCGCGCGGGCCGCGAACCGGTCCAGCAGTCCCGGCACCCGGGGGTGGCCGAAGGTCATCACCGGCCGGCCCGCGAAGAGGTCGAAGATCCACGCCTGGTCGGGGAGCCCGCGCCGCCAGAGCAGCGGAAACCCCGCCCACTCCGGATAGACGTCGGCCGGGCGCATCCCCAGGTCGGGCGCCGCCGGCTCCTCGCCGCCCAGCGGGTGGCGATCGGAGAAGTTGCAGGTGGCGAGGAAACCGAGGGACCGGAGCTGGTCGAGAAGGGCCGCCGGTCCGATGCCATGGGGAAAGACCATCACCCGGTCCAGCCTGGCGCCGGTTCGATCAGCGAACTCCCACCCCCTCCGGCTGGCCTCGCCGAGGGCGGCGGCCTGGGCCGGCAAAGGCCGGCCGCGGTAGCGGAGGCGGCGCGCACCGGGCAGGAAGAACTCGTACCCGGAGTGGTCGTTGCCGTGGTAGCAGGCCGTCACCCGCGCCTCCGCCGCCATCAGCTGCGCGACGGTCCCCGGGTCGGCCAGACGCAGCTCGCGCGGGATGGTGGCCACCGTCACGTGGAAGCCGCGCTCGCCGGCAACCGCCGCCAGCCGGCCGAAGTCCGCACCCAGGCGACCCGGACGCAGGGCGGGGTCGTCGATCGTGAAGTTGGCGAGCTGGAAGGGCGCGTGCCAGGCGGCGACCCCATAGAGCGAGCGAACGAGCATGAGGGCGGGAAGGGTGGCCAGCGCGCCAGAGGGGAGGAAGGCGTCGCAGAGACGCCCTTCCAGGTGCGCCCCCGCCGCAACCACCAGCCGGCCCCCGCCGGCGGGAAGCTCGAGCACGGCCGGGAGCGGTCCCTGGGGCGCGCCGGCGACGGCGAGCGCGGCGGGGCCCCCGAGCGGAGCCAGCGCAAATGGGATTCGGACGCCGCTCAGCTCAAGGCCCGCGAACTCGTGGGAGAAGTCGGTGCGCCGGCCCGGGAATCGCAGGCGGCCTCGGTCCAGACAAAGCTCGCGGGTGACGATCGCCCGGCCGCCGGGCAGGCGGATGCCTGCCCGGAGCGGGGCCGGCAGCTCGACCAGGACCGTCCCGCCACCGGCCAGGTAGGCGCTCGCGGCCTCCAGGGCCGGCTCCAGTTGCTGCTCGTCCAGGGCCAGGGCGACCAGCGGCCAGTCGCCCCTGGCCGCGCGGCCGAAGAGCTCGGCCGCCCGGGCTGCCGGCAGCACCTCGGCCTGGATCCCGTAGAAGCCGGCGGCGGCCAGCGCGGGCGACGTCTCCGGCCGGGCCGCCAGCAGCCCCAGCACCGGACTGCGGGGATCGGCGGGCGCCGGCTCGGGGCCCCGTTCCTCGAACCTGCCGACCGCGCCCTCGGGAGCCGCTCGCGGCAGGTATCCAGGCCTGTCGTGCCAGAGGAGATCGCGAACGCGGTCCTCGATCGCCCACCGCGAGCGGAAGACCCGGGCGCCAAGCTCCTCGACGATCATCCCGAGAGGTCTGAGAGCAGGCGATGCGCGATCGCCGGCCACGAGTATCTCTCGGCCAGGGAGCGGGTGGACGGGCGCTCGGCGAGGAGCTCGCCGACCGCGCCCGGCAGCTCGGCAGGGGAGTCGAAGAAGCGCACCCCGGGCGCGTTCCCGAAGCGCTCGCGCAGGACTCCGAACGGGGTCGTCGCCACCGGCAGGTCGCAGGCCAGGGACTCCAGCACGGAGAGGGGCAGGGCGACGGCGCTGCCGGCCGACCGGGTGGGAAAGACGTAGCAGTCGGCCAGCTGGTAGAGCTCGTGGATGTCGGGGCGGTAGCCGCGATAGACGCGGACGCCGGCGCGGCACAGGAGGTGGTTCAGCTCGTCGCTCTCCGCGCCGACCCGTGTGCTGGCGGCCACGATCACCTGGTGGTCGGCGGCCAGCGGCAGCAGCGCCTCCAGGTTGCGGCCGTGGCGCAGGTGCCCGACGTGGAGCACCACGGGCGCGTTCGGGGCGACCTGCCACCTGGCCCGCAGCTCCCGGCGGGCGGCGGCGGTCACCGGGCGGAAGCGGTCGAGGTCGACGCCGAGCTCGATTGTTCTGACCCTGGCCCCCGCGTGCGCCGGCACCGGGGCCGCCATGTAGAGCCGGTCCGGCCTCAGCCAGCCCGGCAGCCGGCGGCCGACGCCGTGGCTCCGGCCCTGGAGGTCGAGCATGACCACCGGGCGCCTGGCCGCCAGCTTGAGCAGGGCGCAGCGGAGCAGCGCCAGCTTGCTGCTGGCGGCGCGGGACATGTAGACCACGAAGTCCGGCCGGCTCCGCCGGAGCGAGCGGTGGAGCCGCGGATCTGCGATGGCCAGCATGCGGCGGGCACTTCTCCGGAGGTTCGTGCGCGTCCGCGGAGGTCCAGAGGTCGGACGCGTGAAATGCACCTGGACCCGGGCGCTTCCGGCCAGCGCGCCGGCGAGCTCCACGGCGGTTCGGTCATAGCCCTCGTCGGTTGGGAACCGGACTTCCTCGGCGAGCAGGAAGAGCGCCAGGCAGCGGTCTGCCGGATCAGCCACCGGCGACCCCGAGGACGCGGAGGTAGTCGTGGGCGACGTTCTCCCAGCTGATCCGCTCCAGCGCCAGCTGGGCTCGCCTGGCGGTGGCGACCGCCGCCTCGGGGTCGCAGAGGACCGACTCCACGGCCTCGGCCAGCGAGTCGGCGTCGCCCGGCCTGCAGTAGACGACCGAGTCTTCAGGAAAGAAGGTTTCGATGCCCGGCAGGCGCGAGCACACGGCCGGCACACCCTGCTGGATGAAATCGAAAAGCTTGGTCGGCGTCATCAGCTCGCCATACCCGTCGTCCAGCAGGGGCACGATGCCGACGGTGGCCAGCCGCACCTCGCGCATCGCCTCCGGCCAGGGCAGGAAGCCGCGGAACCGGACCTGGCCGTCGACCCCGAGGGCCTGAGCGCGCCGGCGGAACCGGTCCTCGTGCTCTCCGGTGCCGATCACGGTCAGGACCAGGTCCGGCCAGCGGCACCGCAGGCGGGCGAAGGCGTCGATGCCGACCGCAACGCCGTAGCGCTCGAGCAGCGTGCCCAGGTAGACCATGACCGGCGGCGCGGGCTTGACCCGGGGCTCGATCAGCGTCACCGGGAGCGTGTTGGGGATCACGTGGACCTTGGCCGAGGGCGTGCCCCGGCCCATGACCAGCAGCCGGCAAGGCGTGTCGTTGGGGACGGTGACCGCATCCGCCCATGCGGTCGACGCGCGTTCGATCGCCCGCGCCACCCTGACCACCGGGTGATCGCTGGCCAGGCCGAGCCTCACCGCCGTCAGCTCGGGCATCGGGTCGACGATGTTGAGGAGCACGGGCGCGCCCCGCAGCCTCGGCACCAGGGCGGCGAAGACCAGGCTGTCGGGCAGGTTGTCGACCTGGATCGCGGCGTAGCGGTGGCGGAGGCCGAGGACAGTGGCGATCATCGCCGCCGCGGCGAAGAAGACGCCGTACTCGTACAGGTACCAGGCGGCGCGTGACCGCCGGTGCCGGACCGGGACCTGGTAGCGGCGCAGCCGGGGGTGCTCCGGCGGGCGCCAGCCGGCTCCCGCGTTGGGGGAGACGTGGACCAGGTCGACCTGGAAGCCGCGCTCGAGGAGCAGCGCGACGTTGCGGTTGACGACCGGCGACTGCGGGTAGGTCCGCGGCGTCAGCATCAGGATCCGGGGGGCTGACCTGGGCCTGACCAGCCGTGGACTTTTCACGGTCTTCAAGGGAGGAGGCTAGGAGCCGTACCCGCTTCCGCCAAGGGGCGCTTGGCCGCCCGGGAGCGTTTTGTCCCGCAGCCCGGGACGTTGCGTCATGCCGACCGTCCCTCTCAGGTCCGGGACTTCCCGAGCGTCCGGCGGGAGATTAGGCCGGGAGCGGGGCCCCCCCGCGGGCGGCCAGGTCCATTCCGCCCATTTCCCGGCCCCGGGTCGTGGACTAGCGTCAGCCCGACCACATGAGGGCCCTGGCCGTCGCTTCGCAGCCATCCCGAGGGGACGACCAGGCGGCCGTCTCTCGCTACTTCGACGGTGCCTCCGCCTACTGGCGCGACGTGTACGAGGAAAGGGGCGTCCAGTCGGAGGTCTACCGCTCCCGGCAGGAGCACGTGCTCGCGCAGATCGACGCGCTTCACCTGCCGGCGGGTTCGCCGGTGCTCGATGCCGGCTGCGGCGCGGGCGGGCTGGCCGTCGAGCTGGCCGCGCGCGGCCTCCGGGTCGAGGCCGTGGACGCCAGCGCGGAGATGGTCAAGCGGGCGCGCGAGGCGGTCGCCAGGCGCCGGCTCGACACGGCCGTCTCCGTCCGGCAGGCGTCGGTGTACCGGCTTCCCTACCGCTCCGGGCAGTTCGTGGCCACGATCGCGATCGGGGTCCTCCCCTGGCTCGACGACCCGGAGGCCGCACTCTGCGAGCTGGCGCGCGTCACGCAGGCGGGCGGACGCGTCATCGTCACCGCCGACAACAGGCGGCGCCTGAACGCTGCCCTCGATCCCTGGCTCAACGTCCGTCTCCAGCCTCTCAAGCGCCGCCTTCGCCTGGGCGCTGCGGCGGCCGGCCTCCTGCGCCCGCCACCGGCCGTCGACGCCCGCCTCGACCTTCCGGCCGTGGTCGACGCCCTGCTGCGGCGATCCGGCTGCGCGCCGGTCGGCGCCGTGACGGTCGGGTTCGGCCCCTTCACGCTGCTCCGGCGATCGATCCTCCCCGGCCCGCTCGGCGTCTGGCTGCACCGGCGCCTGCAGCGGCTGGCCGAGGCCGGTCGGTTGGGCCTGGCCGGCCGCGGCGCCCACTACCTGGTCGTCGCCGAGAGGTGGGGCGGCGGATGATCCAGAACCCGGGCCGGCCCGCGGCTGAGGAGTACCTGCGCCTGATCGGAGTCGCCGGCCTGCCTCCGCTGACGAGCCCGTTCGATCCCGGCTACGACCCCCTGACGCTGGAGAGCCACCTGGCCCAGAGCCGGCACCTGATGAGGTCGCTCAAGATCTCCATGGCCTGCTGGATGGTGGCTGACGAGGCGGCCACCCGCCGCAAGCTGCAGGCGGCCGCGGCGGCAGGGGTTCCGGCGGTGACCGGAGGCGGCCCGTTCGAGATCGCCGTCGCGCAGCGGCGGCTGCGCGAGTACCTGGACCTCTGCGCCGGGCTGGGCGTCCGCCGGATCGAGTGCGGCGAGGGCTTCACCGATGTCGATCTGAACCCCGCCGAGGTGGCGGCCGCGGCCCACGACCGGGGCCTGGAGATCCAGTACGAGATCGGGAAGAAGCATGAGGGCGCCTTCACGTGGGAGACCCTCGAGCGCGCCATCGCTCGGGGCGCGCAGTGGCTGGACGCGGGTGCCGTCGCCCTGGTCGTGGAGGCCCGGGAGAGCGCTCTCGACGTCGGCGCGTTCGACGCCCAGGGCCGGCTCAACACAGCCTTCGTGGATCGCTTCGCCGAGGCCTTCGGGCTGGACACGGTGGTCTTCGAAGCGCCCAACAAGCCGAGCCAGTTCGCCTTCCTGGACCACTTCGGACCGCTGGTCCAGCTTTCCAACGTGAGGCTCGAGGAACTGCTGCGAGTCGAGATCTACCGGCGCGGCATCCATTCCGACGCCTTCCTCGAGCCCAAGCTGCGGCCGGCCGTCCCGGAGGGCGCGAGGACGTGAGCCGCGGCAGCGTCGTCATCGACTGCTTCCCCGAGTCGGCCTCGCGCTACCAGGACGGCTGGGCGGCGGTCGCGATCGACGTCATCCGCGCCACGACGACGGCGGTGACCGCGGTCGCCACCGGACGCCGGTGCATCCCTGCGACCTCGCTCGAGCACGCGTTCGAGGTCGCCGGCAGGCTGCCCAATGCGCTGCTCATGGGAGAGCTGGAGGGCGATGTGCCCGACGGGTTCGAGCTCAACAACAGTCCGGCCGAGCTGGTAGGCCGGCTTGACGTGGAGCGCCCGGTGGTGCTGCTCTCGTCATCCGGCACGCGGCTGATCTGCGCCAGCGCGGGCAGCCACGCCGCCTACGTCGCCTGCCTGCGCAACCACTCCGCGCTCGCCCGCCACCTTGCCCAGAACCACGAGCGGGTCGCCGTCATCGGCGCCGGCTCGCGAGGCTCCTTCCGGGAGGAGGACCAGCTCTGCTGCGCCTGGATCGCCGCTCAGCTGATGGAGGCGGGCTACGAGCCCGCCGACTCCGGCACCGCCAGCCTCGTCCGGAAGTGGAGCGGGACGCCGCTGGAGTCGATCGTGACCGGCGACAGCGCGCGCTACCTCCGGCGCTCCGGGCAGACGCGGGACCTCGACTTCGTCCTCACCCACGTGGACGACCTGGACGCCGTCTGCCGCTACCGCGACGGCGAGATCGCCGCGCTGGCGCCTGAGCCGGCGGTCCTGTGAGGCCGGCCGCCCATCCCATCGACACCTCCACGCCGGTCCTGGTGCTGGCACCCGCCGTGCGCCTGGGCGTCGGCCACGGGATCGCCCGCAGCCTGGGCCGGCTGGGGATCCCGGTCTTCGGGGTGCACGGCGACCTGCGCGCGGCGGCGGCCAGATCGCGGTACTGGCGCCGCAACTTCGAATGGGACTTCGCCGGCTCACCGCCCGAGCGCACGGTGGAGGCGCTCCTGGCCATCGGCCGCCAGATCGGCGGCCGGCCGTTCCTCGTCCCCGCCGACGACTCGACCTGCCTGCTGGTGGACGACCACGCGGCCGCGCTGAGAGAGCACTTCCGCTTCCCGGAGCAGCCGGAAGGCCTGGTGCGCCGGCTCTCCAGCAAGCGCTCGATGTTCGAGCTCTGCGTGGAGCTGGGCATTCCCACTCCGAAGACGCTCTTTCCCCGCTCCAGGGCCGACGTCCTGGAGGTGGCGGGGTCGCTGCGCTATCCGGCCATGCTGAAGGGCATCGACACCTTCGCGCTCTACCTCCGGACCGGGGTGCGCATGGTGGTCGCCCGGAGCCGGGAGCACCTGCTGGAGCAGTACGACCGGCTGGAGGACCCGCAGGCGCCCAACCTCATGATCCAGGAGCACATCCCGGGCGGCTCGGACAGCGTCTGGATGTTCGACGGCTACTTCGACGCGGCATCCCGCTGCCGTTTCGGCATCACGGGACGGAAGCTCCGCCAGTACCCGGCCGACAAGGGAGTCACCAGCCTCGGGGTATGCATTCAGAACCCCGCGGTCTTCTCCCGCACGGTCGAGCTGATGCGCTCCCTCGGCTACCGGGGGATCCTGGACATCGGCTACAAGCGCGATCCGGCGACCGGCGAATACCTGCTGCTCGACGTCAACCCCCGGATCGGGGTCAGCTTCCGGCTCTTCGTCGACCGCGGTGGCATGGATGTCGCCCGCGCCCTCTACCTCGACCTCACCGGCCAGGCGATTCCCGCCGGGGCGGCGCCGGAAGGGCGCAAGTGGATCGTCGAGAACTTCGACGCCGTGACCGCGATGCAGTACCTGCGGTCGGGGCGGCTGAGATGGCGCGATTGCCTGCGCTCACTGGCAGGGGTCGAAGAGGCGTCCTGGTTCGCCCCCGACGACCTGCGGCCGGCCCTCGCCATGGCCCGGGCCTCGCTGGGCTGGGGGGCCGAGGCCGCGCTCGCCGCCGGCCGCCGCCGGCTCGGCCGGCCGGCC
>CAYLIP010000019.1:24286-41545 GCA_964383855.1 uncultured Actinomycetes bacterium | reverse complement strand
ACTGGTGCACCGGCATCAGCTCGACCGCGGTGATCCCCAGGCGCTTGAAGTGGGCGATGGCGGGCGGCGAGCTCAGGCCGAGGTAGGTGCCACGCAGCTCCGGCGGGATCTCCGGGTGGCGGCAGGTGAAGCCCTTGACGTGCACCTCGTAGATGACGCTCTCGTGCATGGGCGTCCGCGGCGGGTGGTCGCCGTTCCAGTTGAACCAGGGGCTGATGACCACCGATTTGGGCATGAAGGGGGCGCTGTCGCGCGCGTCAAGCGTCACGTCCGACTTCCCCAGCTCGTAGGGAAAGAGCGCGTCATCCCAGTCCACGGCACCCTCGACGGCGCCGGCGTAGGGATCGAGCAGCAGCTTGTTCGGGTTGCAGCGATTGCCATTGCGCGGGTCCCAGGGCCCGTGCACCCGGAAGCCGTAGCGCTGCCCGGGGTAGATGTTGGGCACATAGCCGTGCCAGCAGAGGGCGGTTCGCTCGGGCAGGTCGACGCGGGTCTCGTGCCCGTCCTCGTCGAAGAGGCAGAGCTCGACCTTCGTGGCCACCTCAGAGAAGAGTGAGAAGTTGGTCCCCGTCCCCTCGAAGCGGGCCCCCAGCGGGTACGGGTTGCCGGGCCAGACCTGCATTCGCCACCTAAGCTACCAACGAATGGGGGCTGCGACCCCGGAGGACTGGGGCATCGCCTCCGGCTACTGGAACAACGACGGCCGCTGGCTGGAGGCGCCGGCGGCCACGATGGCCGCCATCCAGACCGCCATGGGCGCCGGCGAGGGGCCGCCGCCCGAGCCGGCGGCCCTGGTCGTCCGGACGGGCGACCGCAGGGCGGTACCCGAGGCCGAGCTGATCACCGAGGACGGGGCCGAGCTGCGCCTGGAAGGCCGGCTCCCGCCCGACCTGCCGGCCGGCTACCACCGGCTGCGGTCGGAGGCTGGGGAGCGCCGCCTGGTGGTCGCCCCCGCCCGCTGCCACCTGCCCGCCGACCTCTTCGGCTGGGGCCTGGCCGTCCAGCTCCACTCCGTGCTCTCGGAGCAGAGCCAGGGGCTGGGGGATCTGGCCGACCTGGGCACGCTGCGGCGGTGGGCCGACGACCTGGGAGCGAGCTTCCTGCTCCTCAACCCTCTCCACTCGGCGCTGCCCGGCCTGCCTCAGGAGCCCAGCCCGTACTACCCGTCGAGCCGCCGCTTCATGAACCCCCTGTACCTGCGGGTGCACGATCTCGCCCCGATCTCGGCCGGCGACCTGCTCGACCGCGACGCCGCCTGGACGGCCAAGATGGCCGCGCTGGGCGCCATCTGGAATGAGCGCCGGGGCCGGGTCGCCGGGGAGGTCGAGGAGCACCTGGCCCGGACGCCGGGCCTGGAGGACTACGCGATCTTCTGCGTCCTCTGCGAGCGCCTGGGCCGGCCCTGGCAGCGCTGGCCGGAGGCATACCGGCACCCGAGCGGCGCCGCCGTGCGCCGGGTCGCGCAGGAGGACCGGCCCCAGGTCCTTTTCCACGCCTGGCTACAGCTCGAGCTGGATCGCCAGCTCGCCGGCGCGGCCGGCCGCGCCGGCCTGGTGGCCGATCTGGCGGTGGGCGTGCACCCCGACGGCGCCGACGCCTGGGCCTTCCAGGACACCCTGGCCGCGGGCATGTCGGTGGGTGCGCCCCCCGACGCCTTCAACACCGCCGGCCAGGACTGGGGCCTGCCGCCCTTCGACCCCTGGCGCCTGGCCGCCCACGGCTACGAGCCCTTCGTGCAGACGATCCGGGCCGCCTTCCGGCATGCCGCGGGAATCCGGGTCGATCACGTGATGGGCCTCTTCCGCCTCTTCTGGATCCCCGCCGGCGAGGGGCCGCCGGCCGGCACCTATGTCGCCTACCCGCATCGCGAGCTGCTCGACATCCTGGCCCTGGAGAGCACGCGGGCGGGGGCCTACGTGGTGGGCGAGGACCTGGGCACCGTGCAGCCCGAGGTGCGGGAGGCGCTGCACGAGCGCGACGTCCTCTCCTACCGCCTGCTCTGGTTCGAGCCCGGACCTCCGGACGGCTACCCGCGGGAGGCGCTGGCGGCGCTCACCACGCACGACCTGCCCACGCTGGCCGGCGTCTGGCGGGAGTCGGACCCCATGCCCGAGGTGCGCGAGCGCCTGGCCGGGCAGGCGGGGTTGAGTGCGGATGCTTCGCCCGAAGCGGTGCTGGAGGCCGCGTACGGGCTCCTGGCCCGGGCGCCCTCCCGTCTCCTGGCGGCGACCCTGGAGGACATCTGCGGCAGCCCGGACCGGCCCAACCGGCCCGGCCGCCTGGATCCCAGCAACTGGTCCCGGCCCCTGCCGCTTTCGCTGGAGGCGCTCACGCGGTCCCCGGCGGCTTCGGCGGTCGCCCGCATCCTCGGCCGCCGCAGCCTCGACCCCCGTAGCTTGGACTGACAGCATGCCGGGCAGCCACGGCTCCAGCCCCCAGACGGTGCAGCACGCGCGCTCCCCCTATCCGCCGATCGCCGCCTACGGGCTGATCGGGGACTGCCACTCCGCGGCCCTGGTCAGCAGGGCGGGGTCGATCGATTGGTGCTGCATGCCGCGCATGGACCTCGCCAGCTGCTTCGGACGTCTCCTCGACTGGGAGCAGGGCGGCTACTTCTCGATCGAGCCGGTGGGGCATGGCTTTGTGACCTCCCGCCGTTACCTGCCGGAGACCATGGTGCTGGAGACCACCTTCACCGCGGGCGGCGGCGAGGCGCGCGTCATCGACTGCTTCGCGATGTACGAGGGGGGCCGCGAGCGGCCCTACAACCAGCTGCTGCGGGTCGTGGTCGGGGTCCGGGGCAAGGTCGACATGCGCGTGGCGATCAAGCCGCGGTTCGATTACGGCGAGGTCCAGCCCTGGATCCGCCGGCGCGGCGTCAACGTGTCGGCCGCGATCGGCGGCAACAACGGCCTCCTGATCTCCGGCGACGCCGACCTGGACCACGATCCCCACGACCTGCACGGCCTCCTCTGCCGCTTCACCGTCCGGGCCGAGGAGCGCGTGCGCTTCTCCGTCCAGAGCTGGCCCCCGGCGATGCTCGATTCGGATGGTGTCGGCGCGGTCGACAGCGCGACCATCGACGAGCGCCTGGAGCAGACGATCGCGTGGTGGAGGAGGTGGGCGTCCCGCGCCTCCCTCCCGGGACCGGACGAGCCCAGCGTGCGGCGGTCCGCGTTGGCGCTGCGGGCGCTGGTCAACGCACCAACCGGCGCCATCGCCGCCGCCGCCACCACCTCGCTGCCGGAGGAGGTGGGCGGCCCCCGCAACTGGGACTACCGGTTCTCGTGGATCCGCGACTCCTCGTTCAGCGTCCGCTCGCTGGCCGACATCGGCTGCGACCGCGAGGCCGACGGCTTCCGGCGCTTCATCCAGCGGAGCGCCGCGGGCAGCGCCCGCGACCTCCAGATCATGTACGGCCTGGGCGGCGAGCGCCGGCTGACCGAGATCCTCCTCACCGATCTCGACGGCTACCGCGGCTCGCGCCCGGTACGGATCGGCAACGCGGCCTCGCAGCAGCTGCAGCTCGATGCGTACGGCGAGCTGGTCCTGCTCAGCTGGCGCTGGCACCGGCGTGGCCAGTCGCCTGACGACGACTACTGGCGATTCCTCCTCGACCTCGTCGACACCGCCTGCGAGCGCTGGTCGGAGCCCGATCGCGGACTCTGGGAGGTGCGCGGCGAGCCACAGCACTTCGTTCATTCCAAGGCGCTCTGCTGGACGGCCGTCGATCGTGGCCTGGCGCTGGCCGAGGAATGCCTGCGCAAGGCCCCGGTGCAGCGCTGGCGCAAGGTCGCCTCGGAGATCCAGGAGAGCATCGAGGCCAAGGGCTATGACGCAACGCGCGGCGTCTACGTGCAGGCTTACGGCACCGCCCAGATGGACTCGGCGCTGCTGCTCCTCCCCAGCTCCGGGTTTGTGGAGTGGACCGACGACCGGATGGTGCGCACGGTCGACGCCGTACGCGAGGAGCTGACGGAGAACGGCCTGCTCCTCCGCTACCGCCCGCGCAAGACCGATGACGGCCTGCCCGGTCGCGAGGCCTCTTTCCTCGCCTGCACCTTCTGGCTGGCCGAGGGACTGGCGCGGCAGGGGCGTTCCGAGGAAGCGCGGGAGGTGTTCGACCGCGCGGCCGGCACCTGCAACGACCTCGGCCTCTTCGCCGAGGAGTACGACTCCCGGGCCGAGGAGATGATGGGCAACTTCCCCCAGGGCCTCACCCACCTCTCTCACATCGCGGCGGCGGTGGCGCTGGCCAGCATCCAGAGGTCGGCGACCCACTCCACCTGAGCCGGCCCGGGGGAATTCGGAAACTCAACCACATCGGCGGCACAACTTCACATAACGTGATATCATCGCTATCGCTATGTACGATCGCGATCGCGACCCGGCGTACGACGACCCGGTCGAAGACCGCTACCGCGGCGAGCGCGGTGGTCCTCGCTACGACAGGGAGCGGGAGGTGATCCGCGAGGAGCGCTACGTCGACGGCCGGCCACCCTACGAACCGGCCGGGCCGGTGGCGCCCTACAACTACCGGGCTGTGCAGGTGGCGTGGTTCTGCTTCGGGCTGATCGTGGCCCTGATCGCGCTGCGCTTCGCCCTCAAGCTGCTCGGCGCCTCCTCCCAGGCCGAGTTCGTCGGCTTCACCTACGGCATCACCTCGCCGCTGGTCGCCCCCTTCCGCGGCATCTTCCCGGACACCGCCCAGGGCTTCTACGTCTTCGAGGCCAGCTCGCTGGTCGCGATCGTCATCTACCTGCTCCTGGCCTGGGCGGTGGTCGCGCTGATCCGGATCCTCACCGCGCCCCGCCACCGCCCGACCGCGTAGGTGCCGGCGCCGCCGAGCGAGCACCCCTCCGGACAGCAGCACGAGATCGCCCACGGCGACAAACGCGCCGTGGTCGTCGAGGTCGGAGGCGGCCTGCGGAGCTTCAGCGAGCACGGCTTCGACGTCCTCGACGGCTACCAGGCGGATGAGATGTGCACGGCGGCCCGGGGCCAGCCGCTGATCCCCTGGCCCAACCGCATCAGGGACGGCCGCTACACGTTCGCCGGGCAGGAAGAGCAGCTTCCCCTCACCGAACCCGAGCGGCAGACCTCGATCCACGGCCTTCTGCGCTGGTCGAGGTGGCGCTGCCTGGAGCGCACCGACGCGCGCGTCCTCGTCGAATCGGTGCTCTACCCGCAGCCCGGCTACCCCTTCACGCTGGTCGCCGGCATCGACTATGCGCTCGGGCCCGACGGGCTGCGTGTCGCCATCACAGGCCGCAACGCCGGCCAGCGGCCGCTTCCCTACGCGGCCGGCCAGCACCCCTACATCCGGGTTGCGCCCGGGCTGATCGACGAGGCCGTGGTGCAGAGCCCGGCGCAGACGCGCCTGGTCGCCGACGGCCGCGGGATCCCCACCGGCGAGCAGGTGCCGGTCGCCGGCGAGTACGACCTCCGGCGGCCCGAGCCTCTGGGCGCGCGCGTGCTCGACACCGCTTTCACCGATCTCGGCCGGGACGCGGACGGCCGGGCCCGGGTGGTGATGCGCGGCCCCGAGCGCGAGGTCACGGTGTGGCTCGACGAGGGCTTTTCCCATCTCATGCTCTTCACCGGCGACACGTTCGAAGAGGGCCGGAGGCGGCGCGGGCTGGGCGTGGAGCCCATGACTTGCGCGCCCAACGCCTTCCAGTCCGGTGACGGCCTGCGCGTGCTCGACCCGGGCGAGTCCTTCACCGCCGCCTGGGGCGTCAGCGTCCGCTCGCTGGGCTGACTACCACTAGCATGGGCAGCATGTCCGAACTGCGCGCACGCCTCACCGGGACCGACCTCGACTACTACCCGCTGGAGCGCGCACGCGAGGCCGGTTACGGCGACCCCTCGCGCCTTCCGCGCACGGTCAAAGTCCTGCTCGAGATGCTGCTTCGCGACCTCGATTCCGGGCGAGTCGACGAGGCCTCGGTGCGCGCGCTGGCGGGCTGGCCCAAGCCACCGCCGTCGGGCGCCGAGCTGCCCTACACGCCGGCCCGGGTGCTCCTGCAGGACTTCACCGGGGTGCCCGCCGTGGTCGACCTGGCGGCGATGCGCTCGGTGCTCGCGGAGCAGGGTGGCGACCCGGGACTGGTCGACCCCCAGGTGCCGGCCGACCTCGTGATCGACCACTCGGTCCAGGTCGACACCTTCGGCAACGTGCGCGCGTACAACCTCAACATCGAGCGCGAGTACGAGCGCAACGGGGAGCGCTACGCGCTGCTGCGCTGGGCCCAGCAGGCGTTCCACAACTTCACCGTCGTCCCGCCCGGCATGGGCATCTGCCACCAGGTCAACCTCGAACACCTGGCCAAGGTCGTCCAGGTGCGCGAGGTCGAGGGCGGCCGGATCGCCATCCCCGACACCCTGGTCGGGACCGATTCGCACACCACCATGGTCAACGGCCTGGGCGTGCTGGGCTGGGGCGTCGGCGGCATCGAGGCCGAGGCCGCGATGCTGGGCCAGCCCATGTACCTGACGACGCCGGTGGTGGTGGGCATCCGGTTCACCGGCAAGCTGCCCGCCGGGTCGACGGCCACCGACCTGGTGCTGACCCTGACCGAGATGCTGCGCAAGCACGGCGTGGTCAACAAGTTCGTGGAATTCTGCGGTGACGGCCTCTCCTCGCTGACCGTCGCCGACCGGGCCACGCTCTCCAACATGTGCCCGGAGTACGGCGCCACCTCGGCGCTCTTCCCGGTCGACGAGCAGACGCTGCGCTACCTTCGGATGACCGGGCGCCCTGACGACCTCATCGACCTGGTGGAGCGTTACTGCCGGGCCCAGGGCCTCTACCGGGAGGACGGCATGGCCGACCCCGAGTTCAGCGAGATGCTCGAGCTGGACCTGGACAGCGTCGTCCCGAGCCTGGCCGGGCCCCGTCGGCCGCAGGACCGCGTCCCGCTCAGCGATGTCTGGGAGAGCTTTGCCAAGGTCTTCGCCAACGGCACCGAGGACGACGCGGGCCACGACATCGGCCGCTTCAAGGGCGAGGGCGGCTCCATGGATGCGACCCGCAAGCGCGAGCTGGCGGACGACCTCGGCACCGGGGTCGCGGTGGCCTCGCCGCCGCGTGCGGGCGTGCGCAACGGCTCGATCGTGATCGCGGCCATCACCTCCTGCACCAACACCTCGAACCCGTCGGTGATGGTCGCCGCCGGGCTGCTTGCCCGCAACGCGGTCGAGCGGGGGCTGACCGTGCCCGACTATGTGAAGACCTCGCTGGCGCCTGGCTCCCGCGTCGTCACCGACTACCTGACGCAGGCCGGGCTGCTGGAGCCGCTCGAGAAGCTCGGGTTCTACCTGGTCGGCTACGGCTGCACCACGTGCATCGGCAATTCCGGCCCGCTGGCGACGCCCGAGATCGAGGCGGAAGTCCAGGAGCGCGACCTCAACGTGGCCGCGGTGCTTTCCGGCAATCGCAACTTCGAGGCTCGCATCCACCCGCTGGTCGCCGCCAACTACCTGGCCTCGCCGCCGCTGGTCGTCGCTTACGCGCTTGCCGGCTCGGTGCGCAAGGACCTCAGCGAGGACCCGATAGGCCAGGATCGCGAGGGCAAGTCGGTCTATCTGCGCGACCTCTGGCCGAGCGCCGAGGAGGTGCAGGAGGTGGTCGACCGGGCGGTCCGCCAGGAGATGTTCAAGCGCGAGTACGAGCGGATCTACGACGGTGACGAGTACTGGCAGCGGATGGAGGCGCCCACCGGCACCGCCTACGCCTGGGACGCCGAGTCCACCTACGTCCAGAACCCGCCCTACTTCGAGGGCATGGGGCCGGAGCCGGAGCCGCTGCGCGACCTCGAGAATGCTCGCGTCCTGGTCATGCTCGGCGACTCGATCACGACCGACCACATTTCGCCCGCGGGCTCGATCCCGGCCGACTCCCCGGCCGGCCGCCACCTGGTCGAGCACGGCGTCGAGAAGATCGACTTCAACTCCTATGGCGCGCGCCGCGGCAACCATCAGGTCATGGTGCGGGGCACCTTCGCCAACATCCGGCTGCGCAACGAGCTGGCCGGGGAGAAGGCCGGGTGGTGGACCCGGCACCAGCCGGACGGCGAGGAGATGACGATCTTCGACGCCTCCGAGCGCTACCGCTCGGAGGGCACGCCGCTGATCGTCATCGCCGGTCGCGAGTACGGTTCCGGCTCGTCCCGCGACTGGGCGGCCAAGGGGCCCAACCTGCTGGGCGTGCGGGCGGTGATCGCGGAGTCGTTCGAGCGCATCCACCGCTCGAACCTGGTCGGCATGGGCATCCTGCCGCTGGCCTTCGCCGAGGGTGAGGGCCGCACCTCGCTCGGCCTGAAGGGCGATGAGGCCTTCACCATTCGCGGCATCGACTCGCTCGGGCCGAGGCAGGTGGTCGAGGTCGAGGCGCGGTCGGAGGACGGCTCGGTGAAGAGCTTCAGGTGCATGGCGCGGGTCGACAACGAGGTCGAGCTCCGCTACCTGCACCACGGCGGCGTGCTGCCCTACGTCCTGCGCCAGCTGTCCCGGTAGCGATGCTCGGGTTCAGCCTCGACCCCTCGCTCCGGCTGCCGCCGGAGGACGAGCTGGCGCTGGTGCGGCTGGGCGCCAAGCTGGGGTACGAGTCGGCCTGGACGCCTTCCGGTTCCGACCGCGCGGCGTTCGACCGCTGCGTGCGCTGGCACCGGGCGAGCGGGCTGCCGACCGGCATCTCGGTGGCGCCCGCCGACGGCCAGCCGGCCGGGGTCTACGCCGGGTGGGCCCGCGAGGCGCACTCCGCCACCGAGGGGCGCTTCGTCCTGGGCATCGGCAGCGGCGGCATGCAGCACGCGGCACGCGAGATGCCCGGCTACCTGGCCGGCCTCCGGGAGGCGCTCGGGCCCGGCGGCCCGCCGGTCTACCTGGCCGCGCTCGGCCCGCTGATGCTGGGGCTGGCCGGCCGGGCCGCGGACGGCGCCGCCCTCAACTGGTGCACCGCGGAGCAGGTCGCCGCCAGCCGGGCGACCGTAGAGGAGTCGGCGGCGGCGGCGGGCCGGGCGGCGCCCACGATCGCCGAATACATCCGCGTCTGTGTCGCGCGCAACCGGGCCCTGGCGCGGGCGGGGCTGTCCCGGGCAATGCTGACCTATGCCGTCGGGCCGCCCGCCTACCGGAGGCATTTCGAGCGGATGGGCTTCGGCGCTGACCTCGCCGGCCTGGAGCCGGGCGGCGAGGCGCCGGAGCGGGTGCTGAGCGCGGTCGGCGGCTACGGGCGGCCGGGCGAGGTGCGGGAGCAGTTCCAGCAGCTCGCCCACGGCCTTGACCTGGCGATCGTCCGGGTGGTGCTGCCCGAGTCCGGCGACATCGAGAGCGCGCGGCTCTGCCTGGAGGAGTTCGCGCCCTGAGCGGTCCGGTCTCCAGGTCGGCTTGACGGGCCTTGCCTCGGATGGGCGGGCCGCCCGACGGGCGGAGAGTCGGGACGGAGTGGGCTAGACGGCGCCCGGCATGCCCGCGAAGGCCCGCTGTGGCGTCTTGTGACCGCGTCCCGCGTCGCAGGTCGGACAGTAGGCGACGGCGTCCAGGTGGAGCGGCAGCAGACCGGGGATCAGGATGGTCCACTGGGCCCGGTGGAGGAACCAGCACAGCAGGTGGGGCATGCGAGGGATGGTGGGGTGGCGCCCCGACGGTTTTCCGGCGTTAGTGGTTAAGAGTTGTCTGGGCGGTCAGTTGTAGGCGCCCACCATCTGGGCGGACAGCGCCTCTTCGGCGGCCTTGGCCTCTTCACCCTTGGCGGTCTCGAACTTACCCGTCTTCATCACTGCCTCCACTAACGCCTGCAAACAAAAAAACCCGCCCCCCTCGCAGGAGGCGGGGTTCCAGACCGAAGCCCTACGGCACGGCCCGCCCCGCCTCGGCAAGGAGGAGGTGGTCGATCGGAACCCGCTGCTCATAGCCGCAATCCGGGCACTCGTACAGAGCCACCACCTCATGCGGCTTGGACGCGTCGGAGTGCAGCGTGCGCAGCACGGTCGGGGTCTTCACCTCGTGGCGGTCGCACATCGGCTCCTGAGCGTCGCTCATGGTCCCTCAGCCTAGGCCTGCCGGCGGAGGGCATCTAGGGCTTGCCGCACAATGAAGCGCCGGTCGTTGTTATGGGCCGCCCACAACTCCGCACCGGGCTGGCGCTAAGATCGGCTGCCATGGCGCAGCCCGCGGGCCGGGAGCAGATGTATCCGGCGCCGACCGTGCGCGAAGCCATGGCCTTCGGCGGCTTCGCGGAGGCCAGGCTGGTCGGCGGCACCGGCGGGCTGGACCGGAAGATCGACTGGGTCCGCCTCATGGAGACCCCGGAGACGGTGCGCCTGCTGCGCCCCAACGACCTCCTCCTCACCACCGCCTTCGCGATCAAGGACGACCGCGAGGCGCAGCTGGCCCTGGTCGACGGGGTGGCGCGCGCCGGGGGTTCGGGGCTGATCGTCAAGCCCGAGCGCTACCTGCACGAGCTGCCCGCAGAGATGATCGCCGAGGCGGACCGGCTCGACCTCCCCCTCTTCGAGCTGCGCGAGGACATCCCCTTCGTCGACGTGATGGAGCCGCTGCTGGAGCGGATCATCAACGCCGAGCACTGGCGGCTCAAGCGCTCCCTCGAGATCCACAGCCGGTTCGCCGAGATCGTGCTCGACGGCAAGGGCATCAACGAGATCGCGCGCACCCTGAGCGACCTGCTCGACTGCGCGGTCAGCATCGAGGACGCCTCCTTCCACCTGCTCGCCCACGCCGGGGGTTCGGCCAACGACCCCCACCGCAAGGAGACGATCGCTCACCACGGAACACCGCCGCGGGTCGTCTACGACCCCCAGGTCCAGAGCGCCCTGCGGGAGGTCGAGTCACGCCGCCACCCGCTCAAGGTCCGGGCCTTCCCGCACGTGGGCATGAACAAGGAGCGGATCATCGCCCCCATCCTGGCCGCCAACCAGGTCCTCGGTTACATCTCGGTGATCGATGCCCCACCGGCCCAGGAGGACCTGGCGACGATGGCGGTCGAGCAGGCGGCATTGGTGGTGGCGATGGCGCTGACCAAGGAGCGCGAGGTCGCCGAGGTCGAGGCCCGCGTCCGCGGCGAGTTCCTCGACGACCTGGTCCAGGGCACTTACGGCGATGAGCAGGCGGTGCAGCGGCGCGCCCGCCACCTCGCCTACCCCCTGCAGGGCCTGCACGTGTACATGCGCGTCGACATCGACGACTTCCGCTCGCTGCTGCGCAGCCGTCAGGTGACGGAAGATGCCATCCAGGCCCTCAAGCGCGAGTATTTCCGGCGGGTCTCCGGGGTGGTGCGGAGCAACCATCCGCGGGCGCTCCTGGGGGCGCATTCGGACGCCATCTTCGCGCTGCTCCCGCTGGGGCCAGGCGTCGACCCCGCCGACGCCCGCCGGCGCACCGGGGCACTCGGGCACCAGGTCCAGGACGCGGTCAACGGCTGGAAGCCCGGCTTCACGGTGTCGGTCGGGTTCAGCGCCCCGGTCGAGGCCCCGGCGGGCGTCGCCGGCGCCCACCGCGAGGTCGACGCCGTGATGGAGACCCTGGCGCGGCTGCGCCGCTGGGGCCAGGTCATCTCGGTGCCCGAGCTGGGCCTGACCGGCCTCCTGGCCGCCGTCAACCACGAGCGCCTGGTGGAGTTCGCGCAGCGCCACCTGGGACCCCTGATCGAGCACGACCGCGCGCGCGGCGCCGGCCTCGTCGACACGCTGCGCGCGTATCTCGACACCGGCGAGCAGCAGGCGGCCGCCCGGCGGCTCAAGGTGCATCCGAACACCCTGCGCTACCGGCTCGACCGAATTCGCGAGATCGGCGGGATCGAGCTCGAGGACGCCGACACGCGGCTCAACCTGGCCGTGGCCCTCCGCATCCACGGCCTGCTTGCCTTGTGAGCATGTGACGAGGACTTACGGCTCGCTTTAGTGCTGACCGACTAGCCGGTTTCGGCCGTCCCGGATACCGTTGGGACCTCATGTCCAAACCCGTCGATCACGCGCGCGCCCGCTGGCGCGGAAGCCTGCCCGATCATCGCGCCGCCTGCGGGATGGGTTTCGTGGCGACCACGACAGGCACGCCGACCCACGAGGTGGTGGCGGCCGGGGTGACCGCGCTCGCCCGGCTGGCGCACCGCGGAGGCCTGGACGCCGACGGCCGTTCGGGTGACGGGGCCGGCCTGCTCCTCCAGATTCCGCGCGCCATCTTCGGGCAGGGCACCGCGGTCGCCGTCCTCTTCGAGTGGGATGGCGATCCGGCGCGCAAGGTCCTGGCGCGAGCGCTCGCCACCGAGGGCATGGGCGTGGCCGACTGGCGGCGGGCACCGGTCGATGCGGGCGCACTTGGGGAGAAGGCGCGCGCCAGCGCGCCCACGGTCTGGCACGCCATCATCACCCGGCCCGAGGTCTCCGACTCGGAGTGGGAAGACCGGCTTTACCGCGCGCGCAGGTGGGCCGAGCGGCTGGCGGAGCAGGAGGGCGTGCGCATGTACATCCCCTCCTGCTCCTACCGGACCATCGTCTACAAGGGCCTGATGGCGGGCACACACCTCGCCGAGTTCTATCTCGACCTCGCCAACCCGGACGCGGCCAGCCAGCTCGCCGTGTTCCACCAGCGGTATTCGACCAACACCCTGCCCGACTGGCGGCTGGCCCAGCCCTTCCGGCTGGTCGCCCACAACGGCGAGATCAACACGGTGGCCGGCAACCGGGCCTGGATGAGGGCCCGCGAGGCCGAGCTCGAGGCCGCCCTGCGGCCCGTGGTCTCGCCCCAGGGCTCCGACTCGGCGTCGCTCGACAACGTGCTCGAGCTGCTGGTGCGCAGAGGGTTCGGGACCGCCGATGCCCTGATGGCCCTGGTGCCGGACGCCTGGGAGGGACGCGGCGACATGGCGCCCCGGGTGCGCGACTTCTACCGCTACCAGACCACCCGCTTCGAGCCCTGGGACGGCCCGGCCGCACTCGCCTTCTCAGACGGCGTGGTCGCGGGCGCCGCGCTCGACCGCAACGGGCTGCGGCCCCTTCGCTACCAGGTCACGAGCGACGGGCTGGTGGTGGCCGCGTCGGAGGCGGGGGTGGTTCCGCTGTCGCCCGGCCGCGTCATCGAGCGCGGACGGCTGGGACCCGGCCACATCCTCCTGGTCGACACCGGCGACGGCATTATCCTCCGCAACGACGAGGCCAAGGAGCGCGTGGCGTCGCGGCACGACTACGGCCTGCTGGCCGACCGGTTGCTGGTTCCGGTCGAGCACAGGAGCCTCGAGGTGGAGGTGCCGGAAGACCTCTCGCGCAGGCACCGCGCGCATGGCTGGGGCTTCGAGGACGTGAAGCTGGTGGTCCAGGGGATGGCCGAGCAGGCGCTCGAGCCGAACTGGTCGATGGGCGACGACACGCCGATCGCCGTCCTCGGCCGCACGCGCCGCCGCCTCTACGGGTACTTCCGGCAGCGCTTCGCGCAGGTCACCAACCCGCCCATCGACTCCCTCCGGGAGCGCTCGGTGATGTCATTGCGCGTGGTTCTCGGGGCGCGCGGGACGACGCTCGACCCCGAGGGCGACGCCAACGCCGAGCTGCGCAAGCGGCACCATCCCGCCATGCGCCTGGACCGCCCGTTCACACACCGGCTGCTCGAGCTCGCCTCGCCGGTGCTCGGCCGCCCGGAGCTGGCGCGCATTCTCGAGGACGCGGTCGTGGTCGACACCTCGCTGGCACCGGGTGAGAGCCTGCGGGCAGGGCTCGAGAGGGTCACGCGCGAGGCGCAAGCCGCCCCCGCCGACATCGTGGTCCTGAGCGACCGCGGCGCCGGCCCGGAGCGGATGCCGATCCCGATGCTGCTCGCGGTCGGGGCGGTCCACGAGCAGCTGCTGGCCACCGGGCAGCGCATGCAGAAGGACGTCGTCGCGGTGGCCGGCGACGCCATCGAGGTGCACGACCTGGCGTGCCTGATCACGGCCGGCGCCAACGCCGTCCACCCCTACCTGGCCCTGGCCACGGCCCAGGAGCACGACGCGGCCGACGGCGAGCGCCGCTACCGCCACGCGCTCGAGTACGGGCTGCTCAAGGTGATGGCCAAGATGGGCATCTCCTGCGTCTCCAGCTACTGCGGCGCCGAGGTGTTCGAGGCGCTGGGACTGGGCGCCGAGGTGATGGCCGCCTGCTTCCCGCAGGTCCCGAGCCGGGTCGGCGGCCACTCCTTCAGCGACCTCGAGGATTCGCTCCGGCAGTGGCACGCGGAGGCCTGGGAGCAGGAGGTCGCGGTGGCACCGTCCCGGTCGGAGCACGCCAACCGCTCGGACCAGCTTGCCAAGGCGCTCGTCGACCACGGCCGGGCGCGCTTCCGCAAGGCTGGCGAGTTCCACGCCTACAACCCGATCGCCGTGCGCGCGGCCCAGAAGGCGGCGCAGGAGAACGATCGCGAGGCCTATGCCCGCTGGCGCGAGCTCTCGACGATGGGCGAGCCGCAGGAGCTGCGCGACCTCCTCGAGATCCGGCCCGCTTCCCGGCCGGTCGCCCTCGACGAGGTCGAGCCCGCCGAGTCGATCCGCACGCGCTTCATCTCGACCGCGATGTCGCTGGGCGCCCTCTCTCCGGAAGCGCACAGCGCGCTCGCGGTCGCCATGAACCGGATCGGCGCCCGCTCCAACTCGGGCGAGGGCGGCGAGGACCCGGACCACTACTCCGACGAGGGGCCCCGGCTCGACAACAAGGTCAAGCAGGTGGCATCGGCTCGCTTCGGGGTGACGCCCACGTACCTGAAGCGCGCGGAAGAGCTGGAGATCAAGATCGCGCAGGGCTCCAAGCCCGGCGAGGGCGGCCAGCTGCCCGGCATCAAGGTGACCTCCCTGATCGCCCGCCTGCGCCACGCCCAGCCCGGCATGCAGCTGATCTCGCCGCCGCCCCACCACGACATCTACTCGATCGAGGACCTGGCCCAGCTCATCTACGACCTGAAGTCGGTCAACCCCCGGGCCCGGGTCGGCGTCAAGCTCGTCTCCGAGGCCGGCGTGGGGACGATCGCGGCCGGCGTGGCCAAGGCGCACGCCGACTACGTGCTCATCTCGGGCCACAGCGGCGGCACCGGCGCCTCCCCCCTCTCCTCGATCAAGGGCGCCGGCGCGCCCTGGGAGCTGGGACTGGCCGAGACCCAGCAGATCCTGGTCGAGCAGCACCTGCGCGAGCGGCTTTCGGTGCGCACCGACGGCGGCCTGCGCGGCGGCCGAGACATCGTGCTCGCGGCCATGCTCGGCGCCGAGGAGTTCGGCTTTGGCACCGGGGTCCTGGTCGCGCTGGGCTGCGACATGGCGCGCCAGTGCCACCTCAACACCTGCCCGACTGGCATCGCCACCCAGCGCGAGGACCTGCGCGCCAAGTTCACCGGGAAGCCGGATGACGTGGTCAACTACCTGACCCTGATCGCCGAGGAGGCCCGCCAGTACCTTGCCCTGGCCGGCGCCCGGTCGATCGACGAGGTGGTGGGCCGCGTCGACCTGCTGAGCGCGCTCGACCACCCGGTGCTCGACCTGTCGTTCGTCCTCGGCCAGCCGGAGGATCCCTCGCTGCCCCGGCGGCGCCTCTGGGCCCGCAACGGCCCCGAGCCGGAACCCACGCCCCCCAGCGGTGCCATCGACAACTCCCGCCGGGCGGCCGGCGCCGGCCTGCGCTACGAGCGGCGGGAATGGCGGGGCAGCGCCGGCCAGTCGCTGGGCGCCTGGCTCGACGAGGGGTCCGAGATCTCGCTCGAGGGCGAGGCCAACGACTACGTGGGCAAGGGGATGGGCGGCGGCGTGATCGCAATCCGGCCCTTCGCCGACGACGCCTGCGCGGAGACGCCGGTGCTCGCCGGCAACACCTGCCTCTACGGTGCGACCGGGGGCCGCCTCTTCGTCGCCGGCCGGGTGGGCGAGCGCTTCTGCGTGCGCAACTCGGGCGCGCAGGCTGTTGTCGAGGGCGCGGGCGACCACTTCTGCGAGTACATGACGGGCGGCGTGGCGGTCGCCCTGGGCCCGGTCGGCTGGAACGTGGGCGCCGGCATGACGGGGGGCGTCGCCTACGTCCGCGAGTACGAGCAGATCAATGCCGACAGCGTGATCGCCCGCCCGCTGCCCAAGGAAGACGAGGGCGAGCTGCGGGCGCTTCTCGAGGAGCACCTGGCGCGCACCGGGTCGGCCCGGGCGGCGGAGCTGCTGGCCGGCTGGCCGGGCACGGTGCGCGAGTTCCGGCAGGTGGTGCCGGTGGCCCGTACGCAGCCGGCGCCGGAGCCGGCCGAGGCCAGCCCTTCCGAAGAGGCCGCCGAGCCCCGCTCCTGAGCCGCAGCCGGGGACGCGCTCCGGTCACAGCCGGCCGGGTGCGGTGGGGTCAAGCGCGTGGGCACCGATCGACCGGCGGCCCGCCGCGGCAAGGTTGGCGTGGTCGGCGTGGGGGCCGTGGGAGCCGCCACCACACTGGCGCTGATCGAGCGAGGCGTCTGCCGCGAGCTCGTCCTGATCGACCGGGACGCCGCCCGCGCTCGCGCCGTCGCTCTCGACATGGGGTACGGCGCGCCCCTCTCGCCGGCGGTCAGCGTGGAGGTGGGCGGTTACGACGACCTGGCCGGCGCCCACCTCGTGATCATCACCGCCGGCGTCAACGAGAAGGCCGGGGGGGCCACCGACCGGTCGGACCCGGAGGGCCGGCTTCGCCTCCTCGACACCAACGCCCAGGTCTACCGGGAGATCGTGCCGCAGATCGTGGCTGCGGCCCCCGAGGCGGTGCTGATGGCGGTCACCGATCCCCCCGACCCGCTGGCCGGACTCACGCGCCGCCTCGCCGGCCACGACCGCGTCTTCTCGACCGGGACGCTGCTCGACAGCCTTCGGTTTCGGGTCCACCTGGCGCGCCGGCTGGGAGTTCGGCCGCGGGACGTCGACGCCCTGGTCGTCGGTGAGCACGGGGTGACCGAGGTCCTCCTCTGGTCGTCGGCGAGGATGGGCGGGATTCCCGTGCTCCAGCTGCTCGAAGAAGGGGAGCAGCCGGTCGAGCAGCAGCGCGCGGAGATCGAGGATGACATCCGCTTTGCCAACATCAACATCATCGAAGGCACTGGCGCCAGTCAGTACGGGATCGGCGCGGTTTCCGCCCGGCTGGCGGAGGCGGTGCTCCGGGACGAGTGCGCCGTGCTCCCGGTGGCCGCCTACAGCGAGCGCTACGGCACCACCCTCTCCCTGGTCAGCGTGGTCGGCGCCCCCGGCGTGGTCAGGATGTACGAGCCGCCCATGTCCGACGGGGAGCG
>CAYLIP010000019.1:8094-24186 GCA_964383855.1 uncultured Actinomycetes bacterium | reverse complement strand
TCGGCGCCCCCGGCGTGGTCAGGATGTACGAGCCGCCCATGTCCGACGGGGAGCGCAAGGCATCGGATCGCATCCTGGCGGCCCAGGGCTAGGGAGGCGGAAGGCGATGCGCAAGGTCTACCGGGGTGAGGCGGTCGAGGTCAGCTTCGACCTCGATCTGTGCATCCACGTCGGGGAGTGCCTGCGGGGCCACCCCGGCGTCTTCCAGCTGCGCCGCCGCCCCTGGGTGCTGCCCGATCAAGCCGACGCCGACACCGTCGCCGAGGTGGTCGAGCGATGCCCCAGCGGCGCGCTGCTGTACCGGCGCCTCGACGGCGGTGCCCAGGAGGAGCATCGGGGCACCACCGTCACCCCGATGCGGAACGGGCCCCTGCTGGTGGTCGGCGAAATCGAGGTCCGTCGCGCCGACGGATTCGTGGAGAAGCTGCCCCGAGCGACCCTCTGCCGCTGCGGCTTTTCGAAGAACAAGCCGTTCTGCGACAACCAGCACCTGGCCGCCGGATTCAGCGCTCCCGGGGTGCTCTTCAAGATCCACACTTCGCCGGTTCGACCGCGCCCCACCGAGCCCCTCAGCCGCCACGAGGACCCCCGCAAAGACGGCTGACCGGCCGGTCGGGGGCTAGGGCTTCCTGGGCGAGCGGATGGCGTCGGCGACCTGGTTCAGGGTGGCGGCCAGCGCGTCGCCGAACGTGCGCGCCGCGCGGCGGGTGCCCTCGCGCAGCTCGGGATCCTGGACGACCCGGTTGACCGACTCCAGGACGGCATCGCCGGCCCGCCTCAGCTCATCGAGGTCGGCCTGGCTGCGCAGGCCGCGCGCCAGCCCCTCGACCTCGCCGCGAAACCGGCTCCACGCCTCGTCTGCCTGGCTCATGACGCCCATTCTGCCTCGGCGCGCACCCGGTCGATCAGCCGGAGGTTGGCGATCGAGTCGTCGAGCGGCAGCGGCGCCCGCCGCCCCTCGATCACGGCGTCGGCGAACTCCTCGACCATCACCTGGTAGGGGTCTTCGGGGTCGCGCCAGGCCGTGAAGGGCCTCTCGATGCGCAGAGCCCGGTCCTCGAGCACGATCTCCAGCGCCTGGTGCTCGGGCGACTCGAACGAGCCCCAGGCAAACCCGGTCTGGCCGCCCGGGAAGCCGAGTGCTGCCCCGACCGTCATGTCGACGCCGTCGGGGCCCCGGTGGGCGACGGCGCCGAAGGCCTCTGGCTCCCCGAGCAGCCACCGGCAGGCGGAAAGGCTGTAGGACCCCACGTCCATGAGGGCGCCTCCGCCCAGCTCCGGCCGCAGCCGGTAGCTGCCGGGCGCCTGGAGCGGAAAGCCGAACCAGGCCGAAACATGCAGGATGCGGCGTCTCCTCGCCCTCTCCACCTGGTCCCTCAGGCGGGGGTGAAAGCGGTACATGAGGGCCTCCATGAGCAGGCGTCCGGCCGCCGCCGCCGCCGCCGCCATCCGTTCCGCCTCCTGCGCGTTCATGGCGAGCGGCTTTTCGCAGAGCACATGCTTGCCGGCGCCCAGCGCCCTCTCCGTCCACTCCGCGTGCAGGCTGTTGACCAGGGGCACGTAGACGGCGTCGACCTCGGGATCGGCGAGCACGTCCGCATAGGCGGCGTGGACCCGGCCGATGCCGTGCTCGGCGGAAAGGCGGCCGGCCCGAGCGCGGTCCCGGCTCGCGATGGCGACCAGCCGTCCGTTGCGAGAGGCGCGGATGGCGGGAAGGACCGCGCGACCGGCGATCCAGGCAGCGCCGAGTACTCCCCAGCCGATGCGCTCTATTCGGAGACCTCCACGGCGGCGCCGCCGGCGATCGAGCGCGCGGCCGCCTCCATGACAAGCACGTTGCGCCTGGCCTGCCCCGCGGGCACCGCCAGCGGCTGGCCGAGCAGGACGTGGTCGCCCAGGTTGCGGTAGAACCCCTGCGACCGCCGGGGGGCGAGCGCCAGGATCTCCCGGGAGGCCCCGTCGCCGGCCGGGCGGTGGATGGTGACCACCGCGGGCGTCTCGGCCGGCGCCAGCCGCTCCTCGACCAGGTCGCCGGTCCAGGCCCGCGACTTCACGCTCTCCTCGCGCCAGTCGCCGGTGATCGACCCGCCGGTGCCGAGCAGGTACCACTTGGGCTTCAGCGCCGCCGCGATGTCGCTCTGGAGAAAGGTCGCCTGGGCGCCATCGTCGAAGGTCACGTCCACCCGCACCTGGTCGGCGTTGGTGACATCGTGCCAGACGCGCTTCTGGGCGTTCGCCGTCACCGAGCGGACGGCGCCCGGGAAGAGCTGCAGCATCCAGTCGAAGTAGTGCGAGCCCCAGTCGAAGATGGTCCCGCCCGAGATCGGCTCGTGGCTGTGCCAGTAAGAGCAGGGGTGGGAGAAGCCACCGATGAACGACTCCATGTAGAAGAGATCCCCGATCGCGCCCGATTCGACGGCGCCTCGCAGGGCGACGAAGTCCGGGTCCCAGCGCCGGCTCTGGTAGACAGTCAGCACCCGGCCCGCGCGCTCGGCGGCGGCCATCATCTCGTCGCATTCCCGAGCGTGCAGCGCGAACGGCTTCTCGCAGACCACGTGCTTGCCCGCGGCCAGGCACTCGAGCACGGCGCCTGCGTGCGCCACCGGCGGCACCCCGACCACGACCAGGTCGACGGCGGGGTCGGCCAGCATCCTGTCGGCGTCGGCGTGGGTGGTGACCGCGAACGCCGCGGCCGCCTCGTCACGGCGCTGGGGGGCGCGGTCGCAGACGGCCCGCAGCTCGAAGCCGGCGACAGCGCCCGCGGCGGACGCGTGCTCGCGCCCGATCGCCCCGTAGCCGTAGAGCCCGACGCCGAGGGCCGGCGCCGCGCTCAATCCGGCGGCCTGCCGCAGGGACCGGTGGACCAGCGCGCCGAACTCGGGATGCCCCCAGGCCTCGGCGCCATGACCCAGCCCCATGTGGAGCACGCGGCCGGCCTGGTGGCGGCAGGCGAAGGCGACCGGGAGGCGGCTGTAGTGCCAGGGCGCCGTCAGCAGGATCTCGGCGTCGGCGGGGGGCGGATCCGACAGGTAGAGATGGTCCCGAACGCGCATCTCCTCGGCCAGCCGGTCGCCGAATGGATGCGAGGTGGGATTGACGAGAAGCTCGGAGGCCGGCGCCGGGGCCCCCGGCGCCCAGCCGGTCAGGGCCGACAGGCGCTCGTCCAGAGCCCAGGCGCCGAGCGTGCCGTGCAGCGCGACCACCCCGCCGCCGCGAGCCACCAGCCCGGCCAGGCGGCGCGCGGTCTCGGCGTCGGGCGGCGCGTCGTGCGCGCAGAGGACGACGTCCTGGCCGTCGATGGCGCCGCCCACCTCGACCGTCAGCCCGGAGCACCGAGCCAGGTAGCGGAGGACGGGCGCCGCCAGGCCGGCGTAGCCGTGGCTGCCGCCCGCGTCGAGGAGTGCCAGCACGCGCAGCGTTCGGCTCTCGGCCATCTCGCCGATGCTACTCGGCGACGCTGCGCAGTATTCCCAGCACGTTCCCGGCCGCCCGCTCCCATGTGTATGCCGCCGCCCGCTCGCGCCCCCGACCGCCCAGCCGCCGGCGCAGGCCGGCATCCTCGACCAGGCGGCTCAGGCCGGCCGCGATCGCCTCGGTGTCGAGCGGATCGACCTCGACCGCGGCGCCGCCGGCCAGCTCGGACAGCGCCCCGCCTCCGCCGATCAGCGCCGGCAGCCCCTCCCCCATCGCCTCCAGCAGGGGAAGTCCGAAGCCCTCGTAAAGGCTTGGAAAGGCCAGCGCCAGCGCCCCCCGGTAGAGCGCCAGCAGCGTCGGGTCGTCAACGTGGCCGAGCTGCCGGACGCCGGGCGTCTCGCGCAGCAGGGTGACCGCCCGCCGGTCGGCCCAGTAGGGGATGGCGCCGACCAGCACCAGGTCGGGCGGCTCCGAGAGGCCGGCCCGGACCTGCCGGTAGGCCTCGAGCAGCCGCACCAGGTTCTTGCGCGGCTCGACGGTGGCGACGCTGAGAAGGAAGCCACCGGTTCGAAGGCCGGCGGGCAGGGCCGACGCTTCGGCGCCGAGATGCCCGGCGCCCTCCGGCACCACGTGCACCCGCTCGGGCCGGATGGCGGGATAGGCCTGGAGGAGGTCCCGGCGGGTGGCCTCAGAGGGCACCACGACGGCCGCCGCCGAGGGCAGCGAGCGCGGGAGCAGCAGCCCGAGATAGAGCTTCTGCTGCCAGGGGACGCCCTCTGCGAAGAACCGGAACGCCAGGTCGTGGACGAAGACGACCGCCGGCGGCGCACCGCGCTGCCGGCGGGGCGGGCTCGGCCAGTAGGGGTAGAGGATGGCGTCGGCGCCCAGGGATCGCTCGACTACCGGCATCCAGAGCAGCTTGTTGAGCACCTCGTGGCGGTGTGGCGAGAGCATGAAGGGAGCGTCCAGGCCCTCTATTCGCTCACGGCTGCCCAGGAGCACCCATTCCTGGCTGCCGGCCTGGGCCAGCAGTGCGCGTGTCAGCTCGAGCGAAAGCGTCACCATCCCCACCCGCGGCCGCCAGCAGGCGGTCAGATCAACCGCGAATGTGGGCACGTCGAGATCGTAGATACAACAGAGAAGGTCCCTTGCCGAATGGACAAGGGACCCTCAAGAAAGGAGGGAGGGTTAAGGGAAAACCCCGAAGCGAGGCTATCGGCCATTCTACCCCCGCCCTGCGCGAACAGGTCAACCCGTCACATGGCTCCGGCCGGGAGGGCTAGATGATCTCGGCGTAGCGGTCGAAGACCTCGCGGAGGTCGGCCGGCGGCTCCAGGCCGCGCTTTTTCATCGCCTCGAAGAGCGAGAGGATATGACGCACGCCGGCCAGGTTGACGCCCTTCTCGCGGGTCAGGTGCTGGATCACCTGCAGTTTGCGGATGTCGCGCTGCGAGTAGCGGCGGCGGTTGGTCGTGGTCCGGAAAGGTTCGATCAGGCCGACGTCCTCGTACAGCATCAGCGTGCGAGGGTGGGTCTCCAGGATCTCGGAGGCCACGCTGATCGTGTAGAGCGGCTTGTCGAGATCGAATCCAGGCTGCAGGGAACCGCGGGCGCGGGCCATCCCCTACTCCTTCAACCAGCCCTCGACGCCACGCGAAAGGTTCGCCGGCGTGGTCTGGCTCTTGATGAGGTATTCGAGGGCTCCAAGCTTGAGGCCGCGCTCGACCAGCTCGCGCTCACCGTAGTTGGAGAGGATCACGACCGGAATGTGGCGGGTGTCGTCGGCGGAGCGCAGCTGCTCGAGCACGGCGAACCCGTCCATCTTGGGCAGGCGGATGTCGAGAAAGATGATGTCCGGCTTCAGGTCGTGGGCGAACTTGAGTCCTTCCTCACCGTCCTTGGCCATGTCGACGTGGTAGCCGTCCAGCTCCAGCTTGAGCTTGTACATCTGGGCCACAGTGGGGTCGTCCTCGATGAAGAGAACATTGACCTCGTCGTTCAAACCCGCACCTCCGACGTCGCAAACATCTGATGGCAATCCTATCAATAATCCGACCGATGGACGCCACCTATTCTTGCGCCCCGGGCGCAGGTAAGCAACTCGGTGAGCTGCTAACCGGCCTCCGCGGCGCGGCCCTTGGCGGCCGCCGACCAGAGCGACTCGAGGTCGTAGTAGGAGCGCTCGCCGGGCAGGAAGACGTGCGCGACCACGGCATCGAAGTCGAGCAGCACCCACGTCGCGTCGTCGTAGCCATCAACTCGAAGGGGCCGCACGCCGCGCTCGCGCGCGCCCTCGATCATGGCGTCGGCGATGGCGCGGACCTGGCGGTCGGTGTCACCCTCGCAGATCACGAAGTAGTCGGCGACGGTGGTCTTGCCATGGACATCGAGCAGGACCGGTTCCCAGGCCTTCTTGTCCTCGGCGACCGCCAGCAAGAGGTCGGCGAGGGCCCGGGGGGACATTCTCTGGTTGGACAACGGTCTGTCGATTATGCCCGTCCGGTTGCCCGGTAAAGCCTGTGCTCGACGATGTAGGCGGCCACCTCCGGCGCCACCACGCCATCGAAGGGCCGGCCGCCGGCGAGGGCGCGGCGGATCTCGGTGGCCTCGATGTCGGGCGTCGGCTCGCGGCAGAGGAGGGTGCGCTCGGCGTCGACCCCGACGGCGCGAAGATCGTCCGGCCCCGGCGCCGGCAGCCCAGGCCGCGTGATCACGACCAGCCGGGCCAGCCGCACCACCTCGTCCGGCGACCGCCAGCTGCGGAGGTCGCGGGCCGCGTCCCAGCCCAGCACCAGGTAGAGCTCGGCCTCGGGCTGGCGCCCGTGCAGCTCGCGCAGCGTGTCCACGGTGTACGAGGGCCCGGCCCGCGAGGCCTCCATGTCCGAGACCGTCATCCGCGGCTCCCGCCCGGCGGCGAGCCGGACCATCGCCAGGCGGTCGGCGGCGGAGGCGGTCGCCGCCTCCCGATGCGGTGGGATTCCCGACGGGATCAGTAGAAGCTCGTCGAGGCCGGCGCACCGGATGGCGGCGCGGGCGGCGGCAAGGTGCCCGAGGTGAATCGGATCGAAGGTTCCACCGAGTATCCCGACCCGCCGGGTCACGGCTGGTACTCGAACTCGAGCTCGCCGATCCGGACGGTGTCGCCGGGCTCCACGCCAGCCTCCACGAGGGCCGCCGAAACCCCGCTGCGGTCGAGCTGCACCTGGAACCAGTCGAAGGAGCGCTGGCTCTCGAAGTCGACCTTCTCGAGCAGCCGCTCGACCGCCTCGCCGCTCACCTCGAAGCCCCACGGCCGGCGCCTCACGACCGGCGGGGCCGCCCGGCGCCGTGGTCGCAGATGCTGCACGGCCACCGCCTCCGCCCTCTCCACGGGGGGAGCCTCCGCCACCCGCTGGTGGATCGCGGCCACCAGCTCGGGCACGCCCTCACCCGTTCTGGCCGAAACCCACATCGCCTGCCTCGGTGACGATTCCTGAAGCCGGCGCGCCGCCTCCAGGTCGAGCTTGTTGACCACGACCAGGGAGGGGCGCTCGGCCAGCTCGCGGGAGTAGGCGGCCAGCTCCCGCTCGACCGCCGCCAGGTCGCCCCAGGGGTCGGCCGCCGCCCCGTCCACGACGTAGACCAGGACCCGGGTTCGCTCCACGTGGCGAAGGAAGCGCAGGCCGAGCCCGGCGCCCGAGGCGGCGCCCTCGATCAGCCCCGGAATGTCGGCCACGACGACCCGGTCGCCCCGCTCGGTCTGGGCCACGCCGAGCTCGGGGTCGAGCGTGGTGAACGGGTAGTCGCCGACCTTGGGGCGCGCGGCCGAGATCGCGGCCAGGAGCGACGACTTGCCCGCGTTGGGAGCACCCACGAGACCGGCGTCGGCGATCAGCTTGAGCTCGAGGCGCAGCTGCCGCTCCTCGCCGGGGCGGCCCGGCTCAGCGTAGTCGGGCGCCCGGTTGACCGACGACTTGAAGTGGATGTTGCCTCGGCCGCCGGCGCCGCCGCGGGCCACCACCACCGATTCGCCGGGCCGGTCGAGATCGGCCAGCAGGGCACCGCTGGCGTCGTCGTAGACCAATGTTCCGACCGGGACCTCGAGCCGCATGTCGTCGCCGCCCGCCCCCTCCTTGCGAGCCTTGGCCCCGGGCTCACCGTCGCCGGCCTTGAACGAGCGCTGGGAGAGGTACTCGTGAAGGGAGGAGAGATGAGGTGTGGCGGCGATCACCACCGAGCCTCCGCGGCCCCCGTCTCCGCCATCGGGACCCCCGCGCGGCACGAAAGGCTCGCGCCTGAAGGAGGCCGCCCCCCGGCCGCCCCGCCCGGCGCGCACCGCTATGCGCGCCGAGTCGACCAGGGAGCCGGGTCTAGGCGGTCTGGACTGAGACGCGCCGGCCATCCTTGCCAACGCGCTCGTAGGTGACGTGGCCGTCGCGCAGCGCGAAGAGCGTGTGGTCGCGGCCCTCGCCGACGCCGGCGCCAGGGGTGATGTTGCTTCCGCGCTGACGCACGATGATCGCCCCTGCCGTGACCAGCTGGCCGCCGTAAACCTTCACCCCGAGCCGCTGCGCGTTGGAGTCGCGCCCGTTGCGAGTGGAACCGCCGCCCTTCTTATGCGCCATCCTCTCCCTCCTCGCCGGCCGGCGCCGGCTCGGCGGTCTTCCTGGCCGCCGCGCGCCGCGGGGCGGGCTTCGCGGCCGCCGCCTTCTCGGCCGCGGCTGGCCTCTCGGCCTTTTCCGGCTGGTCGGCCTTCTCGGCCTTCTCGGCCTTCTTGCCCTTTTCCGGCGCGGTGGCGCCCTTGCCGCCAACCGTCAGGATCTCGAGCGCCGTCAGGTCGGCGCGGGCGCCGCGGTGCACGCGGACCCGCTTCTTGGACTTGTAGCGGAGCACGTCGATCTTGGGGCCGCGAGCAGGACCGATCACGCGGGCGGTGACGGTGGCACCGTCGACCGCGGGCACGCCCACCTTGACGTCGTCACCGTCGGCGAGCATCAGCACCCGGTCGAGGGTGACCTCGGAACCGGGGTCCCCGGCCATCCTGTCGACCAGGATGCGGTCGCCGGGGCTCACGCGATACTGCTTGCCTCCGCTGACGATGACAGCCGAAAGCGAACTGGCGGGGCTGGGCACGAACCGGGATTGTACCTAAAAAGACGTCGTTCGCGGCTCCCAGAGGGCCACCGTGCCCCGTTCGTTGATCAGCGGGCGGCCGGCCGCCGGCTGTCCGTGAACCACCAGCCGCCGCCGAAGCATGACCGACTGAACAATCCCCAGCGTCGCGAGCTCCGTGACCAGGGCCGAGCTGCCGTGGGAGATGAAGGGCAGCGGTATGCCGGCCACCGGGGTCAGCCCGACATTCATGCCGACGTTCTGGACGACCTGGGTCAGGAAGACGACCGCCGCTCCCAGGCAGAGCAGGCGGCCGAAACGGTCGGGCGCGGCGGCGCCTGAGCCCAGCACGCGGACCAGGAGCGCAGCGAAGAGGACGAGGAGCAGCAGGCAGCCGATGAGCCCGAACTGCTCGGCGAAGACGGCGAACACGAAGTCGGACGTGCGCTCGGGGACGTAGCCCAGGCGGCCCATCGACCCATGCAGCCAGCCCTGGCCGGTGATGCCTCCGGAGCCGATCGCGACTCGGGCCTGGATCAGGTTGTAGCCGGCGCCCAGCGGGTCCCGGGAGGGATCGAGGAAGGTCTCCAGGCGCCGCCGCTGGTAGCCGTGGAGCAGGTGCGGCAGGAGCGGCAGGGCGGCCAGGCCACCGCCCAGCAGCCCGGCCATCAGCAGCCTGGGGGCGCCCCCAAGGAAGAGCAGGCCGAGCAGCAGCGCGCCGAAGACTATGGCGGTGCCGAGGTCGGGCTGGGCAAGCACGAGGGCCATGGGGGGAATGCCGATCAGCGCGGCGAGCGCCATCTCGCGCGCTCCCACCCGGGACCGGGAGGCCAGGCAGGCGGCCAGCGCCACGAGCACGAAGAGCTTGGCCAGCTCTGACGGCTGGACCTGGACGCCGCCGAGCCGGATCCAGCGCTGAGCGCCGTAGGCGGTGTGGCCCGCCGCCTCGACGAAGAGCAGAAGGAGAAGGCCGAGCGCGTAGAGATAGGGTGCCGCCGGCCGAAGCCGCCGGTAGTCCAGGACCGCCAGGCCGGCAAAGGCAACCAGGCCCAGGCCGAGGCCCGCGACCTGGGCCGTGAACTCGCTGCGCGAGGCCGAGTAGAGCGTCATCAGGCCCAGGCCGACGAGGGCCGCCACGAGCAGGACCTGGAGGTGGTCGAGGCGGTGATACCAGCGCAGCCTCACGCTCGGATCTGGTCTCGGTGCGCGTAGTAGTAGTCGGCGATCTTGACCGCGATCGGTTCGGCGACCTCGTCCCCCTCGCCCCCCGCCTCGACCAGGACCACGATCGCGATCTCGGGGTTGGCGTAGGGGGAGAAGAAGGTGAACCAGGCGTGGGTGGGCAGCTCGGTGCCGCTGCCCCCGAACTGCGCGGTGCCGGTCTTGCAGCCGCCACCGTGGCCGAAGTGGTCGAGCCGGAACCGGTAGCCGGTCCCATGAGGATCCTCGAGGCACATGCGCATCCCCTGGCGCACCACCTCCAGGTTCTCCGCCGAGACCGGCACCTGCGAGACCGGCCGCGGCTGCGCCGACTGCACGACCTGCCCCGCCGGGTCGACGACGCGGCGAACCAGCTCGGG
Source organism: uncultured Actinomycetes bacterium (assembly GCA_964383855.1). GTDB lineage: Bacteria > Chloroflexota > Dormibacteria > Dormibacterales > Dormibacteraceae > CAZHAC01. Next base: position 14,101 of record CAYLIP010000019.1, on the reverse strand, counting down.
GTGGAGGACGGTGCCGCCGTTGGCGAGCGCGCTCACGTACATGGCCTGGATCAGGGGGGTGGTGAGAAGGGCCGACTGGCCGATGCCCATGGTCAGGGTCTCGCCGGGGTTCCAGCGGCAGTCGGCGGATGGAGGAGGGGCGCCCTGGCCACCTGTCGCCGGCTGGCAGGCCTGCGCCTTCCACTGCTCGTCGGGGACGAGGCCGGCGGCAGTCTCCGGGATCTCGAACTGGGGCGCGCTCCCGTAGCCGAAAGCCCGGGCGTACGAGGCCAGGGTCATGTCGCCGACCATGTCCGCCACCCGGTAGAAGAACGTGTCGCAGGAGACCGCGATCGCCTTCTCGACGTTCATCGACCCCATGTCGTAGCCGGCCCAGTTGGCGTACGACCACCCGCCGTACTGGATCGAGGCTGGACAGCCGAGCGTCGAATCGGAGGTGATCCGGCCCTCCTGGAGGGCGGCCGCCGCCGTGATCATCTTGAAGGTGGACCCGGGCGGGTAGAGACCCGAGAGGGCGCGGTCGTAGAGCGGCCGGCCCGGGTCCTGCAGCAGGCGCTGGTAGGCCGGGGCCGAGATCCCGTTGGTGAACTGGTTGGTGTCGTACCCCGGCCAGCTGGCGAGGGAGAGCAGCTCACCCGTGCTCGGGTTGACCACGAGGGCCGCGCCGGCCTTCTTGTGGACCGCGTCGATGCCCTGCTGGAGGGCGTCCATGGTCGCCCGCTGCAGCCCTCTGTCGATCGACAGGTAGACGCTGTCGCCGGCGACCGGCTCCCTCCGGGCGACGTCGCGGACGGCAAGACCGGCCGCGTCCGTCTCCACCCGAGCCAGCCCGTTGCGGCCCCTGAGCAGTGACTCAAGACCGGCTTCGACGCCCGCCTTGCCGGCGCTCTCATCGGGCCCGTAGCCGAGTGCGCGGAGCTTGGCGTACTCGTCGGCGTTGAGCCGGTTCGTGTAGCCGAGGACGTGCGAGAAGTCGCGGGGGTCGGTGTAGGTCCGGACCGGCGTGCTCTCGAGCTGGACGCCCGGCAGCTGCGGCAGCCTCTCGTTCAGGATCGCGGCTGAACGGGCGTCGAGGCCGGCGCGAACCGTGACCGGCAGATAGAGGTCGGGCGCCCTGGCCAGAGAGGCCGCCAGGTCGGTCTCTGCGATGCCGGCCAGGCGCGCCACCTCGGCCAGCTCAGCCTGCCGGCGCGTGGCGTTGGCCGGGAGCGCGGCCGGGATGACCTGGAGCGCAAAAGCCGGCTGGTTGACCACCAGCTGGGCGCCGTGACGGTCGTAGATGATGCCGCGGTCGGCCTCGAGCACGACCGGGCGGACGCGCGTCTCCACCCCGGCCGCCACCAGCCGCGAATGCTCGGCGACCTGGAGGGTGAACAGGCGCAGGCCGAGCGCCCCCACGGCGATGAGGCCGGCCAGCGCAAAGGCCACCATCCGGCTCGACCAGCGCGGCCGGGGCTCGATGCCGGCCAGCATGATCGAACGAAAGCTGTCTACCACGCCGCCGCCGGCCCCGGCTCCAGCCGCCGCATGAGCAGTGCCACCACCAGCGTCAGCAGGCCTCCGGCCAAGCTTCCGGCCAGGACCAGCCGGATGCCCGGCGCCATCGCCACGTCGGCCAGTCCCAGCGAGTCCGCGGCTCCCAGGACCACGACCCCATAGACGGCCGATCCGGCCGCGCCGGCCAGCGCCGCCAGGCCCGGGCTCCGGTTCTCGAAAGTCGCGCCGAGCACTCCGCCGGCGTAGGCGGCGGCGAGCATGGCCAGCGCGTGCACGCCCAGGGGGCCGGTTCCCGCGAGGTCGAGCAGGAGTCCCCCGGCCAGGCCCCAGATCATCCCCGCCCGGCCCCCGTGCAGGAAGGCGCGGGCAACGACCAGGGCGAGGACGAGATTGGGCTCCGGGATGGCCGGCTGGAGGCGCCCGAGCAGCGTGACCTGGAGCATGACCGCGCCCAGGAGCAGCGCGCCGGAGCGGGCGCTCACCGGGGCCGGAAGTCGGTGACCACGAGCACCGAGCTCAGCTGGGCGAGATCGTTGGCCCAGGCCAGCTCGGCCAGGTGGCTGGTGGCGGCGTCGCGGCGAACGAATCGCGTCACCTGGCCGATCGGGATTCCGCGCGGGTAGCTGGCGCCGACGCCAGAGGTGAGCGCCCACTCGCCGGTCGCGGCGGCCGCCCCCGCTCGTGGCTGCACCTCCATCTGGAGGGGACCGCTGCCACCGCTCACCGTCCCCTCCAGGTTGGAGCTGACCAGGTACGCGTTGACGCGCAGCAGCGGGTCGGCCACCGTCTGCACGGCGGCCGCGTGCGGCGACGCCTCGCGCACGCGGCCGACCAGCCCGGCGCCGGTCACGACGACCATGCCGGCGCCGACACCGTCAGCTGTGCCCCGGTCGATGGTGAGCGTGCGCGAGAAGGCGTCGGGGCCGCGGGCGATCACGCCGGCGGCCACCATGCGGTGGCCGAAGGCCCGTTCGAATGCGAGATCGCGACGCAGCGAATCGTTCTCGGCGCCGGCCGCCTGGAGCTGAGCCACCTGGGCCCGCAGACGGGCGTTCTCGTCGGCGAGGCGGCGGTTGTCGGAACGCAGCGAGGCGATGTCGCCGAAGACCGACGCGGCGCCACCGGCGGCCGACTCGGCCTCGGTCGTGGCCGCCTCGGCCGGCGCGAGCAGGCCTCGGGCGGCGGCTCGAGGTCCGGCCAGGGCGGGGACGTGACTGACCAGAACGAGCAGCGCCGTGGCCAGGGCAGCCGCCACGAAGAAGCCTGTCGACCGCGACGTGGCCTGGCTGCGGCGCATAGGGCCTCAGTACCTCAGGGCTCGGACCCTGCGCTCCCTGACCAGCACGCGGCGGAGCGTCTCCATCTCCTCGAGGACGGCGCCGGTGCCCCGGGCTACGCAGGTCAGGGGGTCGCGGGCCACGAGCACCGGCATCAGCGTGTCGTGAGCCAGCAGCTGGTCGAGACCGGCCAGGAGGGCGCCTCCACCGCAGAGGGCGATGCCCCTCTGCATGATGTCCTCCAGCAGCTCGGGTGGCGTCGCATCCAGCGTCGAGCGAATGGCGCGTGCGATCTCGACCAGGACTGGCGTCAGGGCCTCGCGCACGTGCGCGGTGGTCATCTCGACCACCTTGGGCAGGCCGGTCACGAGGTCGCGACCGCGGACGGTGAAGACCCGCTCCTCGGGCAGCGGGAAGGCCGATCCCATGGCGATCTTGATGTCCTCGGCGGTGCGCTCGCCGATCAGGAGCCCGAGGTGGCGCCGGACGTACTGGACGATCGCGTCATCCATCTCGTCGCCGCCGACCCGGGCCGACTCGGCCGCCACCACGCCGCCCAGGGAGATGACGGCGACCTCGGTGGTGCCGCCCCCGATATCCACGATCATCGATCCCCCCGCCTCCTGGATGGGAAGGCCGGCCCCGATCGCGGCGGCCATCGGCTCCTCGATCAGGTGCGCCTCGCGCGCCCCCGCGCTGCTGCAGGCATCGATCACGGCGCGCTTTTCGACCTCGGTCACGCCGCTCGGCACGCCCACCACCACGCGCGGGTGCGACACGTGCCATTCCCGGTTGTGAGCCTTGGCGATGAAGTGCTTGATCATCTGCTCGGTGTGCTCGAAGTCGGCGATCACGCCGTCCTTGAGAGGGCGCAGGGCGACGATGTCGGCCGGCGTGCGGCCCAGCATCCGGCGGGCGTCGGCGCCCACGCTGAGCACCTGCCCGGTGCGCCGGCTGACGGCAACCACCGACGGCTCGTCGAGCACGATGCCTCGGCCTCGGATGTGGACGAGCGTGTTCGCCGTTCCGAGGTCGATGCCCATGTCGCTGGACCAGATCCCAAGCACGGAGTTGAGTACGTTCAATGGCGTGGAGAAGACGGTTTGGCGGTATGCGTGCGGGAGTTCAGGCAATCATATACCGCAAGTAGTACTGATCAGCCGGCCTTAACGCAAGATCTTGGGTCAGTCGATGATCGAGGTCACGATCGCCACCACCGACGCGAAGGCCGCGAAGGGCAGCGCCAGGCGGCCATAGAGCCGCTGCGTCATCCCGGCCGGACGGCGCGCGAGGTTGGCGGCTATGGCAATCGTCACCGCCGCGGTGCCCGCAACCAGGAGCAGGAAGCGCAGCAGGCCGAACAGGTCGTCGGCGGCGGCCGGGAAGAAGAGCGACACGAAGAGGCCGCAGCAAGGCAGCCAGAGCAGCGTGCGCACGGCGAGGAAGGCGCGCTCCTCGGAGCCACCCGAGCCCCTGCCCCCCTCCCCCGGTATGCCCTGCGGCGCGGTCTCGGCAACCACCTGGAGCAGGGCCGGCAGGCAGGCCATGTTGAGGGTTCCGCAGGCGAGCTTCAGCGGCAGCAGCCCGGAGACGGTGATCGATCCCAGCACCTGCGGGCGCAGGTTCTCGGGCTCGACCGCGGGCAGGAGCACGGACAGCAGCCAGATCGCCTGGACCAGCAGCCCCAGCCGCGGGTCCGACCGGCGCCTTCCCCACCCCCAGGCCCAGCCGAGCCATGTCGCCCCCATCAGCGCGGCGGCGGCGACCAGGCTGTTGCGGTCGCTCGGGGCGAGCGGGTTGAAGGGCGCCGCGACCTGGGTGGCGGCCAGCAGCGCCATCAGCGCGGCGGCGGCGGGGACGGCGGGCGGCCGCGGAAGCGCTGAGCGCAGGGCTGCCAGCGTGGGCCGGAGGGTTGGGCGGGCGCGATTCCCCGGCGGCACCACCCAGGCGGCTGCGGCCTCGGCGAGGGCGCCGAAGAGGAGCGTGAGAAGCGCGCCCGGAAATAGCAGGAGCGCCGCCGCACCCTGGGTCAGGTGCTGGAGCACGGCCTATATCCCTCCCGCGGCCAGGGCGATCCCGGGGAGGACCCCGAGGAAGACGCTCAGGGCGAGGGCCAGGACGACGCCGATGGCGGCTCTGCCCTGCGGCCGGCCGAGACTCTTGCCGAGCCTCATGGCGTGCGCCAGCCAGAGCAGCATGGCGAGCGCCAGAACCAGGGCCAGCGGCCAGTAGACCTGGGTCGCCGCGCGCAGCAGCAGAAGCCGGGCGCTGAAGCCGGCGAACGGGGCGGCGCCTGCCAGCGCCGCCGAGAGGAGCAGGTTGGAAGGCCCGCCGTGGGGCGCCGCGCGGCCGAGCAGGACGGGCCGCGCCCACAGGTAGAGCGGCAGGCGGACGAGGACGATGCCCATCAGAACCAGGTAGGCGGCGCGCGTGCCATCGCCCACCACCAGGCCGAGGCCGACCAGCGCGAGACCCCAGTCGGCGAGGAAGGAGTAGCGCCAGGCGGCCACCTGGTCCTCCACCAGCCAGGCGCCGAGCAGTCCCCAGAGCAGATTGAGCACGCCCATCCCGACCAGGACCGATCCGTAGACCGGCACCGCGTCCGGGGTGACCAGCGCCTGGGAGCGGGCCAGCAGGTCGAAGGCCACGGCGGGGCCGAAGAACCCGGTCCAGGCGATCGCGGAGGCGGGCGCCGGCTCGCCGGGCTCGAGCTGGGGCAGGAACGGGACCAGACCGGCGGCGGCGACCAGTCCGAGCACGAGGCCGAGGGCGGCCAGGCGCTGGTGGAGGACCGGCCCGCCGTCGTGCGCCAGCAGCACGGCGCCGGTGACGAGCACCACCCCGAAGGCCGGTCCCCGCACCCTGGCCGCGAACGAGCGGACGCCCGCCACCGCGGCGTGGCCGGCGGCGAGCAGCGCCACCACCAGCGCGATCGCCGCCGGGTCGGGCGCGGCGGCCAGGGCGGCGAGGCCGGCCAGCCCGCCCAGTCCGGCCGCGAGCAAGGAGACGCGGTCGATCGTCCTGGGCGCGAGCGTGACCGCCATGGCCAGCGTCAGCGCGGCGGCGACGGCGAATGCGCGACCCGGCCCGGGCAGGACCAGGCCGAGCGCCGAGTGCTGAGTGAAAGGCAGCAGCGGCATCAGCATGAACATTCCGGCCGTCCCCGCCAGCGCGCCACAGGCGAGGGCCAGCGGCCGGTTTCGCCGCAGCAGCGCCACCGCCACCGCGCCCGC
>CAYLIP010000019.1:0-7994 GCA_964383855.1 uncultured Actinomycetes bacterium | reverse complement strand
ATCCCGGCCACGATGGCCAGGACCAGCCTCGGCGTGGAGCCCGGCGGCAGCGCCTGCCACCCGGGCGGACCACCACGAAGGCGGAGGGCGCCGGCCAGCAGGCCGCCGGCGAGCAGGGCGACGGCCGGCAGCGGCCGCTCCGCGACCGCGAGCGCCAGGCCCGCCCCCGCGATCGCCGCGCCCGCGGCCAGAGCCCGCCGGCCCTCGGAGATCACGAGGAGGGTGGCGCCGGCCCAGGCGATCACGGCTCCGGCCGCCGCCACGCCGCCGGTCAACGGTTCACCGCGACCGTCAGCACGAGAAGGAGAACCGCCCAGAGGACTGGCTGCCCGCGGGCCATGGCCGCCTCCACGGCCCTCGGGTTGAAGAGGCTCTGGTACTCGGCGGGAATTCGCATCCGCTGCCCGCGCCCGTAGGCGTGACCGAGCAGCCCGGCCCAGCCCATCCCGAGCAACGGCTCAGGAACGCCGCGCTGGACCGGCGGCTTCTCCCAGCGCAGCGCGGGCAGCAGGAGGAGGGCGACGATGACGGCGGGCATGCCGAGCGCCACCGCCGACCAGCCGCCGGCGGCGCTGAGCACCGCGTAGGGCGTCCCGCTGACCGAGTTGGGGGCGAAGCGGACAAGCTCCGTGGCGGCGGGCACGCAGAGCCAGGACGCGACCAGGCCGAAGGCGACGCCTCCCGAGAGCAGCAGACCGAGCCCGGCCAGGGCTCCGGGCGGGGAGCCGGCGCGGCCGGTTCCGGCCCTGGTCGCCGGCAGCCGGGACCCGCGGGCGGCCGCGGCCAGCTCGAGCAGCCAGGCCAGCGCCAGCAGCACCCCGAGCAGGCCGCGCACCCCGCCGGCCTCGATGGTGGCCTGGATCACCAGCAGACGAGCCGCGAAACCGATTCCGGGCGGCAGCCCGGCCGCCAGCATGGCGCCGGAAAGCGAGATCGCCGATCGGTCGTCGGGTAGGAGTGGCAGGATGCCGGCTGTGACAGCCGCCGCGAGCACGCAGGCGAGAGCGGCGGTGAGCCCGATCGGGCTGCCGTAGGCGATGCCGACGAGAGCGAAGCCGGCGAGGCCGGGCACCGATTCGCCGAGGGCAGACCGCCGCGTCGACGCCGCCTGCGCGCGGAGGCCGGCACCCACCGCCGCGGCCGCCCCGGCCAGCGCCAGCAGGACGTTGAGGCGCGGGCTTGGCCAGCTGCCGCCTCCCATCTCGTAGGTCCGGAGAAGTACCAGGAACCCGACCGGCACGATGGCCGCGATGGCGAGCGAGCCGCTGGTCAGGCGCGGGCGATCCCAGAACTCGGACGTCCAGCCGCGCCAGGGCAGGACCGACGACGCGAGCACCGCGCCCGACAGCATCAGGAGCAGGACGGGGGCCTGGGCCGCGACCACCGGGACGGCGGAGTAGGCGGAGGTCCCGCTGGTCGCCTGGAGGACCGCCGCCGCCCAGAGGAGCGCGAGCCAGCCCCCGACCTGGAGCGGCCAGAAGGAGCGTATGCCGCGCCCATCGTCGGTCCGGACCTGGACCAGCAACACGGACCCCGCGGCGCTGAGCGCGAGCGCGGTCACCGCCAGGCTGTCGGCGAGGACCGCGGTCAGGCTGAAGGCCAGGGCCAGGGCCGCGGCGCCGGCCGGCTGCCAGTCCCGGCGCTGGAAGGTCAGCAGCAGGCACGCCGGCAGCAGGACGGCCAGCCCGAGGGCGAAGCCGGTGGCGTCGAGGCGCTGGCCGAAGGGGATGCCTCCGCCCAGGGCCGGCCCATGGAACTCCAGCGGCGCGCGCCGCGGGGCCCAGAGGACGACCAGGGCCAGGAGCGATGCCCAGGCGGCGCTCGCCGCCGCCGCCCGGCCGAGCTCGACTCCGCCCGCGCCGGCGAACCAGGCGACCAGGGCGCCGGCGGTCAGGAGAGCGGCGGGCAGCAGGAGCTGAAGGCCGGGCGGCACCCAGTTAGGTTAGGGGCTGGCCAGAAGCCGTTCGAGGTCGGCGCGAAGCTCCTGCGCCCGCGCCCGGTTCTTGTCGACCACGGCCGCGGGGGCGCGCGCGCTGAAGTTGGGGTCGGCCAGGCGCGCCTCGACGCGGGCCAGCTCGCCGGCGAGCTCCCGCCGGCGGCGCTCGCCGGCGGCGGCGTCCTCGACCGCCGACCCCGGGAAGCTGACTCGGCCGAAGGTGACCGCGATGCCGCCGCCGATGGCACTCTCGGTCAGCTCGACCTCGCCCAGGATGGCCAGCAGCGAGCGCTCTTCGGCGGCCGCCGCCCACTCGCCCTCGACCCGCAGCAGCCCGCCCCGGCGAGGGGCGCCGCGGACGCTTCTGCGCGCCACCCGGAGCTCGGCAACCGCCTCCAGGACCGGCGCCACGCGAGCTTCGGCGGCCTCGTCGACGAGGCCGGGATCGGGTTCCGGCCAGGCGCCCCGGACAAGGAAGTCGCGGTCCCCGGGCAGCCGGGAGTGGAGCTCCTCGGTGACGAAGGGCATGAAGGGGTGCAGAAGGCGGGTGATCACCTCGAGCACGTGGACGGCAACCGACTGCGCGGCCTGGTCGTCGTCGCGCAGGCGCGACTTGACCGCCTCCAGGTACCAGTCGCAGAACTCGTGCCAGGCGAAGTCGTAGGCCGCGGTCACCGACTGCTGGAAGGCGTACGACTCGATCCCCTCGGTGACCTCGGCGATCGTCCGTTGGAGCCGGGAGAGTATCCACCGGTCCTCCAGGGCGAGCGCCGCGCCCGGCGCCGGCGAGGCCGGCGGCTCGACGCCGAGCGAAGCCAGCACCAGCCGCTCGGCGTTCCAGAGCTTGTTGGCAAAGCGCTTGAAGCCCTCGATCCGGCTCTCGTCGAAGCGGACGTCCTGGCTCGACATACCGACCTGGGCCGCCCAGGCCCGCAGCGCGTCGGCCCCGTAGCGCTCGATGATCTGCCGGGGATCGACGCCGGTGCCCAGCGACTTGCTCATCCGCCGCCCGTCCGCGGCCTGGATGGTGGCGTGAACGATCACGTCGGCGAAGGGCGCCCGGCCCATGAAGTGAAGGCCGCTGAAGATCATCCGGGTGACCCAGAGGTTGATGATGTCGCGGGCGGTGACGTTGAGGTCGGTGGGGTAGAAGGCCTCCAGGTCCTCGGTCGCCTCCGGCCAGCCCAGGGTGGCGAAAGGCCAGAGCGCCGATGAGAACCAGGTGTCGAGGACGTCCGGGTCCTCGCGGAGCCCCTGCGCGCCACACTCCCGGCAGCTCGCCGGCCAGCCGGCGTCGGCGAACTGGTGGCCGTTGGGGCAGTACCAGACCGGGATCCGGTGGCCGAGCCAGAGCTGGCGCGAGACGCACCAGTCGCGGATCCCACCCAGCCAGTCGAGGTAGGTGCGCTCGAAGCGCTCGGGATGCCAGCGCACCTCCCCCCGCTCGCTGGCCTCCACGCACATGCGCGCCAGCTCCTTCATGGAGAGGAACCACTGCTCGCTGACCAGGGGTTCGATGATGGCGCCGCAGCGGTCGCAGTGCCCGACCTCGTGCGTGTAGGGCTCGATGCCGACCATGTGCCCCTGCTTCTTCAGGTCGGCGACCACCCGCTCCCGCGCCACCTCGGCGGGGAGGCCGTCGTAGGCCGGGGCGAAAGGAGTGTTCATGCGGCCGTCGAGGTGCATGCCGTTGATCACCTCGAGTCCGTGGCGCTCTCCGATCTCGTAGTCCAGCGGGTCATGGCCCGGCGTGACCTTGAGCGCCCCGGTGCCGAACTCGCGCTCGACCGCCGGGTCGGCCACGATCGGGAGTCGCCGCCCGACCAGGGGCAGGATCGCAAAGGATCCCACCAGATCGCGGTAGCGCGGGTCGTCGGGGTGCACGGCGATGCCGGTGTCGGCCAGCATGGTCTCCGGCCGGACGGTGGCGATGGTGACCCTCCGGTCGCTGCCCTCGACCTGGTAGGCGATCGAGTAGAGCAGATCCTGGTGGGTCTGCCAGTCGACCTCGAGGTCGGAGATCGCGGAGCGATCGCGCGGGCACCAGTTGACGATCCGGGGCCCGCGGTACATCCAGCCGCGGTCGTAGTAGCGGACGAAGGCGGTGCGGACGGCGTCGACGTAGGCGGCATCCATCGTGAACCGGACTCGGGAGAAGTCGAGCGAGGAGCCCAGCAGCCGCGACTGCTCGAGGATGGTCGCCCCCACCTCGCGATACCACTCGTCGACCAGCTCCTCGAATGCCGCCCGGCCGATCTCCTCCTTGGTCGCGCCCTCGGCCGCCAGCCGCTTCTCGATCACGTTCTGCGTCGCGATGGCGGCGTGGTCGGTCCCCGGCAGCCACAGCACCTCGCAGCCGGTCATGCGCCGGTAGCGCGCCCAGGCGTCCTGGATGCTCTGGTTGGTCGCGTGCCCCATGTGCAGCTCGCCGGTCACGTTGGGGGGCGGCAGCGCGATCGAGTACTTGGGCTTGGGGCTGCGGGAGTCGGCCCGGTGGAGGCCGGCCGCCTCCCAGCGGGCATACCACTGGCGCTCGATGGCGGCCGGATCGTAGGCGGCGGCCATCGGGCTGGATGTCGGTTCTGGCTGGGTGGTCATCTCTGGGCGTGCCTCAATCTCGTGCGGGGGGATCGGCGAGGCCGGCGCCGCGGGTGCGCGTTAGCGCGGCTGCGCCGGCGGAAGTACGTGTACGGGTACCTCTACTCGGCGCATGGTGGTGGTCAGTTTACCGCCTGGGCTCAAGGCGGGGACCGCCGAATCGGCGACGGTCAGACTCCAGAGCCGGCGCTTCAAGACGACCCGAAAGATTTCGATCGACCGTCACGCGCGGGCGCGAGGGTCGCGACCGGATGGCTGAACCAGTCCCGATTCATAAGCAGCAACCACAGCCTGCACCCGGTCGCGGATCTCGAGCTTGTCGAGGATGTGCGAGACATGCGTCTTCACAGTGGCCTCGCTGAGGAAGAGCGTCGAGGCGATCTCGGAGTTGGCCAGTCCCTGGCCCACCAGGCGCAGAACCTCGATCTCTCGCGCCGTGAGAGAGTCGACCGCCACGCCCGCGCCGCGAACAGGCGATCGTCTGACGAACTCCTCGATGAGCTTTCGAGTAACCGAAGGCGAGAGGAGTGCCTCGCCCGCCACCGCGGCGCGGATGGCGGCCAGCAGCTGGTCGGCCGGGGCGGTCTTGAGCAGGAAGCCCGAGGCGCCGGCGCGGAGGGCCTCGTAGACGTACTCATCGATCTCGAAGGTGGTGAGCACGACGACGTGGATTCCACGCGGGGCGCTCTTGACCAGGCGTCGAGTCGCTTCCAGCCCGTCGAGTGCCGGCATGCGGACATCCATGAGCACGACGTCCGGCTGCAGCCGAGAAGCGGAGTTGATCGCCTCGAGGCCATTCGCCGCTTCACCGACCACCTCCAGGTCCGGTTCGGACTCCAGGATGAGGCGCAGTCCGGTCCGGACCAGCGCCTCGTCGTCTGCGAGCAGGACGCGGATTGGCATCACGTCTCAAGCGGCAGGCGCGCGATGACGGCGTAGCCGCCCTCCTCGCGCGGTCCTGCTGAGACGCTACCCCCGTAGAGCGCCACTCTTTCCCTCATCCCGACCAGTCCGTGTCCTCCTGGTCGACCTGCTGCCGCGCCCACCGCCGGCCCGTCGTCGCGGATCTCGAGGCAAAGATCGTGCGCCCCGTACCTGATGGTCAGCCGGGCGCACGCGCCATCGCCGTGCTTCAAGGAGTTGGTCAGCGCTTCCTGGACGATCCGGTAGGCGGCGAGCTCGATCCCCGGCGCAAGCGGCCGGACATCACCCTCGGTCGAGGCCGTCACCGAAAGTCCACTCTGGCGCAGGCTCTCGAGCAGGCCGTCGAGATTCCGGAGGGCGGGCTGTGGATCGAGGCGGTCTGGCTCGCCGGTCTTGCGAAGGATCCCGAGCAGGCGGTGGAGCTCGTCGAGCGCCTGGCGCCCGGTCAGCTCGATCGACCTCAATGCCTCACGGGCCCGGTCCGGCCGGTCGTCGAGAACTTTCTGCGCGGCGGTGGCCTGAAGGACCATCACGCCGACGTTGTGAGCCACGATGTCGTGCAACTCGCGCGCGATCCTGGCCCGCTCTTCCGTCGTGGCCTCGGCGATCAGCGCCGCCTGATCGTGCTCCAGCCCTTCGGCTCTTTGCTGGAGCTGGGCCGCGCGTTCGCGGCGCTCGCGCACCACCCGCCCGAGAACCCAGGGCACGACTGTCAGCACAATCCCGAATACCAGGTTCGCGGTGGTCGTCGACGTGGTGGCGATGACCACCAGCCCGATCGCGCCCGCGGCCAGCCCGCGCCGGAGGGGAGCACCCGAGCCCAGCGAATAGGCCACGATCAGCAGGACCAGGATCGGCGCCGTACCTCCGTTGCGCAGCGAACCGCCGGCAAAGACCTGGAGCCAGGTCGCCGCGGCCACGGCCAGGAAAGCGACGGTTGGCGCTCGCCTGCGCAGTGCGAGCGGCAGCGCGATCAGCGGAAGCGTGGCCGCGTTGGCGGCGCGCTGTCTGTCGGTCAGATGCTCGGTCAGCGATCCAAGCATCAGCTCCAGCTCGGAGAAGACGGCCAGGGCGAGGGCGAGCGCGCCGTCCTGGACGCCCTGGCTGCGAATCAGTCGATCAGGGCGGCTGCGCACGCGAGCAATCTAGCTCGCGTTCGCCATGGCGGGATCGTCCTCCAGGATGATCCATGACCACGAGAACCATCCCTCAGGATGAGGCCGAATCGTGCTCCCGCCGGATTCTGCGCGGTGCGATCGACCCTAGCTTTCCATGACGACGCCAGGCGGCCGCCGGCGATCTCAGGTTTGGAGATTGCACATGTCAACCCTCGGTACGACCAGCAGCTTTCGAAGGCTCGCGGGCGGACTCTCGTTGATGACCGCGCCCCTTCTCTTCAGCTTCGTCGAGATCACCTATCCAGCCCGCGGCGAGAGCCCCGCCGAGGCGCTCGCCAACGGAGCCGCGCAGAGTGGCCTGTGGCTCACCGACATCTACCTCGGGCTCGCCGCCGACATCCTGTTCATCATCGCGGCCTTCGCGCTCCTGGCCGTGTGCCAGCAGCGCGGCGCCGCACTTGCCGTCGCGGCCGCCGCGCTGACGGTGACGGGGAGCTGTCTGGCCGCGGCGACCGGAGGCCTCCACTGGGTGCAGTGGGCGATGGCGCAACCCGGCGTCGACAGGGCGACCGCCGTGAGCGTGCTGTCTCAGGTGATGCAGAATGCCGCGGGCGCGCCGGTCGCCTTCGGGCATTGGTTCCTGCGAGCACTCGGCGTCGCGCTGTTCGGGATCGCGGTCTGGCGCTCGGGTTTCGGTTACCGCTGGGCGGGTCTCGCGGCGACGCTCGGAATCGTCATCGACGTCCTGGCGGGCTTTCTTCCTCTCGAACAGATTCCAGCCATAGACCTCGCCGTCAGTCTCGTCACCGACGGCCTCCTGATCGTGGGCCTCGCGGCCCTAGGATGGCGGATTCTGCGTCCCGCGCCGGCGTCGTCGCTTCACCCCGACCGTTCGGGAGCCGACCGCACCTTCGGTGTCGGGGCGCAAGCCTGATCTCGAGTTGGGTGTCCTCGACTTCCGGGGGCACCCAAACTCCAAGCGCACGGCCCGACTCGCGTCTGCAGCGCGGCCGCCTGCAGGGACGACGGCTGGACGGCACGTCCTGACCCGCCGAGATGGGCCCCGCCTTGGCCGGGAGGCCCTGTCGGGTCGTCTTCAGCTCAGGCCGACTCGCCGACGATCTGGGGCGGGGCATCCGCCTCGTCGGCGTACTCGAACTCCGGTTCCTTGAGCTCCCGGATCGACTCCGAGGTGATCGTGCAGCGCTTGATGTCGGGCCGGGAGGGGATCTCGAACATCGAGTTGAGGAGCACCTCCTCGATGATCGACTTCAGCGCGCGCGCGCCGGTGCCCCGGCCGAGCGCCTTCTCGGCGATCGCGGCTAGCGAGTCGTCCTCGAAGACGAGGTCGACGCTGTCCAGGGAGAAGAACTTCTGGTACTGCTTGACCAGCGCGTTCTTGGGCTCGGTCAGGATGC
>CAYLIP010000018.1:39032-43329 GCA_964383855.1 uncultured Actinomycetes bacterium | reverse complement strand
GGCCGGCGCCGCGGGAGGCTCGGCCGGCTCCGACGGCGCCGCCGCCTTCTCTCCTTCCTGCTCCCCGTCGCTCTGGCCCGCCTTCTCGCCCTCCGGTTGCGCCGGCTTTCGGCGGGGCGAGCGCCGGCGCGGCCGGGAGGCCGGCTCCGCCGCCTGCGGCTCGGGGCCTCCGACCGCGGCCTCGGCGACCGGCTCGGCGATCTCGCCGGCCGGCGGCTCCTGCACGGCGGCCGCGTCCCCCAGGCTGGACGGCTCCTCGGCGGCCAGCACGTCGCCCACCTCCGCCGGCGTCACCTCGGCGGCCGGGGACTCGGGCAGGGACACCTCGGCCGCGTTCGGGCCGGCGCCCCTCCGGCGGCGCCTCCGCGAGTCGCGGCGAGGCGCGCCCTCGGCCGGGGCCTCGCCACCCGCGATCTCCTGGCCGGGGACCTTGTCGCCGGTCATTTTGGCGATCGCGTTGCGGGCCGCGTCCTGCTCGGCCTCCTGCTTGGTGTGGCCGTGCCCGGAGCCCAGCGCCTCGGGCCCGGCGAAGACGACCGCCGTGTACTCGCGGCGGTTTCCGGAGCGCGCCCCCGCCGAGTCGTAGAAGGGAGTCTGGTTGAAGCGCTCCTGGACCAGCTTCTGCAGCCGCCCCTTGTGGTTCTCATCCTTGACCGGCTCCGGCAGCCGGCGGAAGCGGTCGAGGTAGAAGTGGTAGGCGGCATCGTAGCCGGCGTCCAGGAAGATGGCGCCCAGCACCGACTCGAAGGCATTGGCGAGCAGCGACTTGAGCGATCGCCCGCCGCCCTTGGCGATGCCCTTGCCAAGGTAGAGGTGGTCGCCGATGCCCAGCTCCTCGGACAGGGAGGCCAGCGTGTTGGTGTTGACCATGGCCGACCGGGTCTGGGTCAGCTCGCCCTCGTTCGCCTCCGGCCGGTACTTGTAGAGGTACTCGGCCGTGATCAGCTGGAGCACGGCGTCGCCCAGGTACTCCAGCCGCTCGTTGTCGCGTGGCGAGAGATGCGGGCTCTCGTTGGCAAACGAGCTGTGGGTCAGGGCCTCCTGGAGAAGGGTGGTGTCGCGAAACGCGATCCCGATCTGCTCCTGGAGCGCCTCCATGGTCGCAGACGGGCCGTGGGGTGCCGGTCTAGCCGCCGCTTTTCTCCTGGATGTATTCCCAGGCCTGTCCAACGGTCGTGATCTTCTCCGCGTCCTCGTCGGGGATCTCGAGTCCGGTGTTCTCCTCGAATGCGTAGATCAGCTCCACGAGGTCGAGGGAGTCGGCGTTGAGGTCCTCTTGGAACGAGGCATCCATGGTGACCTGTTCGGGCTCGACGCCGAGCCGCTCGACAACGATATTCCGGAAATCCTCCCAGCTGATCTTCTGGTCCAAGCTCACGCCTCCAAGTTCGTTTGAGATCGGGTCTGAGAATAGCAGTCAGGCGCTGCCGGGCACCGCGAGCTCCTCGACCGCAGAGGGCGAGGCGACGGCGGCGGCAAGGGCGCCCGGCGCCAGCTCCTTCATCATGCCGGTCAGGGCCCGCCGGGGGCCCACCTCGATGAAGGCGTTGCAGCCGAGCCCGGTCAGGGCCCGCACGCCGTCGGCCCAGCGCACCGGCGAGCTGAGCTGGCGCTCGAGGCCGACCGGAATCGTCTCCGGCTCGCCGTAGGGCTCAGCCGTCAGGTTGGCCACCACCGGTATCCGGGGGGCCTGCCAGTCGATCATCTCCAGCGCGCCGCGCAGGAAGGAGCCGGCCGACTCGACGAGGACGGTGTGGAAGGCGGCGCTCACGTTCAGGGGCATGACCCGCCGGGCCCCGGCCTCCTGGAGCCGCTCGGTCGCGCGCTGCAGGCCGAGGGCGGTGCCGCCGACCACGGTCTGGGTGGGGGTGTTGTAGTTGGCGGGCCACACGTCCGGGACGCCGATCAGCGCCGCCTCGACCTGGTCGGAGGCGAGGCCGAGCACCGCGATCATGCCCGTGGTTCCCGGCGGAGCCGCCTCCGCCATCGCCAGCCCGCGCTGGACGACCGCCTTGACCGCGTCCGGCGCATCCATCGCGCCGGCCACGCAGAGCGCCGTGTACTCACCCACCGAGTGCCCGGCCGCGGCATCGGGCTCGATCCCCCGGCGCCGGAGCAGGAGCGCCAGCCCGACGCCCATGAAGAGCAGGGCCGGCTGGGCGTTCTGGGTCAGCTTCAGCTCCTCGTCGTCAGCCGTGGTCAGCAGGTGCCGGAGGTCGACACCGGCGTGCTCGGAACAGGTGTCGGCCAGCCGTCCGACCTCGGGATCGGCCAGCAGCTCGGTGCCCATGCCGGCGTGCTGCGATCCCTGGCCTGGGAAGAGGAAAGCGGTTTTGCCCGCCACGGCACTAGAGCGTACGCTTCGCCCTGCCGATCGCGTCACAGCACTACGTCCCCAACCGGTATCGGCGGCGCGCCGCCAGGCGCGCCTCAAGGCGCCCGATGCGGGCCGCCCTGGTCGCGCTCGCCCTTGTCGCCGTGGTGGTCTGGGTGTCGCACGCGCTCGACCGGCCGCCGCCTGCCGCGGCCGCCGGCCAGGGGCGCCCTCCTGCGGGACCTCTTGCCGGAGCTGCCACGAGACCTGCCGCGGCGGCGCCTCCGGCCGCCGGCGGGCAGCTGCCCGTGGCCGGGCTGGCCCCGGGCGCCTGCTGGGCGCTCCCACCCACTGCGGCCGGGCGCGGACGCACGGTCTTCATCGATCCCGGCCATGGGGGACTCGACCCCGGTGCCAGTGGCAACGGCGTCGTCGAGAAGCAGGCCAGCCTGGCCGTGGCGCTCCGCCTGGCCGATCTGCTGCGCGGGGACGGCTGGCGCGT
Organism: uncultured Actinomycetes bacterium; assembly: GCA_964383855.1. Lineage (GTDB taxonomy): Bacteria > Chloroflexota > Dormibacteria > Dormibacterales > Dormibacteraceae > CAZHAC01. The sequence goes on along the minus strand of CAYLIP010000018.1, from coordinate 40,513 downwards.
GGTTCTCGCCCGGACGACCGACTCCTCGGTCGTCCGGCTCAGCGATTCCGACGTCGACTCGGGCTCACTCCGGGCATCCGCTCTCCACCGCGACCTCGTCGGTCGCATAGCCTGCGCCAACGCCGCCCGGGCCGCCGCGCTGCTCTCGGTGCACTTCAACGGTTTCGGCGACTCAGCCGTGGGCGGGACGGAGACCTTCTACGACCCCGACCGTCCCTTCGCCGACGGGTCCCAGAGGCTGGCTCAGTCGCTCCAGGCGGCCCTTGTCCGAGAGCTCGGCCTGACCGACCGTGGAGTCACCGCCGACACCGACCTCGACGCTTCGGCGATCACCGAGGCCGGCACCGCCTACGGGCACCTGCTCGAACTCGGTCCCGCGATGCCGGGCTGGGTGGACACGCCGACCGCGATGCCCGGGGCGCTGGTCGAGCCCCTCTTCCTCACCAATCCCGAGGAGGCGTACAGAGCGGGGATGGCCGAGGGGCAGCAGCGGATCGCGCAGGCGCTGTACGAGGGGCTGAAGAGCTACCTGGGTTCGAGCTGACGCCCGCGGTCCCAGCGAGGAGGCTCGGGCGAGAGTCCTAGTCGGTCTTCAGGACCTCGCGGCCGGCGTAGTGGCCGCAGTTGGGGCAGATGCTGTGCGGGCGGCGCGGCCGCTTGCACTGCGGGCAGGGCGGCAGCTGCACCAGCGCCAGCGCCAGGTGGGAGCGGCGGCGTCCCTTCTTCGACTTTGAGAGCTTGACCTTAGGCAGTCCCATGGGCGAACCGAGAGTGTATCAGGCGGGTCAGCCGAGCTCGGTCTGCTCCAGCTCCTGCTCCCGGCCGTCCAGCGGCTGCGTGTTGCTCGACTGCAGCGCCTCGACGCCCCGCTTCACGGTCGCCAGCGTCCGCGACAGGTGGGCCTCCAGCTGCTGCAGCTGCTCGAGCGCATAGGCCTCGGCGTCGCGGATGATCTGGTCCGACTTGGACTGCGCGTCGCGCACCAGCTGCGACGCCTGCCGCTCGGCGCGGCGCGTGACCTCGTGCTCGGTGATGGCCGACTCCGCCCGCTCGTTGGCTTTGGACATGATGCGCGCCGCCTCGGCGTGCGCCTCGGAGATCAGCCGCTGCTGCTCCTGCACCGTCCAGTTGGCCTGCTTGATCTCCTCGGGAAGGTTGAAGCGAAGCTGGTCCACCAGGTCCATCACCTCGTCCTCGTCGACCATCACCTGGCTGGAGAAGGGCACGTGCCGCGCATGGTGGACCAGGTACTCCATGCGGTCGAGGATCTCGTCGACCTTTATCTGAACTTCTCCTTCAGGCGCTGGGCCACGACCGGGTGGACGAATTCGGAGACGTCGCCGCCGTGGCTGGCGATGTCCTTGAGGATACTTGAGGACACGTAGATGTGAGCGAAGCTCGACATCAGGAAGACGGTGTGGATGTCGGGGGGCGGCGTGGGGTTCATGAGCGCGTGGGGGTGGTGGGGGGGGGGGGGGCTG
>CAYLIP010000018.1:13598-39022 GCA_964383855.1 uncultured Actinomycetes bacterium | reverse complement strand
CGAAGTCGCTGTACGCGCGCAGCCCCTTGACCATGGCCTGCGCGCCCACGCTGCGCGCATAGTAGACGGTGAGCCCGGTGAAGGTCCGGACCTCGGCGTTGGGCCGCCCTTCCAGGACCTCGGTGATCATGGCCACCCTCTCCTCGGGCGTGAACACGTGGCGCCCGGCCTTGTCCGGGTTGGCGCCGACGGCGACGATGACGCGGTCGAAGAGCGTCAGGGCGCGCTCGAGGACATCGAGGTGGCCGTTGGTGAAGGGGTCGAAGCTGCCGGGATAGACCGCGATCTTCATCGATTGGCTGCGCGAGCGATTGTGACCGATGTGCCGCCATGGCGCCGGCTCTTCTCCACCTGGAGCCTTTCCAGCGCCGGCAGCGCCCGCCGGGAAGCGTGCTCGACCACCAGCAGCGCCCCCTCGGTCAGGGACCGGTCGAGCTCGGTGAGGACGCTGTCCAGGCCCTCCTCTTCGTAGGGCGGGTCGGCGAGCACCAGCGAGGCCTCGGCGGCGGCGGCGCCGCCGGCGGTCGAGCGCAGCCATCGGGGCAGCGCCGCCCTGACCACCGTGGCGCGGTCCGCGTAGTCGAGCGCGGACAGGTTCCGCTGCAGGGCCAGCACGCCCTCCCCGCTTCGCTCGACAAAGGTGCAGAAGGCGGCGCCCCGCGAGAGCGCTTCGATGCCGAGGCCGCCCGACCCGGCGTAGAGGTCGAGCACCCGCGCCTCGAGCACGGCCGGCCCGAGCATGTTGAAGATGGCGCCCTTGATCAGGCCTTGGGTCGGCCGGATGCCCGGTGGCGCCACCAGCCGGCGGCCGCGGTCATCACCGCCCTCGACCCGGAGCGTCAGGCCGGCCCCGCCGCGAGCTGAGGCGGCCGGCGCTCGCGCCAGGGCAGGGCCTGCTCGAGCTGGATGGCCAGCTGCAGCAGCAGCCCTTCGGCGCGCGGCGCGCCCACCAGCTGGACCCCGATCGGCAGGCCGCCGGAGTGCACGGCCAGCGGCAGTGAGATCGCAGGCTGGCCGGTGCAGTTGTACGGATAGGTGAAGGAGAGCCAGTCCAGGTATTCGTCGGCGGCGCCGTCGACGTCCAGCCCGAGCGTGTTCAACCGGGGCGCCGGCCGGGTCAGGGTGGGCGTCAGCAGGATGTCGTGCGAGTCCCAGAAGCCCACCACCTGGCGGCTCAGCATCCGGATCATGGTGATCGCCTGCTGGTAGACGCCGCCCGGGATCCCGGCCGCGATCTCCAGCATCTTGCGGTTGGCAGGCTCCAGGCGAGAGGGCTCGGAGATGGGCAGGGAGGCGACCCCGACCGGGGGCACGATCATGAAGACGTTGCGCAGCGGCGAGGTGTCGGGGCCGCGCTCCTCCACCCGGTGGCCGAGCTCGGCGCAGAGCGCCGCCACCCGGCGCGTGGCCTCGGCGGTCTCGGCCTCGACCGGGATCTCCCCGGCCGTGGTCGTGAAGCCGATCCGCAGGGGTCGCGCCGGCTCGTGGAGGTGCGCCGCGTAGGAGGGGTCGCGGTCGGCCCAGAAGGGGTCGCCGGCCAGGTGTCCGGCCATGACGTCGAGGCCGGCGGCGACATCAGCGACGGTGCGACCGATGGCCCCCTCCGTGGAAAGGCCGGCCCAGGACTCGCCGAAGACCGGCCCCGGGGAGATCAGTCCGCGGGTCGGCTTGAGGCCGACCGTGCCGCAGCATGAGGCGGGGATGCGGATCGAGCCGCCCCCGTCGGAACCGAGCGCCAGGGCGCAGAGGCCGGCGGCGGTCGCGCCGGCGGCGCCGCCCGATGAGCCCCCCGTGGTGTGCTCGCGGTTCCACGGGTTGCGAGCGGCGCCGTGAAGGCCGTGCTCGGTATGCGGGCGGGTGCCGAACTCGGGCACGGTGGTCTTGCCCAGGAAGCACGCGCCACCCGCCCGCAGCCGGCCGACCGAGAAGCTGTCCCAGTCGAAGACCTGGTCCTCGAAGGCCGCCGACCCCAGCGTCGTGGGGTAGCCGGCGATCGAGCTCAGGTCCTTGATCGAGACCGGCACCCCGTCCAGCGGGCCCGCGCTCTCGCCCCGCCGCGCGCGCTCGTCCGCCGCCTTGGCCTGCTGGAGCGCCAGCTCGGGCAGCACCAGCCAGTAGTGATTCAGATCCGGGTTCAACCGCTCGATCCGCTCCACGTAGACGCGGACCAGCTCCACCGAGCTGACCTCGCGCCGGCGCACCGCCGCCGCCTGCTCAACCGCGGATGCGAACGGTTCCATCAGATGTGACCCTTCCGATGCGCGCGGCCGGCCAGGGCGAGGACGCCAGCCGGGACTGGAAGTCCTCCGAGCGCGCGGCCGGGATGGCGACCAGCAGGCCGCCGCTGGTCTGCGCGTCGCAGAGCAGCATCTGCTGGGTCCTGGTCGCCGGTCCCCAGTCGACGGCCGGGGCCAGGGCCGCATGGTTGCGCTTGCTCCCGTCCGGGAAGAGACCCTGCTCGGCGAGCTCGACCACACCCTCGATCAGCGGCACCGCGCCCAGTTCGATCTCGGCGCCGGTCCGGAAATTGGCGAGGTGCCCGAGCAATCCGTAACCGGTGACGTCGGTGCCGGCATGGACGCCGCAGGCGACCATCGCCTCGGCCCCGGCCCGGTTGAGGTGCGTCATCACCCGCACCGCCTCTCGCGCGAGCGGCTCCGGGCAGCGACCACGCTTGATCGCGGTCGCGATCAGGCCGGTCCCCAGCGGCTTGGTCAGGAAGAGCACGTCGCCCGGCTGCGCGCCCTCGTTGGTCACCACCCGCCGCGGGTCGACCTCGCCGGTCACCGAGTAGCCGAACTTGGGCTCGGGGTCGTCGATGCTGTGGCCTCCGACGACCGGGCAGCCGGCCTCGGCCAGCTTTGAGGCACCGGCGGCGACGATCTGCTGGAGTGCGCCGGTGCTCAGCTTCTCCCGCGGGAAGGAGAGGATGGAGAGAGCGAACAGCGGCTTGCCGCCCATCGCATACACGTCGCTGACCGAGTTGGCCGCGGCTATGGCGCCGAAGTCGCCGGGGTCGTCGACGATGGGCGTGAAGAAGTCGACCGTGGCGACCAGCGCCCGGTCCTCGGCGATCCGGTAGACGGCCGCGTCATCCCTCGAGCCGGACCCGACCAGCACGTTGGGGTCAGCCAGCGGGGGCAGCGCGGCCAGCACCTGGCCCAGCTCCACTGGGCTCAGCTTGCAGGCTCAACCGGCTCCGTGGCTGTACTCCGTGAGCCGGAGCGGAGTCGCTTCCAGGTCCATATGGGGCCGATTATCCGCGGTAGCGCGCGACGGCCTCGTAAATGCACTGGGCGCCCCACTCGACCTCGCCCAGCGGGATCCGCTCGTCGGCGGCGTGCACCAGGGAGAGGAAGTCGATGCCGGCCGGGAAGCGCATGGGCAAGAAGCCGTAGGTCTGGATGCCGAGCCGGCAGAAGAAGCGGGCGTCGGTCACGCCGGTGAGCACGAGCGGGACCGGAATACCCTCCGGGTCGGCGTCGCGAAGCACGGAGGCGAGCATGTCGAAGGCGCCCAGGTCGACATCAGACGGCCCCGGGTCGTACTGGTCGATCCGCAGGTCGACGTCCGGACCGAGGAGATCTCGCAGCTCGCGTTCCAGGTCCTGCGGCGACATGCCGGGGAGTATCCGCCCGTCCATCTCGACCTCGGCCGCTCCCGGGATCACGTTCACCCGCGTCCCCCCGCGGACCATGGTCGCGTTGACCGTGTTGTGGAGGAGCGCATCGAACATCCGGCCGGCGGGGCCGAGGAGGTCCGGGGTGGCGTCGCCGGTCCCCGCGTCGAGCAGTCCGCGGAGCAGGCTTGCGGTCTCCGGCTCGAGCTCGTCGACCAACGCCTCCACCGTCCGCAGGACGGGATCGGTCAGGTGGTAGGGCAGGCGGTGCGCATCAAGGCTGGTCAGCAGCGCGCCCAGCCTGGCCATCGTCCCGCCCCGGGCCGGCAGCGAGCCGTGCCCGCCCGGGCCCCGGACCCGGGCGGTGACGCGGCACGCCTGCTTCTCCGCCACCATGACCGGGTAGAAGCGCCGGCCGGCGAGATGCATGGAAAAGCCGCCGAACTCGCCGATCGCGTGGCGGACGCCGGTGAATCGCTCGGCGTGCCTCTCCACCAGGAACCTCGCCCCGAAGTCGCCGCCCGCCTCCTCGTCGGCAACCGCGCACAGCACCAAATCGCCGGGTGGAGGCTGCGGCGCCGCCGCCCAGCGACGAAAGGCGGCGACCAGCATCGCCAGGCCGCCCTTCATGTCGATCGCCCCCCTCCCCACCAGGTAGCCGTCGAGCTCCTCGCCGGCAAAGGGATCGGACGACCAGTCCTGGTCGGTGACCGGGACCACGTCGACGTGGCCGTAGAGCAGCAGCGGTGGCGCCTGGCCGCGGCCGGGCAGGCGCGCCACCAGGTTGGGGCGGGCGGGGTCGAGCGCGAGCAGCTGCGATTCGATCCCGTCACCGGCCAGGAGCTGGCGGAGGAACTCGACGCACGCCGCCTCGTTCCCGGGCGGATTGGTGGTGTCGAAGCGGATCAGCCGGCGCAGGAGCTCATCGGGGCTCACGAGATGGCAGTGTGCTCCAGGCGCCAGCGCACCGCCTGCCGGAGCAATGGATGGCCGGTCAGATCGGGATCGTCGGCGAGCAGGCTTTCGGCCGCCTCCCGCGCCTCGGAGAGCAGCTGAGGCTGGCCCAGAGCCCGCATCGCCTGGTCGCTGATCCCGTGCTGGCGGGGCCCCATCAGCTCCCCCGTGCCCCGGATGCGCATGTCGGCGTCCGCCAGCTGAAACCCGTCGTGGATGGTGCTCATGAGCCGCAGCCTCTCGATCTCGGCGGCGGCGGGGTCGTCGCTCAGGAGCAGGCAGTGGGACTGGAGCGCGCCCCGGCCGACCCGGCCCCGGAACTGGTGAAGCTGGGCCAGGCCGAACCGCTCCGCACCCTCGACCAGCATCACCGTCGCGTTGGGGACGTCCACCCCGACCTCGATCACCGAGGTCGCGACCAGGATGTCGGCCTCGCCTTCGCGGAAGGCGGCCATGACCGAGTCCTTCTTCTTCATCCGGCCATGGACCAGCGACAGCCGGAGGTCCGGGAAGACCTCGGTCCGGAGCCGTTCGAACTCGGCCTCGGCCGCCCGCGCCTCCAGCTTCTCGGACTCCTCGATCAGCGGGCAGATGACGAAGACCTGCCGGCCCGCCCGCACCTCGCTGCGCACCAGTTCGTACGCCTGCTCGCGCTGGTCGGGAGTGATGACCGCGGTGGCGACCGGCGTCCGCCCCGGCGGCAGCTCGTCGAGCACCGAGATCGCCATCTCGCCATAAAGGGCAAGCGCCAGGGTCCGCGGGATGGGGGTCGCGGTCATGGCCAGGAAATGGGGGCGGCCCCGGCCCGCCTTGGCCCGCAGCAGCTCGCGCTGGCGGGTCCCGAAACGGTGCTGCTCGTCGACCACCGCCAGCCCCATGTCGGCCAGCTCGACGCGGTCCTCGATGAGCGCGTGGGTGCCGACCAGGACCGAGCAATGCCCGGACCCGGCCGCCATCAGCACCCGCCGCCGTTCGGCCGCCGGCAGACCCGAAACCAGCAGCTCCACGGTCAGGCCCGGAAAGCTCGGCTCCAGGTAGGCGCGGAACTTCTGCAGGTGCTGGCGGGCCAGGATCTCGGTGGGCGCCATGACCACGGTCTGCAGCCCGGCCGCGTGCGCCATGGCGGCTGCGGCCGCCGCGACCGCGGTCTTGCCGGAACCGACGTCGCCGTTGAGAAGGCGGTTCATGGGAGCCTCCCTCTCCATGTCCTGGTAGACCTCCCAGGTGGCGCGGCGCTGCGCCCGCGTCAGCTCGAAACCGAGGCCGGCCTTGAACGCCTCGATCACCGGCTGGCGGTAGGGCACCGGCGTCGCCCTCTCCACCGCCTGCTCGCGGCGCAGGGCGATGAAGGCGGTCTGCAGCTCCAAGAGCTCCTGGAAGACAAGGCGGCGCCTGGCCTCCTGCCATCTGGCCTCGCTCTCGGGACGGTGGGCGGACCGTATGGCCTCTGAGATCCCCATCAGGCCATGCCGTTCGAGGAGGGAGGCCGGCAGCGGGTCCTCCAGCCGGCGGGCGAGCGGCAGCACCGCCCTCACGAACTCGGCGATCTTGCGGCTCGTGAGCCCGGCCGTGGTGTGGTACTTGGGCATCAGCTCGCCGACGATGTCGGGACCGCCGTCACCGAGCACCTCGAGGTGGGGATTGACCATCTCGATGCGGGGACCCTTGACCACGCCGGCGAGCGCGACCCGGGATCCTCGAGGCGCGGCCCTGACCAGCCAGGGCTGGTTGAAGAAGGCCACCTGGAGCGTGCCGCTTCCGTCGGTGACCCGCATCTCGGAGAGAGACCGGCGCTTGTAGCGGGTCACCTTGGCGGAGATCCACTCCACGCGCCCGATCACGGTTACCGCGCTGCCGGGTCGCAGCGCGCGGATCGGCGTCACGCCGCCGAAGCTCTCCCAGCCGAAGGGGACGTGAAAGAGGAGGTCGCGCACTGTCGTCACGCCGAGCTTGGCCAGAAGGGCTGCGTGCTTGGCCTGGACACCGGCGATCTGCAGCACCGGCGAGTCGAGCTCGAGCAGGGGGACGATCGTGGCCGGCATCGGCCTATAGCATCGGGCATGCTCCCCGAGCCTTCATGGGCCGCATGTCCGGACAGGTTGGGAAGCCGGCCAGAACGTTCCCGTATCGGTCACCATTGCCTACAGCGAGACTGTCACGTAGGCTGCTTGTAGACCCATGAGCCGACTCCTGAGGCGAGCCGGCCGCACGGGCCTCGTCGTTGCGATCGTCCTCGGGGCGACCGGCGCGTCGCCCGCAACCGCGGTCGGAAACCTCGCCACGCCTCCGCCGCTGCTGCCCACGGCCCTGCCCACCATCGTGCCCACGGCCCTGCCCACCGTGTCGCCGACCGCCGCCCCGGCGGCGCCGGTGGACCTGCCTCCGCTCGCCGTCCAGGCGCCGATCGGCCTCGGGACGGCCGGCGCCGGCGGTGCGGTCCCCGCGACCGCGGCAACGCCGGCCTCTCAGCCCTACCAGCCCTCCCCCGACGAGCAGGCTTCGCTGCCCAACGAGCCCGACCGGATCGCTTACGAGCAGCAGCAGCAGGACGTCTCCGAGTTCAACGCCCTGATGCAGCAGGAGCTGGGCGCGATCGCGCTCGAGGCGGGCGGCGGCACCGGCCGCTTCGCCTGGCCGGTGGTGATGGCCAAGGGCCAGCGGGTGCCGCTCACCCAGCGCTTCGGATGCACGGACGTCCCGGGCGAGCCCTACCGGGCCGACTGCCCGACCAAGCGCACGCACACGGGCATCGACCTCGGGCTTCCGACCGGTACGCCGGTCTTCGCCTCCGACGCCGGCGTCGCCCGCACGTTCCGCACCGGCACCGGCTACGGCAACTACGTGATCGTGGTGCACGGCAACGGCTACGCCACGCTGTACGGGCACCTCTCCGACTTCGCGCTGCGCGACGGGCAGGTGGTGAAGCGCGGCGAGCAGGTCGGCTTCGTCGGCTCCTCCGGGTTTTCGACCGGCCCGCACCTGCACTTCGAGATCCGCTTCGACAAGGACTACGTCGACCCCTGCGCCGAGCTCAAGTGCTAGCCGGATAGGCCCCCACCCACCAGGCCGGGCGGGCAGCGGTCTAGCGAGCTATCTGGTCCAGGTAGCCCTTCAGGTTGCGCTCGATCTCGGCGATCGAGTCGCCCCCGAACTTCTCGAGAAAGGCCTCGGCCAGCACCAGCGCGACCATGGCCTCGCCGATCACGCCCGCGGCGTGAACCACGCACACGTCTGAGCGCTCGTAGTGCGCCTGGACGCGCTCCCTGGTGACCAGGTCGACCGACGGCAGCGGCTCGCGCATCGTCGAGATCGGCTTGATGGCGGCGCGGATGTCGACCGGCTCGCCGTTGGTCATGCCGCCGGTCAGGCCCCCGGCGTTGTTGCTCAGGTGCCGGAATCCGCCGTCTCGCCAGTCGATCTGGTCGTGGAACCGCTTCCCCTCGCGAGCCACGCCCTCGAAGCCGATGCCGACCTCCACCCCCTTCACGGCATTGATGCTCATGACGGCCGCCGCCAGCTGCGCATCCAGCTTGCGGTCCCACTGGGTGAAGGTGCCGAGGCCGGGCGGACAGCCGGTGGCGACCACCCTGAAGGTGCCGCCCAGGGTATTGCCGGCTTCGCGGGCCTGGTCGATCAGCTCGATCATCCGCAGGGTGGCCGCGGCATCTGGGCAGCGGACGGCGGAGGCCGCCACCTGCTCCTCGGAGAGGGACTCGACGTCGACGGCGTCGTGGCCGATGTCGATGGGCCCGATCGACTGGACGAAGCTGACGATCCGGATGCCGAAGCGCTGGAGGAGCGCACGGGCGACTCCGCCGGCCGCGACCCGGGCGGTCGACTCCCTCGCGCTCGACCGTTCGAGAACGTTCCGGACGTCGCGATGCCCGTACTTGAGCGTCCCCGCCAGGTCGGCGTGGCCCGGTCGCAGCCGCGTGACCGGCCGCGGTTCAAAGCCCTCTCGCGCCGGGGTCATCTGCGGAACCCAGTTGGCATGGTCGCGGTTCTCCACGACCAGCGCGATCGGACTGCCGAGGGTCACGCCGCCGCGGACGCCGGCCACGATCTGGGCCTGGTCGACCTCGATCTTCTGGCGGTCGCCTCGCCCATAGCCGCCCTGCCGGCGAGCCAGGTCGCGTCTCAGGTCGGCGGCGGAAAGCTCGAGACCGGCGGGGACGCCATCCAGGATGACGGTGTGCTGCGGACCGTGCGATTCGCCGGCCGTCAGCCAGCGGAACATACGGCGGTCAGTTTATTGGGATCGGAAAAAACGAATGGCCCCGGCCGTGGGGCCGGGGCCATTGGGGTTCGGCGGCTTTTAGCCGAACCAGTCTGCGCCGGCGCCGAGCGCCACCGTGGCGAAGACGGTTACCGCGATCGCAAATCCGATCAGCTGCTGCTTCCAGGTCATTGTGTTTGTCGCTCCTCCCAGCAAAAACGGTTCGACCGGAACTCTAGGGCACCACTACCGGCCGGCGGTGAAGAATCGTCGAATTCTTGTTAAGAACATGATGAAGGGCTTGGAAACTCTTACGCCCGGCACGGAACCGGCCGGTCGCCGGAGCTTTACGTCTGGCCGATGCCCTTAGCCGCCGAACCAGTCGGCGCCGCTCGCCATGGCGAGGCCGGCCAGCGTGGCGAGAGCCAGGGCCATCCCAAGAACGCGGTACTTCCCGGTCATGCTCGTCTCGTTCCTCCTCCCCTGATGAAGATGCATCTGCAACTCTAAGGATCGATCCTTCCCGCACACGGTTAAGGGCCGGCAAGGAGCTGTGAAGAGTTAGGTGGAGAGCTTGCGAAAATCCCAGGTGAACTCCCGCTCCGGCGTCAGCCGGAGCCAGGCATGGCGTCCGTCGTGCTCGAGCGGCCCGCCACCGTGATAGCGGCGAGCGTACTCGCGCTCGACCGCCTCCAGCTCCGAGTTGGGTTCTCCGCTGCGCGGCACCTCCCCCACCCGGGAGGCGCGACAGCGCAGCTCGACGCCACGCAGCTCCCCGTACGCCGCCTCGCCGGCGTCGACGACCACGGCGCACCGAGGGTCGCGCTCCAGATCGACCCAGCGCTGGCTTTGGGTGAGCGAATACAGCCAGAGGTGGCCGCCGTGCCAGAGGTACCAGAGCGGCGACACGTGCGGACCGCCGGCCGAAGCGGTGGCCACGCGGCACACCCGCTGCTCGTCGAGGAAGGCGTCGCGCTCGTCCGGGGCCATGGCGATCCGGCGCGAACGGCGCTGGGGCCGCCAGCCGCTCAATCCAGCCACGCTCGAGCCATGGGCGGCAGCAGCGCGAGGACGGCGGCCGCCGCCAGCGCAAGGTCGAGGCCGCACACGAGGCCGAAGTCGCGAACCATGGGCACCGGGCTCAGGGCAAGCACCACGAAGCCGGCGACCAGCGCCAGCGCGCTGGCGGCGATCGCCGGTCCCACCCGCTGCGACGCGGTGCCGGAGGCCGCATCCCGGCCGGCGCCGGCGGTCCTCTCGGCCCGGTAGCGGCTGAGCCAGAGCACGCTGAACTCGGTCGCAAAGGCGACGACCACACCCGCCAGCAGCACGGTGATGGGGCCGGAGCTGACACGCAGCCCGGCCAGGAGCATGGTCGCCCAGCCCGCGGCCACCACCGCGGGGAGAACCGCGAGCAGCGCCGGCACCGGCCGCCGATACGCTGCCAGCAGCACGGCGAGAACGATCGCCAGGGCTGTCAGGTTGAGCTTGAGCTGGTCCGACTGCAGCTGCTGCAGCGCATGGGCGGCGAGCACGGCCAGGCCGGCCGGATAGGCACGGTAGCCCGCCGGCGGGCTGCCGGTTGCCTTCGAATCGAGGCGCGCGACCAGCGCCCGGTCGTCATCGACCGACGTCAGCCGGGGCACGCCGAACACGGAGCGCGCCATGTGATGGTCGGCGCTCACCACCGCGCCGGTGAAGTAGGCCGGGATGCGCTGGAGGATCAGCGATGTGGTGCTCGCATCAGGCGGCTGCCCGTTGTTGAACGCGGTCAGAAAGCCCGAGAGGCCGGTCAGGGGCCGGAGATCGTTGGAGGTGGCGCGGTCGGTGGCTCTCTGCATCCACGCGACGGCGCCCGGCGAGGCGACGTCGGGGCCTCGGAGCACCAGGTCGATCTCGCCAACCAGGCCGATCGCATGCTGGACGTGCTGGGCCTCGGCCAGCGCGCTGCTGCCGGCGGGCATCAGCTGGGCGGGGTCGGTCTCCAGCCGGACGAACGGCATCGCGGCCCAGCCCAGGATCCCGATCACGGCCAGCGCCAGGGCGGGCGTCAGCGACATCCGTCCCAGCCGGTCGATGCCGGGCACCGCCTCCGGCGCGCGTGGAGGCGCCAGCGCAGGCCGGAGCTGAGCCACCAGCGCCAGCACCGGCACGCCGACCAAAACGCTGACCATCCAGGAGCAGGCCACGCCGAGGCCCATGAAGAGCGCGAACTGGCGCACGAGCGGGATCGGGGAGATGGCGAAGGCAAGGACGGCGGCCGCCGTGGCCAGGGCCGCGACCCCGGTCGCGGGCAGGATGGCGCGGCTCATGCCCAGCATGCGTTCCGAAGCCGGCCCCTGCTCCTCGGCCAGACGGTTGACCGACTGGATCACATAGTCCGTGGTCAGGCCGAGGACGACCGGTATCACGGCCAGCGTGGCCGGCGTCAGGGGCAGACCGAGCCAGCCGGCGGCGCCGGCCGTCCAGAGCCCGGCCAGCGCGGCCAGCGGGATCGCCAGCAGTCGAAGCGGCGCTCGAAAAGCAAAGGCGGTGACGAGAAGCATCGCGAGCAGCGTCAGGGGCAGGAGCCAGGCCAGCGAGCTGCGGACCGTGTCGGCCAGGGATACGGCCAGGGCGGGGCCCCCGGTGACGTGTGCCCGCAGGCCCTTCAGCTCCTTTCGGTGCGCCTGGGAATCGACCCGGTCGAGCGCGTTGCGAACGTCGGCAGTGGTCGCGCTGGGGTCCATCCGGACCTGGACCAGCGCATGCTGCGCGTCGGGCAGAGCCCACACCCAGAAGGGCCTCACCTTCTGGTTGCCCGGCTCGAGCAGCACCTCGTTGTAGAAGCCGGGGTTGTCGACCGCGGGCATCCCGAGCGTCGGGTACTGCGCGGCGAGCCGGTTGGCGCAGGCCCGGACGGCGGTGTCGAATGCCTGCTGGCCGAGGTTGGTCTGATCGGAGGCCGACTTGCCGGCCGCCCTGGCCGCGGCGAGCGCCTTGTCCTCGGCCGCCTTGCCCTCCTGGCCGCAGATGTCCAGCGCCCGGGAGGTCACGGCGCTGGCGAACGTGTTGACCAGCGTGCCCGGACCGTAGACGCGCTTCACGCCGTGAATGCGCGCCAGCTGCCCCTCCATCCCCGCCAGCCCGACCATGTGCTCGGGGGTCAGCAGCGATTGCCCGGGCGCCGCCTCCAGCTCGACCACGATCGGATCGGAGCCGAACGTCTGGGCGTAGGCGGTCTCGTCCGCGTACTCCCGCGAGCCGGTGTCGGCCAGCAGGCTGATGCCGGCCTCGGTGTTGAGGCGCGGCACGCCCGCCGCCAGCAGGCAGCTGAGGGCGACACCGGCGAGGACCGCGGCCGCGGCCCGGCGCAGCAGGCGCGTCGCGGGCGCCGCCCCCTCGGCCGCCGCCTCCCCCGCTCCCCTCTCCGTCAGGGCCATCCTGCGGTCTCTATCCGCCTCCTCCCAGCAGTGCCTGGATCAGCTCCTGGTCGCTCTTATGACTGGGCGCCGAGCTCTGCGGGCCGGGGGCCGTCGAGCCGTTCACCTGACCGTTGGGCGTGCCGCAGTTGGCCGGGATCCCGGCCGAGCACTGGGCGGTGATCGACATCACCTTCACATAGTGGCCGTTGGCATCGCTGTAGGAGAAGGCCGACTTGGTCTCCAGGGCCGCCGTCATCAGCGCCGGCAGCGAGGGGTTGACGCCCACGACGAGCCGGTCCCCGGCGGCCACCGCGGTGCGCAGGCGGACCATGTTGGGGGCCAGGTTCTTCAGGACATAGGCCAGGTTCTGCTGGTTGCCGTCCATGACGATGTCCAGCCCCCGCAGCGTGTTGGCGGTCTCGTCGATGCCCTGCCCGAAGCTGTCCTCGACCTCGACCAGCGCCTGCAGAACCGGATCTGTGTCCGCGATCTGGCGGTCGATGGGCGCGTACTGGATGTCGCGGTTCAGCTGCTCGGAGTAGGTGAAGAAGTCGGCCAGGTCCTGGTCGCGGACCTGGACGGTGTCGGCCACGGTCTGGAGCTGGGCGTGCGACCGGCCGAGCGCCCTGATGGCGTCGTTGACGTCCTGCCCGCGCCCCTCGGAGCCCCTGGAAAGCTCGACCAAGATCGTCTTCAGGTTCTCTCGCACGTCCGGCTGCAGCGAGTTCAGGACCTCGTCGAGCTGGACCGCCACCCTGACCCGCGCCTGCGGGATCGTGCCTCCCTCTGGCATCGTGCCGTCCCGGCCGCCATCCAGGTCGATGTATTCGGGGCCGAGCAGACCGTGCGGCCGGATGGTCGCGCTGGCGTCGCGGTGGATCTGCTGGCGGTAGCCGGGCGCCACCGCCACATCGAGCACCGGCTGCCCCCGGTCCCAGCGGATGGCCTCCACGGATCCGACCTTGACACCGCCCAGGTAGACCGCCGCCTGCTGGTTCAGGTCGCCGAAGCTGGAAGCCTGGAGATGCATGTGCAGCGGCTGGTTCCAGGGCATGGTCGGCGGGTGGAAGACGAGCACCAGCAGAAGCACGGACAGCGCGGTCGCGCCCAGGCCGATCAGGCGCTTGCCCTCCGCCGGCAGTCCGCGCCCGCGCGCCATCACAGGCCTCCCAGCGCAAGCCCGGTGAGGAGGCCGGGCAGCGACGGGGTTGGCAGCGGCAACACCGGCGTCCCCGGCGGGTTGATCAGCCCGGGACCGGCGATGCAGCTTCCCGGCGAAGGGGTCGGAATCGGCGTCGGGCGCGGGTGGCCGGGCCCGGGGATGCAGGGCGGCAGCGGCGAGGGGCAGGGAGCCAGCGTCGGCGTGGGCGTCGGCGCCGGGAGCTTGGGCGTCGAGGGAAGGCTCGGGCAGAGCGACGGGGCCGGGGCCGGGGCCGACGGCTGGGGCGCCGGCGGCTGGGGCGCGGCCGGCTGCGAGGGAGACGAAGGGCAGCTCGGCTTGTCGATGGAGTCGTATCTGCAGTCGTTGACCAGGTACTGGCGCAGGTAGTTGCCGCTGGCGTCCCGGTCGTTGATCGCCGATCCGATCTCAGGGATCAGCGTGTTCAGACCGGTCGCGAGCGGGCCGAGGTTGTCGTGGAGATAGGGGTCGACGAAGCCCAGCGTCCCGTTCAGCTGCACCAGGAAGGGATCGAAGGTGGTGACGGTCTGGTGGAAGTTGCCCTCCTCCCCGCCGAGCGTGCTGTCGAAGTCGTTCATGGTGTTGGCCAGGTGGTAGATCAGGCCGGCCAGGCTCTGGTCCTGGGACGCGATCGTGCCGTTGACGATCTCGGTGTTCTGCACGAAGCCGCCCAGGTTGTCCCGGCTCTGCGCCAGCCGGTGACTCGTGATGTCCAGGTTGGTGGTGATGCTTCCGATGTCCGAGTTGTGTGTGTGCAGCACGGTCAGGCCCGCCCGCGACTCGACCGCCAGGTTGCCCAGGTTGTCGAGCAGCGCGTTGATCGCCTCCTGCCGGCCCTCGACGCCGCCACCGGCCTGCTGGACCACCTTCTGGAGGTCTGACCGAGTCTCCGGGTCGAGGGTGGACAGGAACTGGTCGAAGTCGACCGGCGTGACGGTCGAGGTGGAAGGGATCCGGGCGCCGCTGGGGATGGCGGGCGTGCCGGCCGCCGGCGAGAGCTCGACGTACTTCTGGGCGAGCAGCGTCGAGTAGCGGATGCGGGCGATGGTCCCCCTGTGGAGCGGCGCGTAGCCGCGGTCGATGCGCATGCTGGCGACCGCCAGCCGGCCCGAGGCCTGGACGTCGGTAACCTGCCCCACGGAGGTGCCCGCGATCACCACGTCGGCCCCCTTGGCAAGGCCGTTGGCGTCCTCGAACGCGGCCGAGAGCCGGTAGTCGAAGCCCGGGGGCCAGCCCATGTTGAGGTTGCCGGGCAGGCCGAAGTTGAGGTTGATCGAGATCGCTGCCAGGACCACGACCAGGCACCCGGCGAGCAAGGCCGCGCCGGCCAGGACCGGGTTGCCCTTGGTAAGCCTCATGCGACCGCCCTCATGGCCGCGCCGGTCCCGAGCACTGCATGGGGGAGCCGGTGAAGCTGCCGTTGGATGGTGGCGGCATCACGGAGTCGGTCCGGAGCTCGTAGCCCTGGCCGTCCGAGGACCCGGCCGGGGTCTTGTACTTGGTCGACTGCTGCATCTCGCCGAGCATCGCCAGCACGTCGCCCACGCAGGGGTCGATGATCCCGAGCGCGGTGGCCGAGTGCCGCTGGAACGACTGGAGGTCGTCGAGCAGGGCGGGCATCTGCTTCAGGATCTGGTTCAGGTCCCGCTCGTGCCCGCCCAGCGCCGCGTTCAGGCGGCCCAGGGCCTGGTTGGCGTAGACCAGCTCCTCCTGCAGCTTCTGCTCGTGCTCGGCCATCACCTGCAGGATGGAGGCGCCGTTGGCCAGGTCTCGCTTCAGCGCCTCCGCCTCGCGGGCCATCATCGCCGACACGGTGTCGAACTCCTGCTGCAGGGCGTCGATCTGCTGGTCGCGCTCGGCCAGCCGGGCGGAGATGTCCTGCGCGTCCCGGGAGAGCGCGGGCAGCGTCTGGAGAAGGGTGTTCAGGTCCTGGCCGGCGCCGTCGAAGGTCTTGCCGCCCTCGATCGTCAGCGTGTGGATCCGCTCCCGGGTTGCGGGGTCGAAGATGTCGTTGACCTCGTCCAGCGTGACCGGCGCGGCGGTGTCCTGGAGCGGAATCGCGCCGCCGCGCGGGAGCGGCCGCCCGCTGCCGGCGTCGAGCTGGACGAACATCGAGCCGAGGATCCCCTTGGGCCGGATCGTGGCCCGCGTTCCCTGGTGGAGCGGCGCGTACTTGGGATCCAGCTTCAGCCGCACGGCGGCCCCGGCGGCGGCGCCGTCGGGCGTCACGCTGACCTGGTCGACGCTGCCCGCGGGAACGCCGTTGAGCACCACCTCGTTGCCGGGGACCAGCTGGTCGGCGGACTGGAAGTAGGCCACCACCTCGTAGGGCTGCGATTGGTTCCAGACGCCGTAGCCGATGCTGAGAAGCCCGGAGAAGACAAGACCGAGCGCGGCCAGCAGCTTCATGGCGCGCTCCCCAACAGGAACTGGACGGCGCCGGAGGTCTGCTGGTCACCGGCGGAGCCTCCGCCCGGCTGCAGTGCTGAGGTGCCCGGGGCGCCTGGAGCGGGCGCCGCCGGCCTGGCATTGGAGGGCTGGAAGTCGTTGATGTTGGTGAACCGGAACGAGTTGCCGCGGAGGTCCCGCTGGGCGAACGCCGACTCCCACTCGTAGGCGAGGGCGAGGGCCTCCGGGCTGGTCACGTTGAGCTGGTTGCTCGGGTAGTTGACCTGGGCCAGCAGCAGCTCGGGCAGGAAGCGATCGATGTCGGGGTTGGTCAGCGCCAGCAGGTTGCGGCCGGTCTGGATCGTGGGTGGCGCCTTCTCCAGGCTGGCCCGGTCGGCCGGGGTGAGGTCGGCGAAGGTGGTGTCGAGCGAGGTGAACAGAGCGTCCGCCTGCCGGATGGTCCCGGCCAGGTCCTGGTCGCGGCGCGCCATGGCGCCGAAGGCGGTGTTGCCGCTGTCGACGATCTGCCCCAGCGCATCCTGCTCGTCGGCGAGCGCCTGCATGATCGTGTTGAGGTCGGTCAGGATGTGGTCGATGTTCTGCTGGCGGGCATCGGCGGTCTCGGCCAGCGGACGGAAGTTGGCCGCCGTGTCGGCCAGCGGCGGCAGCGAGGTGTTGATGTTGGCGGCCTGGCCCTCGACCGCCACTCCGAGCTGGCGCAGGGTGGTCGTGAAGGCGGCTCGGGCCTGGGGATCCATCTTCTGGAGGACGTCGTCGATCTCGACCGCCGAGCCCGTCTGCCGGCGCGGGATCACGTAGCCGGCGGGCGCCTCGGGTGCCCTGCTCTCCCGGTTGCGGACGAGGAGCACGTACTTCTCGCCGAGCTGGCTCTTCGGCCGCACCACCGCCCGCACGTCCTTCCGGAGATGGATGTCGTCGTTGATGCGCATCTCGACGAGGGTGCCGCCGTCATCGGCGTGCCGGATGCCGACCACGCGGCCGACCTTGACGCCGGAGACGTCGACGTCGGCCTGGGTGACCAGGCCCTCGGCGGCCGAGAAGTTCGCGGACAGGGCCCAGCCGCCCTTGCCCGGGACCTCCAGGCCGAGTCCGATGGCGAGAAAGGAGATGCCCAGCAGGCAGATGGCCGAGAAGGCGGACACCATCACGATGCTGGTCACGGTGCGTCGCGTCATCACCTGCCACCCTTGAGCGGTCCGCCATCCGGTCCGCAGGCGGTCATGTAGGGATCGCAGGGGATGCTGGCCGCGTATGGGTTGTCCTGCACGACGTAGACGCGCCACATGTGCTGCCCGGACTGCGGATCTATCCCGCTCATCACGGACGCCAGCTCGTAGAAGAGGCCGGCGACCGAGCTGGCGTTGTCGGCCAGGCGCGGATAGACGACGTTGGCGTCGTCAAGGTAGTGGTTGGCGTTGTCGATCGCTCGCGGGCCCTGCGCGATCGCGTCATGCAGGTCGGAGGCGGCGCTCCCGGCCAGCGCCTGGTCGAAGATGGTCATGACGCGCGCGTTCTCGCGCACCGTGCCCTGGAGGTCTCGCTCGCGCTGAGCGAGCGCGGCCATCAGGCGGTCCCAGTCGGCGATCATGGCCCGGAACTGGGAGTGCCAGGCGGCCAGCGTTTGCATGACCTTGCTCAGGCTCGAGATCAGCGTGTCCAGGTCGCTCGACTGCGCTGCCACCGCGGTCGCGATCCGGGAGAGCGAGGTCGCCAGGGAACGCAGATCGGCGGCCGACACGTTCATGTTCTCGCCGTTCCCGGCGGTGGCCTCGCCCAGCGTGTTGATGGCCAGGACCAGCCGGTCGCGGGTGTTGTTGTCGAGCGCGCTCAGGATCTGGTCGACCTCCACGGGCGTCAGGGTCCGCGCCTTGGGGATGGTCGAGCCCTCGGCCATGGGTCCGGTCCGGGCGGTGCCGCGGTTCAGCTCCACGTACGCCTCGCCGAGCAGATTCTTCGATTGGACCACGGCGCGGGCGTCCCGGAAGAGCGGCGCGTATGCGCTGTGGATGGCCAGCTGCGCCTCGGCGCCCCCGCCGGGGCTGGGCCGCAGCCAGTCCACCTTGCCCACCCGGAGTCCGGCGATCGTGACGTCGTCGCCCGAGACAAGCTCGGCGGCGCTCGAGAACTGCGCCTTCACCGAGTAGGGGTGGTCGAAGAAGAACTCGCCACCCATCTGGGTCGCCAGGTAGCCGAGCACGAGCAGGCTGACCAGGGCATAGCCGATGAAGATGGGAAGGTTGCGCTTGCTCCTCATGGCTGCCCCCCCGGTGCGGGGGTGGCGAGAACGAAGCCGAGCACGCCGCCCAGGTCGTTCTCGGTGGGCCCGGCCGAGCCGCTCGTCAGCACCGGTCCGGCGCCCTTGGGCAGGGCCTCACCGGAGGTGCCGACACCCACGGTCCCGGTCCCGGCCACGATGCTGATGCGCGTCGCGTAGCCGTTGGCGTCGTGCCCGCCGAAGACCGACGGGCCTTCCTTGACGCCCTGGATGAACTGGTCGAGGTGCGGCATCAGCACGTCCATGCCGGTGCCCAGGTCTCCGGTCAGCTGGCTTGCGTCCCGGACGGTCGTGGCCAGCGAGTGGTTGATGTTGTTGAGGTTGCCGCCCGTGCCGGAGAGGGCGGTGTCGGTCCGGCTGAGGGCGGCGTTGGTCTCGCCCAGGGCGCGCTGGATCTGGGCGTCCTGGTCGGCCAGCGTCTTCATCAGCGCCTCCGTGTTCTTGATCAGCTCGCCCAGCTGGGTGCGGCGGTCGGACTGCGCCAGCTCGCTGGTCACCTGGCCCAGCGAGCTGATCACGTCCTTCAGCTGCTGATCGCGCTGCGCCAGCTGGTCGGCGACCGCGGCCAGGTCGGTCAGGTCCTGGCTGCCGGCAGCGATGCCCCGGTTCTGCACCATGCCCTCTCCGGCCAGGCCGCCCCCCAGCTCGTCGATCGCGATCTGGAGCTTGTCGCGGGTCGGCTGGTCGAAGGTGTTGAAGACGTCCTGCAGCTCGACCGCCGTGGCCACGTGCGTTTTCGGCAGCTTGGCGCCCGAGCTCAGCGTCGAGCCCGCCCGGCCCGGGTCGAGGGCCAGGTACTTCTCGCCGAGCAGGCTTTTCGGGCGCAGGCTCACGAAGGCGTCTCCGTGCACCGGCGCATAGGGCGAGTCGACCGTGATCGAGGCGACCGCGACGCCGCCCTCGAGGTGGATGCCGTCGATCCGGCCCGCCTTGGCGCCGGCGATCTCGACGTCGCTGCCGGGGTAGAGCCCGGCAGCCGACTCCAGGGGGACCTGGAGCGTGTAGGCCTGTGTCCCCGGATCGAGCACGCGCGGGATGAACACCGAGAGCCCGACCAACGCCCCGAAGGCGGCCAGCCACTTCACCTTGGCGACGGCGTACAGCAGGTAAGGCATGGAGTCTCCTCAGTCCATCTGCAGCGGCCCCTGGACCGCGCCCTGGATGAACTGCCGGGTGAATTCCTTGTCGGAGGCCTTGATCTTCTCCTTCGGGCCCTCGTCGACGACCTTGCCGCCGTGCAGGAGCACGACGTTGTCGGCCACCTCGAAGACGGCCTTGGTGTCGTGGCTGATGACGATCGCGGTCGAGCTGTAGCGCCGCTGGATCTCCCTGATCAGCTCGCAAAGGAGGGCGGTGCGGACCGGGTCGAGGCCTGAGTCGGGCTCGTCGAAGAGCAGGATCTTCGGCTCCAGGACGAGCGCCCGGGCGAAACCGGCGCGCTTGCGCATGCCGCCCGAGAGCTCGTTCGGCATCTTCTTCTCGGCGCCCGCGAGGCCGACCTCCTTGAGCCGGTCGATGACGACCTCGCGGATCTCCGACTCGCTCTTCCTGGTGTGCTGGCGCAGCGGGAAGGCGACGTTGTCGAAGAGGTTCATCGAGCTGAAGAGCGCGCCATCCTGGAACAGCATCCCCATGTTGCGGCGCAGCTCCAGCAGCTCGTCCTCGGTCATCCGGGGGACGCTCATGCCGTCGACGACGACGTCGCCGCGGTCGGGCATCAGCAGCCCCACGAAGTGGCGCAGCAGCACCGACTTGCCGGTGCCCGAGGGGCCCATGATGACCGTGATCTCGCCCTCCGGGATCCGGCAGTCGACGCCGGCCAGCACGGGGTTGCCGCCGAAAGCCTTGTGCACGTCGCGACACTCGATCAGCGGCTGCGGCCGGTCGGGCCGGGGTTGGCTGGTGCTGTGCTCGATTACTGCCATTTCTGCCTCTAGGTTGGGATCGGGAGGTTGGGGTTCTGCCCCCAGAAGACCTGCGTCAGGACCGCGTTGAAGACGACGGTCATGACCAGGGAGACGGCCATCGTCTTGGCCACGGCCCGGCCGATGCCGACGGCGCCGCCGGTCACGTGGTAGCCGTAGTAGACGGCGACACAGACGATGGTGAAGGCGAAGGTGATCGCCTTGATCATCGAGAAGGCGAGGTCCTGGAGGTTGGTGTACCGCCAGAAGTAGCTGAAGTAGATGCCGTCGGAGACGAGGCCGATCTGGAAGTGCTGGACGATCCAGCTGGCCAGGAAGCTGGCGGCCAGGCTGAGGACGTACATCAGCGGCATGACCAGGATCGCGGCCAGCATCCGGGTCGAGACCAGGTACGGGATGCTGGGCACGCCCATCGTCTCCAGGGCGTCGATCTCCTCGTTGATGCGCATGGTGCCCAGCTCGGCGACGATCCCGCAGCCCACCTTGGCCCCGATCGCGAACCCGAAGAAGAGCGGGGTGATCTCGCGCATGTCGCAGAGCGCGTTGAAGACGCCCGCCAGCGACTCGGCGCCGCCCAGCTGGTGCAGCGAGAAGTAGGCCTCGACCGAGCACTCGGAGCCGCTGAAGTAGGTGATGACGAGCGCCACCGGTGTGCTCGAGATGGCCAGAAAGGCGGCGTACCACCACACCTCTCCGGGGTAGCGGAGGGCCCGCGGGAACTGCGCCAGGGCGCGGGCGGCAAAGACCAGGATCTCGCCCAGCACCTCGAAGATGCCGAGGCCGGGCGCCCAGAAGGGCGTCTCAGTGGCCAGTTTCGGGGTGGGCTGCTTGATCGGGGGGGCGGTCGCGGCCATGGTCAGCGCAGCGTGATCTGGCTGTGGAAGAGGGCGAGGACGGTCGGGGTGTAGAGGTACTCGAAGGCCTGGATGGCCACGAAGCACCAGATCACAGACGAGTGGACGGCCCTGGCCACTCCCTCGGCGCCGCCCCGGGCCGAGATGCCTTTGTAGATGCAGATGGCAGCCACGATGGCGCCGAAGACGACGCACTTGATCTCGCCGCCGATGACGTCGACGACCGTCCCCTGGGTGAAGAAGGAAGCCATGAAGCCCCCCGAGTCGACCCCCACCACGGTGATGCCCACCAGGTAGCTGGCGACCATCGTGAAGACGATCATCGGAAAGTTGTAGAGGGCGGTCATGACCATCAGGGCGAGGGCGCGCGGGACGACCACGAAAAGGACGTTGGAGAGGCCCATCACGCTCAGAGCCTCCAGCTCCTGGCGGACCTGGCGCGCTCCGAGGTCGGCGACGATCGCGGTGCCGGAGACGGCGGCGATCATGAGGCCGGTCGCGACCGGGCTGAACTCGCGGATGTTCGACATGACGGTGAACCCGCCCAGCCGGTACTGGGCGCTGGCCGCCTTGAAGAAGTCACCGGCCTCGAGGGCGACGATGGTGCCGAAGCCCATCCCGGTGAGCAGCAGCGGGATGAAGTTGGCGGTCATGATGAAGCGGCACTGCTCGAGGAACTCCTGCCAGTAGAAGGGCCGCCGCATGGAGCCACGCAGGGCGGCGCCGAAGAGCAGGGTCAGCTCGCCGACGCCGGCAAGGGATCCCCGGGCTCTTGCGATCATCTACAGCACACTCCCCTAGAAAGCCGGCCAGTCGTCATTTAGGTAACACGAAGGTTAAGTACCGTCAAGACGTTATAGCACAGCTGTCGCCTTTATCCACATGTCCCCGCAATACCGTGACGTACAACCGGGCCGGCCACGAGACCCCGGGGCTCGCTGGGGAGGGCTGACCTGGAGCCGCTGCGGGCCGGGACCGCCTCCGCCTATCCGGCCGGGTCGGGGATGAGCAGGGCGTCGTCGCGCAGGATCGCGTGCGCGCCGCAGGCCATGTTGACGACCTGCGTCACCCGGAGATCGACGCAGGCGCTGGCCAGTGCCAGTGCCTCGGCCCGGTCCACACCCAGGCGCTCGACCATGAGGTCGAGCATGGCGTTGAGCGCGATGAAGACGGCCTCGTCGACGGAGCCGGCGCACCCGATCGCGATCCAGGCTCCAGCCGTACGGGCGAGTGGCGTTGTCAGCCGCAGGTCCCTGCGAGGCCGGAAGCTGAGCCGCACGTCCTGCATCGGGCACTCGATGGCGGTGCCCGCCACCTCGCCGTCGCCCTGGGCGGCATGCCCGTCGCCGCAGTAGAAGAGCGCGCCCTCGACCTCGACCGGAAGGAAGAGCGTGCTGCCCTCGGTCAGCTCCCTGAGGTCGAGGTTGCCGCCCACCCGGCGAGGCGGCGTGGTCGAGTGCCTTCCCGGCGCCGCCGGGGCGTTGCCCATGACGCCGAGGAAGGGGGCGATGCGCACCGAGCGGCCGGCCTGGTCGACGGCCACCCCGCGACCGGCATCGATCGACCAGAGCTGCCAGTGCACCCCCGAGGCCACGCCCAGGCGCCGGTAGAGGTCGACGTCGATGCCGCCGGCGCGGGTCCAACCCCACTCGGCCGGCCGGATGCGCTCGATCCGCACCTCCAGGGCGTCACCCGGCCGCGTGCCCCGGACCTGGACCGGCCCGATCAGCGCGTGGCCCTCGAACCGGTTGCGGTCGAGCCACCGCCGCCCATGGACGCCTGGCGCCGGCATCGGGGTCAGGCTCCAGCCCGCATCCAGCAGGCGGTAGCTCACGGCTTCTCCGGCTTCGACGACGGCGACGGGCCGGTGGGAGCGGTCGAAGCAGTCCTTCAGAGTCTGCTCGCCAGGCTCGAGGCGAATGCGATTACCTGGCATTCACAAGCATTTACCACTCCTTGATTCCCCTTGCACATGGGCGCAGATAGCGTCTGCGCTCCGGAGCTGCGGCCGGCCGCGGCAATTGAGGGAGGGGAATGTCACCGTGCGAAGGGTAATTCTGGCTGCCGCCACAGCCGTCGTCGCCGCCACGCTTTCCATCGTGCCCGCGGGCGCGTGGGCCACCTACTGCGACTGGGACCCGTTGGTCCTGATCGTGACGCCTGACGGCAACGTCGTCCCCGTCTACGACAGCGTCTGGACGGCGAGCCCGCTGAACATCGGCCTGCCGGTCGAGTCCTACACCGCCACCCGGGGCTATGACCATGGCCGGCCGGTGACCGACGTCGACGTCGCCATCACCGTGCCCGCCGGCATGCTGTTCGCGTTCTCCACCGACGACATGGTCAGCACCGGGCCTCTCGGGACGGGAACCACGCTGGCCTCCAAACCGGGCACGAGCGGCTCGACGACCCACCTCAAGTTCCGCCTCGACGTCACCTGAGGGAGCCATGGCCCCGCGCCTCGAGCTCTACCGGGCGGCCGTCGTGGTCACGGCGCTGGTGGCGGCCGCCGCCGGCAGCGCATTCCAGCCCGGACACCACATCGAGTGGGCTGAGCTCGCACTGATCGTCGTCCTCGGCACCGCCGCCGAGCAGTTCCCGCTTCACGTCTCGCTGACGACCAAGGTCAGCGCCGCGGCCGCCGTCTTCTTCGCCGCGGTCCTGATCCTGCCGGCGCTCCAGGCGGCCGCCGCGGTGGCTGCCGCCGACGTCGCCAGCACGCTGATCTCGGTCTCCCTCCGCACCCGCGCGGCGCGCCGCGCCCCGCCTTTCCACCGGGTCGCCGCCACGCTCGCGTTCAATGCCGCCTCCAGCTACCTGGCCGTCCTCGCCGGGGCAGCCGTGCTGGCCCTGTCCGGGTACCGCATCGCCGACGGGCTGGCTCCCCAGGCCCTGCTGGCTCTCACCGCCACCGCGGGCACCATGCACGTGGCCAACATCGCCTTCGTCAGCATCGCCGACGGGCTGCGGACCAAGACCAGCCCGCTGCGGTCCTTCGCCGTCACCAACCAGTCGATCGGCGCTCCCTTCGCCGTTCTCTACGCCGTCGGCGGCGCGACAGCCCTGCTCAGCGCCCGGTTCGAGCTGGTGCCGGCGCTCATGGTCATCCCCACCGCCATCGTCTACATGTCGCTCAAGCGCGCCGTGCAGATGAGCCGGCAGACCATCCGCGCCGTGGAGCGGATGGCTGAGATGGTCGACCGGCGCGACGCCTACACCCACCAGCACTCCGAGCGGGTCGCGGCTTACACGGCGCTGGTGGGCCGGCGCCTGGGCCTCTCGCGGGAGGAGGTCGAGCTGCTCGAGCTGGCGGCCAGGGTGCACGACCTCGGCAAGATCGGCGTCCCCGATTCGGTGCTTCTCAAGCCCGAGCGGCTGACCCTCCCCGAGCAGCGCCAGATGCAGGCTCATCCCCGGATCGGGTACGAGATCCTGGCCGAGTTCCGCGAGTACGCCAAGGTTCGCGAGCTCGTCCTGACGCACCACGAGCGGTTCGCCGGGGGCGGATACCCCACCGGCATCCTCGCCGGCGGCCTGCCCCTGCTGGCCCAGGTGATACCCGTCGCCGACTCCCTGGACGCCATGACCACCGCGCGTCCCTACCGGGGCCCATTGCCCTGGTCGGCGGCGCTGGCCGAGCTCGAGAAGGGAGCCGGCACGCAGTGGAATCCTCAGGTCGTGGCCGCCGCCCTGGCCGTCTTCGCCGGGCGCCGTGAGGCGGAGGCGCAGGCTCCCGCGCTCCGGCGGGAGCCGGTGGTCGCGGGCGCGTAGGCCGCTGGATTACCGTCGAGGGATGCCTCAGCAGACCAAGACCGCCAACGCCACCTGGAACGGGAGCCTGACCGAGGGCTCTGGAACGATCACCAAGACGGGCAGCGGAGCGTTCTCCAACCTGCCGGTCACCTGGAAGGCTCGAACCGAGGACCAGAGCGCCACCAGCCCCGAGGAGCTCATCGCCGCCGCGCAGGCCTCCTGCTTTGCGATGGCGCTGTCGGCGGCGCTGGCCCGGGGCGGCAATGCGCCCGAGCGCCTGGACGTCGAGGCCCGGTGCAGCTTCGACTACGGGGGCGAGGCGGGGCCCCACATCTCGACCATGGCGATCAGCGTCCGGGGTCGCGTCCCGGGCATGGACGCCGCCGCCTTCCGGCAGGCCGCCGAGGGCGCCGGGCAGGGCTGCCCGGTCGCCAAGGCGCTCAAAGGCAACGTCGAGATCACGGTGGCCGCGGAACTGGAGTAGCCGCCGGCAGCTGGAGCACGACCACGGCTCCCAGCACCAGCACGGCGCCCAGCACCTGCGTCGCCGACAGGCGGTCTCCGAAGAGAGCTACCGCCAGCCCCACCGTCACCACCGGCTCCCAGGTGCTGATGACGGCGGCCCGCCCGGCGCCGACGCGCGGCAGAGCAGAGAGAAAGAGCGTGATCGCCGCCAGCGTCGGGACCAGGCCGATGGCGGCCAGCAGCAGCGCCGCCGCCGGGCTGGGAGGCGGCCTGAGCTGCCCTCCCAGGCCGGCGACCACCGTGAAGGCCAGGGCGGCGCTCGCCATCACGACCAGGGCCGCCGCCACCGGCCGCGCATCTCGCATGGCGC
>CAYLIP010000018.1:0-13498 GCA_964383855.1 uncultured Actinomycetes bacterium | reverse complement strand
GCGCTCGCCATCACGACCAGGGCCGCCGCCACCGGCCGCGCATCTCGCATGGCGCGGTCGCCGGCCAGGATGTAGGCGGTGTAGACGATGGGGGCCAGCGCCGCCCAGAAGAGGCCGGCGCCGGGCACGAAGTGGACGCCGCCGACCAGAAGGCCGACCCCGGCAAAGCTGCCCACGAGGCCGGCGATGTGCACCGCCGTGACCCGCCGGCCGAAGAAGGCCCAGGCGCCGATGGCCACGAGCGCCGGGTAGCTGTAGAGGATCAGGCTCACGAGCGAGGCGGGCAGGCTCCTCAGCGCGTAGATGAAGCTGAACGCCTGCAGGCTGTACCCGGATACCCCCATGAGCAGCAGGATGAGGAGCGATCGGCGGGGTATCCGCCAGGGCGGCTGGCGGCTCAGCAGGGCGGCCACCGCCAGCCCCGCGGCCGCGACCAGGAACCGGTAGGCGAGGAGCATTTGGATCTCGACGCCGTTGGCGTAGGCGAGCTTGACGAGGATCGCCAGCGTTCCGAAGCAGGTCGCGGAGAGCAGCGCGAGCAGGGCCCCCGAGACCGGCCGGTTCAGGGGCAGCCCCCGGCCCGCGCCCTGCCGCCCTGGCGGCGCCTCCCGGGGCCGACTATCTCGCCTGGCTCAACTCTTGACATAGGCGAAGCCGAGCGCGCGCGGGCCCGTGTGGGTGCCCAGCACGCAGCCGATCTGCCCGGTCACCACCTCGATGCCGGCCAGGTCCGGAGCGATCTCGGCGCGGATCCGCTCGGCCTCCTCGGGCGCCTGCGCGTGCATGACCGCCACCCGCTCGATCGGGTAGTCCCGCCGCATCAGCTCGATCATCCGGGGGATGGCGCGGCTGCGCGTCCGCACCCGGTCGAGCGGCTTGATCTCGCCGTCGACCACGCCGAGGATCGGCTTCAGGTCGAGCATCGAGCCGATCATGGCCTGCGCCCGGCTCACCCTCCCCCCCATTTCGACGTAGCGAAGCGTGTCCAGCAGAGCGATGATCCGCTGCCGGGGCACGCGCTCCTCGACGCGGGCCAGCGCCTCGTTGAGGGTGTCCGACTCGGCCGCCACCTGACAGAGGAAGCCGGTGGCCATGGTCGTGCTCCGGCTGTCGACTACGTGCACCGGGAAGCCCTCCACCGAAGCGGCGCCGTTGCGCGCGGCGTCGACGGTGCCCGAGAGCTGGCCGCCGATGTGGATCGAGATCACGCCGTCGCACTCGCGGCTCAGGCGCTCGTAGACCTGCGCGAACTCGCCCGGCGAAGGCGCCGAGGTGGTCGGCAGCTGAGAGGCGCCGGCCAGCCGCTCGAAGAACTGCTCGTCGGTCAGGTCGACGCGATCGCGAAAGGTCTGGTTCCCGAAGAGCACCTTCAGGGGCACGACCTCGATCCGGTAGCGATCGACCCACTCCGCCGGCACGTCGGCCGTGGAGTCGGTGACGACGCGGAAGACCGCCATCGCGGACGACTACTCGACCGAGAGGAGGAACGGATAGTGGCCCTGGCCGCCGGCCTGGACCTCGACCTCCAGCTTCGGGAAGCGGTCGCGAATGGCCGCCGAGAGCGCATCCGCGTCTCCGCTGCTTGCCCCCTCCCCCGTGTAGACGGTGACCAGCTCGTAGGACTCGGGTCCGATCCGCTGAAGGGCGTCGGCGACCACCTCGGCGTAGTCGCTGCCCGCGGTCTCCAGCTTGTCGTTGACCAGCGCGATCACGTCGCCCTTCTGGACGTGCAGCCCGTTGGAGCGCGTGTCGCGAACCGCGTGCGTCACCTCGATCGTCTGCACGTGGCCGGCCGCCCTCGTCATGGCCTCGATGTTCTCGTCCACCGGCCGCTCGCCGCTGAATGCGATGACGGCGGCGATGCCCTGCGGGACCGTGTGCGTCTCGACCAGGTGGACCCGCTTGCGCGAGGAGGCGTTGACGGCCTCCCGCGCCGCCATCACCACGTTCTTGTTGTTGGGCAGGAGCACGACGTCGTCATAGGGCAGCCCGTCGACGGCGGCCAGCATGTCGCCGGTGCTGGGGTTCATCGTCTGTCCGCCCTCGACGACGGCGTCCACCCCCAGGCCGCGCAGGATCTCGACCAGGCCCGGGCCGGAGGCGACGGCCACGATTCCGACCCCGTTGGTGCGGCGCGGCGCCGCCGGCGGGCCGGCGGGTGCGCTCTGCTCGAGTATCCGCCGGTGCTGCGAGCTCATGTCGCCCACGCTCAGCTTCTCCAGCCGCCCGTACGACCCGGCGAGCCCGAGCACCGAGGTCGGATCGTCGGTGTGGACGTGGACCTTCACCAGCTCGGGCTCGCCGACCACCAGCACCGAGTTGCCCATCGCGGCTATCCGCTCCCTGATCGTGTCCACGTCGAGCTCCTGTCCGACGATCAGGAACTCGGTGCAGTAGCCCCACCCCTCCTCCGGCAGCTCGAGCGCGGCCTGGGCGGCGACCACCGGCTGCCGCACCGGCGCGGCAACCTCGCCACCGGTCTGCTCGATCGAGTGCAGCATGCCCTCGAGCATCACCTGGAGGCCATAGCCACCGGCGTCGACAACGCCCGCGTCGCGCAGGATCTGGAGCTGCGAGGGGGTCCGCTCGACGGCCACGCGAGCGCCCTCGGCCGCGGCGCGAATGACGTCGGCCACGCTCGAGCCCTCTTCCGCCGCGGCCGATCGAGCGGCCTTCCCCGCCTCCCGGGCGACCGTGAGGATCGTCCCTTCGGTCGGCTTGAGCACGGCCCGGTAGGCGGCGTTGGCCGCCTCCTCCAGGCCCTCGGCGAGGTCCGCCGGCGCCAGCCGCGCCTTCCCCTCCACCGACCGGGCGAAGCCGCGGAAGATCTGCGACAGGATCACGCCTGAGTTGCCGCGGGCCCCCATCAGGGAGCCGTGCGCTGCGATCCGGGCGATCCGTCCGACGTCGGTGGCCTGCGACTCCCGGATGTCCTCGATCGCCGACTGCAGCGTCAGCAGCATGTTGGTGCCGGTGTCGCCGTCAGGCACCGGGAAGACGTTGAGCCGGTTCACCTCCTCCTGGTTGGACGCCAGCCAGTTGACGCTGCCCAGGAGCGCCTGCTTCAGAAGAGCGCCGTCCACGAACCGCGGCGGTCCGCCGGACGCGCCGTTCGCGGACGCTATGGCTCGTACACCCCCTGCACGTACACGTTGACCTCCACCACCGGCACGCCGACCGCGCGCTCGACCTCGAAGCGGACGGCCGCCTGCAGGTTGTGGGCGACCTCGGTGATGCGGACGCCGAACTGGACGACCACGTACATGTCCACGGCCAGCCCTTCGGGCAGCTCGCGAACGTCGACGCCTCGGTGCAGGTGGTCGCGCCGCAGCAGCTCGGCGAAGCCGTCCCGAAGCCCGCGCGCGGCCATTCCGTGCACCCCGTAGCATTCGAGCCCGGCGTGCCCGGCGACCGCCCCGACGACCTCGGGAAGTACCTCGATGCGGCCCCACTCCCGAGAACGCCGGAGCGTCTCCGCCGCCTGCTCGGAGGGCTCCTGGGAACGACCGGCATGGAGCTTCATGAGTAGGCCTATGGTACAATCCGCCCTCGTCGCCCAAGCAGGACGGCCAGTCGCGCCCCGACGGCCGGATGGTCCCCGGGCGAACCGTGGGACGAGCGAGCGGAACGAGAGAAAAATGGCCAAGAGATGCGCAATCTGCGGCAAGGGACCGCAGTACGGACACAACGTCAGCCACTCCAAGGTGCGCACCAACCGGCGGTTCCTGCCCAACCTTCAGATGGGCACGGTGACCATCGGCGGCAAGACGGTGCGGGCCAAGGTGTGCACGCGCTGCCTGCGCAGCACCGCCCAGGCGTAATCCTGCCGCGCTGAGCGATTCCGCCTACCTGGCCCTGGGCTTGGCCTGCCTGCTGGCGGCGGCCGCCGCGCAGTACCTGCTCTACGCCGCCGTCCTGCGCCCGGCTCTGGCCGGCGAAGACCTCGAGCGGCGCCGGTCGGGCCTGGTCCGCTGGACTGGACTCATGCTCGGCCTCGAAGCGCTGATCGCCGCCGCCGCAGGCGTGTACGTGCTGGCCATGATCCAGCACGGCGCCCCGCGATGGGCGTGGGTGGCGCCGGCGCTGGGGGCGGTGATCGGGAGCGCGCTTCCGCTGCAGGTCGTGGTCGGCCGCATCATGCGCTCGGCCATTCGCTGACCGAGGGTCAGAAGCCGTCGCCCGCGGGAGTGGCGAGCTCCAGCGGCTTGCCCAGGCATTCCCCGAGGCGGCGCACGTCACGGGCGACCGCGCTCCACACCCGCTGCTGCGCCTCGGCCACCGGCACCAGCGGCCCCGGATCGAGGCAGGCGCCCGCCGCCAGCTGGGGCTGCTCGACCATCTCGCTGAAGAGCAGCGTCCAGGCCCTGGGGACCACCTCGCGGATGGCGTACCCGCCGCCCCCGGTGGCCACCCACCTGCCGCCGCAGAGCTCATGAGCGAGCTCGTGGAAGCGGCGTCCGACTGCCGGCCAGATGCGCGTCGAGTTCTGGAGATGCGCCAGGGGGTCCAGGTAATGGGTGTCGCATCCATCCTGCGTGACCAGGACGGTGGGCTTGAAATCCCGCAGCAGCGGCGGCACCACCGCCTCGAAGGCGGCCAGCCAGGGCTGGTCCCAGGTGTAGGGCAGGACGGGTACGTTGGCGGCTGTCCCCACCCCCTCCCCGTTGCCCGTCTCCTCCGGCGCCCCGGTGCCCGGAAAGAGGTAGAGCCCGCTCTCGTGGATGCTGATCGTGAGCACCTCCGGGTCGCTGTAGAAGATGGCCTGGGTTCCGTCGCCGTGGTGCACGTCGACGTCGACCACCGCCACCCGGTGGCCCTGCGCCTTGAGCCAGGCGGCGGCCACTGCGACGTCGTTGTACACGCAGAAGCCGGAGGCGCGGTGCCGGGAGGCATGGTGCAGCCCGCCGGCCGGGTTGAACGCGTGCTGCGCACGGCCGGAGTGCACCAGCTCGGCGGCGACCAGGCTCCCGCCCACGATCTCCGCGCAGGCCGCGTGCATGCCGTCGACCACCGGGTTGTCGGGGGTGCCGAAGCCACCATCAAACACCTGCGGAAGGGGAACGGTTTCCCGGAGGTCGGGATCGCTGAGCTCCTCGACCAGCCGCACGTAGCCGGCAGAGTGTGCGAGCTGCAGCTCACGGTTGCTGGCCGGGCGCGGTGGCACCACCTCGCAGAACTCGTCGAGGCCGAGCCGGCTGATCAGCTCGACCGCCAGCTTCACCCTCAGCGGCTGCAGCGGGTGGTCCTCGCCGAGCACATAGTCCATGAAGGACTCGCCCCAGACGAGCCGGACGGAACCGGGCACGGCGCTTACTCTATCGACGGGTTGGAAGGGGCCGCGTGATAGAGGCCGACCTCGTCGTCCACGGCATCGGGCAGCTCGTCACGTGCGAGCCGACACAGGGCGAGGGGACTCTGGGCCTGCTCGAGAGCGCCGCCGTGGCGTCTCGCAACGGAGAGATCGTCTGGGTCGGCCCGAGCGGCCGCTGGCAGTGGCGGCTGGAGCTGACCGAGGACGCCCGGGTGATCGACGCGCACGGCCGCTGCGTCCTGCCGGGCTTCGTCGATGCACGCTCCAACCTGCTCTGGATGGGCAGCCGCGCGGACGAGCACGCCGCCCGGCTGCGGGGCCAGCCCTTCTGGGGCGGGGGCATCATGCGCAGCGTCCGGATCACCCGCGCCTGCAGCGAGGAGGAGCTGATGGCTGTCGGGCGCCGCCGGGTGCAGAGCCTGCTGCGGCACGGCATCACCGCCGTCGAGGCGCGCAGCGGCTACGGCCTGTCGGCGGGCAGCGAGGAGCTGCTGCTGCGCTGTGGGCAGCGACTTGAAGAGGAGACGCCGGTGCGCGTCGTCAACACCTTCATGGGAATGCACGTGGTCCCGGAAGGCCAGAGCGCGGAGGCCTACCTGCAGGCCGTCAACGAGGAGATGCTGCCCGCCTTCCGGTCCCTGAGCCACTTCTTCGAGGCCTGGTGCGACCCGGGCGCCTTCACCGCCGAGCAGTGCCGCCGGATGCTGAAGCGGGCGACCGGGCTCGGCTACCAGATCAAGCTGCAGGCGGCGCAGGTGGCGCCGGGCGACGGGCCGCGGCTGGCGGTCGAGCTGATGGCGACCACGGTCGAGCAGCTCAACTACCTGCGGGACGGCGACGCCCGGGCGCTGGCCGAGTCGCCGGTGGTCTGCGTCATCTGCCCGGCGTCCACGCTCAACCTGCGGCTGGCGTCGGAGGGCTCGGCCCGCGCCCTGGCCGCCGCCGGCTGCCAGCTGGCGGTCGCCACCGACTACAACCCGGGCACCGCCTGCAGCGAGAACATGTGCCTGATGATCGGGATCGCCTGCCTCGAGCTCGGCCTGACGCCGGAGGAGGCGCTCCGCGGGGCGACCGCCGGGGGCGCCCGGGCCCTGCGGATTCAGCGCCAGTGCGGATCGGTCCGGATGGGCAAGCGCTGCGACCTGCTGCTGCTGGATGCCGAGAGCTACCTGGAGATCCCCTACCGGCTCGGGGTGAACCTGGTCGAGACGACCATCTGCCAGGGCAGGGTGTTCGGAAAAGACGCGGATCCGTTTGACTGAGGCGGTCCCCAACTTCTCGGAGGGCCGGCGGCCCGAGGTGGTCGCGCGCCTGGCCGCTGCCACCGAGCCGGGGCTGCTCCTCGACGTCCACGCCGACGCCGACCACAACCGCAGCGTGGTCTCCGTGTGTGGAGTCCCCGACCGGCTGGAGGAGGGGCTGCTGTCCGCGATCGCGGAGGCGGTCCGCCTGGTCGACCTTCGCTCCCACGCCGGCGTCCATCCGCGGGTGGGAGCGGCCGACGTGGTGCCCCTGGTCCCGCTGGTGGGCACGCTCGAGGAGGCGGCCGAGGACGCCCGCCGGCTGGCCGCGCGCGTGTGGTCCGAGCTGGGGCTGCCCGTCTACCTGTACGGCCCGGCCCTGGCGGGGCCTTCGCTGGCGGAGATCCGGGCCGGCCGGGCCCGCCCGAGCCTGGGCGGCGATCCCCATCCGGCGTCGGGCGCCGTCTGCATCGGGGCCCGCCGGGCCCTGGTCGCCTACAACGTGCTCCTGCCCGCGGCGCCGGCGCCGGCCGCCGCCGAGCTGGCCCGCTCGATTCGCGCCAGCGCGCCGGGCGGGATCCCGGGCGTGCAGGCGCTCGCCTTTCGGCTCCCGTCAGGCGTCATGCAGCTGTCCATGAACCTCTTCGACCTCTCGGCGGCTCCGCCCCAAGTCGTGCTGGCCGAGGTCCGCGCCCGGGCCGCCGCGCGCGGGCTGACAGTCGGCGAGGACGAGGTCGTCGGGCTCTGCCCGGCGGCCTGGGCGCCGGCGTCGGCCCGGGGACGCGTACTCGAGGCGCGCGAGGCGGCGGCGGTGGCGCGGGGGACCGGCGATGAGCCTCTGGCCGAGCGCCTGGGAGCCATCCCGGCATCGCGGCGGCGGTTTGCCGAGGCGGCGGCGCTGCTCTCCGGCCTGCGACCCCAGGACGGCCAGCTGCGGGCGGTCGCCGAGCACGCCGCCGGGGCGCTGCTCGCAGCTTCTCGGGCGGCCTGAGCCCGGGCTAGACTTGGCCGATGCCACGCCAGGTCTCCCGCGACGAGTTCGCCTCGGCCGCGGCCGACCTGCTCTCGGCGGTGGCCGCGGAAGAGGAGACCGTGGTCGTCGTCGAGAACGCCACGCCGCTGGCCGTGCTCACCTCGCACCGCTCGCTCAGCTCACTGGGCTCGCTCGTCGACCTGCCTCGCTGGGAGGAATGGCTGCACCAGATGAAGGAGGCCTTCCCCGAGGCGGCCGGCCGCCTGCGGCGCGTGGCCGGCGCCGCGCCTCCCGAGGTGGTCGAGAAGGAGGGACTTGGGTTTGACCCCGTGGCCGGACAGGTGGGGTCGCCGGCCGGCCGCGAGCGGCTGTCCGAGCACCTCGAGCGGCTGGGCGTCCCGGTGACCGACGACGCCCTTCTGGGCGATGTCTACGCGGCCGTGCTGGCGCTGTGCGAGGACAAGGAGACGATCTACACCGAAGACCTGCGCGTCCTGGCCCAGGAGAAGATCGCCCAGGCGCCGCAGCGCCTGCGCCTGCTGGCCGTGACCGTGACCTCGACCACCGGCCTGCCGGCGACCGCCGAGGTCACGCTCGAGCTCGGTCGCGGCCCGGCCATGCGCCGAGAGCAGGGCGACGGTCCCCTCGACGCCGCCATCAGGGCGATCGAAAAGCTGACCGGCATGACACCTTCGGTGGAGAACTTCTCGGTCGTCTCCGCGACCAGGGGCCACGACGCCATCGCCGAGGCGGTGATCGAGCTCACGTCCGACGGCGTCACCGTCGTCGGCGCGGGGGCCTCGACCAACGCCATCGAGGCCGGGGTCCACGCCTACGTGAACGCGCTCAACTTCCTGGTCGAGAGCCGCCAGCGCACGTAGCCGCAACCCGGTTCACGATCGGCGCCGCACACAATCTCGCCTTAACCTGATACCGTGGCTATCACGTAATGCGCGTCAGGCACCGGCAATCTCGTCCCCGGGTGGGCCTCGTCCTCGGAGCCGGGGGCGTCCTCGGCGGTGCCTGGACGGCGGGCTCGCTGGCCGCCATCGCAGGCGAAACCGGCTGGGACCCGGCAAGCGCCGACTACGTGGTCGGCACCTCGGCGGGGGCCGTCTTTGCCGCGCTCACCGCCTCCCGGGTCAGCCCTGAGCAGCTCCTGCCGGCCGGCCGGCGTGCGGCCCAGGGCGTCGACGACCTCAACGATTGGCTGCTGGCGGAGCTCGCTCATCCGGCTTCCTACGCGCCGCACAGCCTTCCTCTCCCCCTTCCCGGCTCCATCCGCCTGGCCGTCAGCGGACTCCGCGACCGCACCGGGCAGTCCGTCCTGAAGGGCCTTTGCGGCCTGGCGCCGCAGGGCCTGGTGTCGACCCAGCCGATCCAGCGGACGGTCCGGCGCGCCACGGCCACGGTGCTTCGCCCCGACGGCTGGGTCGATCATCCCAACTGCTGGATCGTGGCCTGCGACTACGAGACGGGGCAGCGCACCGTGTTCGGACGCCCGGATTCGCCGCGGGCCGAGATCTCGGAGGCGGTGGCGGCCTCCTGCTCGATCCCCGGCTATTTCCAGCCGGTTCGGATCGGCGGCCGCCTCTATGTCGACGGCGGCCTGCACTCGATGTCCAACGCCGACCTGCTGGTCGACCGCGCACTCGACCTGGCGGTCATCCTGAATCCGCTTTCGGCGCGAGGCGCCGGGGGCGGATGGAGCCCGATGCAGCGCTTCCAGGCCGGGCTGCGGCGGCTGGCGGCCTGGCAGCTGGAGCGCGAGGTCGCGGCCCTGCTCGATGCTGGAACGCACGTGGTCGTGCTCGAGCCCTCGCCCTCCGACATGGCGGCCATCGGCGACAACGTGATGGACGCCACCCGCTCCCTCGACGTTGCCGAATCGGCGTACGCCAGCGCTCAGGCGATGGTCGGCCGGCCCGACGTCCGCGAGCTGCTGGCCCTGCTCCCGAGAAGCCGTGGGATGGCGGGCCGGGTCCGCGCCGTGGCGACCCTGCTGAGGCAGATCCCGGCCGCCGCAGCCCTGACCTGAGCCGGAGTCAGTCCTCCGCCTCGTCCTCCTCGTTGACGCTGCGCAAAAGGTTCACCATCTCGATCGCCGCCTCGACCGCCTCGGCTCCCTTGTTGTTACGTTCCCCCGATCGGGCCAGCGCCTGCTCGCGGTCGAAGGTGGTCAGGACGCCGAAGGCACATGGGACGCCGGTGTCGAGCTGGACGCTCATGAGTCCCCGGGCGCATTCCCCCGCCACGTACTGGAAGTGGGCCGTCTCGCCGTTGATCACGCAGCCGAGGCAGACGACCGCGTCGTAGCGGCTCGACTCCGCCAGCTGCAGCGTGGTCAGCGGAATCTCGAAGGCGCCCGGCACCCAGTGGACGTCGGGATCGGTGTCGGCCCCGTGTTCGGCGAGACTGCGCATGGCGCCGCGCAGCAGGCGCTTGGAGATGTGCTCGTTGTAGCGGGCGACCACGATCGCCATCCGCATCCCGTGGGCGTCGAGATCGGGCTTCAGCCCCTTGACGCCCACTAGACAGGCCCTTCCGAATCGATCATCTAGAGCAGGTGGCCCAGCTTGTCGCGCTTGGTCTCGAGGTAGCGCCGGTTCTCGGCTTTGGGGTCGGTCCGGATCGGCACCTGTTCGACCACCTCGAGCCCGAAGCCCTCGATGCCGTGGTACTTGCGCGGGTTGTTGGTGAGCACCCGCAGCTTGCGCGCGCCCAGGTCGAAGAGGATCTGGTTGCCGATGCCGTAGTCACGGGTGTCGATGGGCAGGCCGAGGGCCTCGTTGGCCTCGACGGTGTCGAGGCCCTCGTCCTGGAGGGCGTAGGCGCGCAGCTTGTCGAGCAGGCCGATGCCGCGGCCCTCGTGTGTGGAGAAGTAGACGACCGCGCCCCGGCCCTCGGCGGCGATCAGGTCCATGGCCGCGCGCAGCTGCTCCTGGCAGTCGCAGCGCTCGCTGCCGAAGACGTCGCCGCTCAGGCAGGCGCTGTGAGCGCGGATCAGGACCGGCTGGTCGGGATCGCCGGCGATGTCGCCGAGGACCATCGCCACGTGGATCTCCTTCGTGATCACGTCCTCGTACGCGTGCATCGTCCAGTCGCGCCCCTGGACAGGCACCCGCGCGGTGGCGCGGCGCTGGACGAGCTTCTCGTTTCGCCGCCGGTAGGAGATCAGGTCGCGGATGGCGATGATCTGGAGCCCGTGCTCGGCGGCGAAGACCTCGAGGTCGGGCAGCCGTGCCATCGTGCCGTCCGGCTTCATGATTTCGCAGATGACCGCCGCCGGGTAGAGGCCGGCCAGGCGTGAGAGGTCGACGCTGGCCTCCGTCTGGCCGGCGCGTCTGAGGACGCCGCCCTCGACCGCGCGCAGCGGGAACGTGTGGCCGGGCTTGGCGAAGTCGCCCGGCTTGGCGTCCGGGTTCAGGATGTGGCGGATGGTGGCCGCCCGGTCGTAGGCGGAGATGCCGGTCGTGACCAGGTGCCGCGCCTCGACGCTGACGCTGAAGGCGGTGCCCAGCCGGCTCGTGTTGTGGGTCACCATGGGCTCGATCTCGAGCTCGTCCAGGCGCCCCGCGACGATGGGCATGCAGATGAGGCCACCGGCGTGGCGGGCCATGAAGGCGATGTGCTCGGGCGTGACCTTGTCGGCGGGGACGGCGAGGTCGCCCTCGTTCTCGCGATCCTCGTCGTCGACGATGATCACGGGGCGGCCTGCCCGGTAGTCCTCGAGCGCCTCGGGAATCGTGCTCAGCGGCATGCCCAAGCTATTTTGCCAGCAGCCGGGCGGCATACCTGGCGAGAACGTCGACCTCCAGGTTGACGATCGAGCCGGCCTGGTACGTCCCGGCGATCGTCCGGTCGAGGGTGTGCGGAATCAGCGCCACCCCGAACGCGTCCCCGCTCACCGCGGTGACGGTGAGACTGACCCCGTCGACGGCGACGCTGCCCTTCTCGGCCACGAAGCGGGCCAGGCTGGGCGGCAGCGCGACCGTGATCTCCCGGCCGGCCGCCGCCGGCGCCACCGAGCGGACATCCGTGGCGGCATCGACGTGCCCCTGCACGATATGGCCGTCGAGCGGCTGACCAAGCGCCAGGGCCGGCTCCAGGTTGACGCGGTCGCCCGGACAGAGCCGCCCGAGGTTGGTCCGGCGCTCGGTTTCGGGAACGACGTCGAATGCAAGCACGCCGCCGTCGGCGGCAACCACGGTGAGGCAGGCCCCGTTGACGGCGATGCTGCCCCCCATCTCGGCCGTCATGTCGCACTTGACGGCCAGGCGGGAGCCCTCGTGGGCGACCACCGCGCCGACCTCCCTCACGATCCCTGTGAACACCAGGCTGCACAGCTCCAGGCCGAACCGACGGCGGCCACTCAGTATGGGCGGCCGGTGATCACCACGTCGTCGCCGGCGCGCTCGACCGGCTCCAGTTTGAGCCTGAGCGCCTCCGACATGAGCTCGACGCCGGCGCCGCCTGCGGCTGCCGGCGACCCCTCTCCGCCGACCAGCTTGGGCGCCAGGTACACGACGACGCGGTCGAAGAGACGCCGGTCGAGGAAGGCGCCGTGGACCTGCGCGCCGCCTTCGACGAGCAGGCCCAGGATGCCGCGTCCAGCGAGATCCTGGAGCACCCGATCGAGTGGAACACGGTCGCCCTCGAAGCGCACGATCTCGACGCCTCGCCCCACCAGCTCGACGCCGGCCGAGCCGCTCGTCGTGTAGATGACGGTGCCCGGTCTGACGGCCCTGGCCGCCGGTGGCGTCCGGAGCCGCGAGTCGAGGATGACGGGCAGCGGCTGGCGCGCGTCCGGGCGGTGCCGGGCGGTCAGCTCGGGGTCGTCGGCGAGCACCGTGCCCGAGCCGACCAGGATTGCGTCATGCTCGTGCCGCAGTCGGTGAGCGTGGGCCCGAGACGGCTCGCCGCTGACCCACCGCGAATCGCCGGCGCGAGTCGCGATCCGGCCATCGAGCGTCATCGCCCACTTGAGGGTGACGAAAGGCCGGTCGAGCGTGCGGTGCACGACGAACATCTCGTTCAGACGCGCCGCCTCCGGGCCGTGCGAGCCGACCTCGACGGCAATGCCCGCCGCCCTCAACCGAGAGATCCCGCGACCCCGGTTCCGGCGGTCGGGATCCTCCATCGCCACCACCACCCGGCCAACCCCGGCGGCTACCAGCGCCTCGGCGCAGGGCGGCGTCCGGCCCTGGTGGCTGCAGGGCTCGAGTGTCACGTACACGGTGCCCCCGGCGGCGCGTGCGCCGGCGGCGGCCAGCGCCCGCGCCTCGGCGTGCGGTCCACCGGCCTGCTCGTGGAAGCCCTCGCCGGCGAGGTTGCCCGCCGCATCGAGCACCACCGCCCCAACCATCGGGTTGGGGCTGGTTCGGTGGTCGGCCAGCCGCGCGAGCTCGAGAGCCCGCGCCATCCAGTCGGTCAGTTCCGAGCGCGGATCTGCTGGAAGCAGTCCTGGCAG
Source organism: uncultured Actinomycetes bacterium (assembly GCA_964383855.1). GTDB lineage: Bacteria > Chloroflexota > Dormibacteria > Dormibacterales > Dormibacteraceae > CAZHAC01. The sequence goes on along the minus strand of CAYLIP010000018.1, from coordinate 503 downwards.
TAGACCGGGCGCCCCTGCGTCGGGAGGAAAGGCACTTCGGCAATTGTGCCGCAGATCGCGCAAGGCATCTGGTGCCGGGCGCGCGCCTGGACGACGGGCCGCCCCTCGCGGCGCAGCTGGCGGCACTCGGGGCAGCGGCCGGGCTGGTTGGCCAGGCCCTTGCTCTGGTAGAACTCCTGCTCCCCGGCGGTGAAGGTGAACTCGATGCCGCAGTCGCGGCAGTTCAGGGTCTTGTCGGCGAACGCGGTCAACTCCTGGTCTCCTTGGGCAACGCTCGATGGGTGGATAGCGCCGCCGGAAGTATAGGTTTACGCCGCGTATAAAAAAAGCCTCCCGCCGCCAAGTGGCAGCGGGAGGCCCGGGAAGCATGAAACCGAACAGACTTGGAGAGATCGAAATCTGAATCTGCTTCCACCCGTTCACCGTTTCAGTGAGCGAAGAGTGGAAAATATAAGTGGACAAGCCCTCGGACGATTAGTACCGCTCAGCTCAAGCGCTCACAC
>CAYLIP010000017.1:29855-44746 GCA_964383855.1 uncultured Actinomycetes bacterium | reverse complement strand
CTAGGTCCTGGCGACCGCGGCGACCGCGGTCGTGCTCACCTCGAATCCCCGCCACCAGGTCACCCGCCGGGTGCGCAGGCGAAAGCCCGCGCCCTCGCCGAGCTCGATCTGGTAGCGGCCTTCGATCTCGGGCCGGGCGTCGCCGTCGGCCTCGAAGCGGCCGCGCGGGCAGGCTCCCAGCATCCGCGTGGCTCGGAAGGGATGGTGGTACTCGATGACGACCGCACCCGCGGCGCCGGCGGGCGGGTGAGGAACCCCGTCGGGCACCCATACCAGCGCGTCGGCGCCGTCTGCGGCCCAGAGCGCGGGCACCATCTGGGGCCCATGCGCACCGCGCTGCAGCCAGCAGGCGATCCCCTGCGAGGCGCGCTCCACCCCCTTCTGGACGGAGGCGGGCGGTCCCATCAGCCGGTCGCTCCGGCGGGCCGCCGCCGTCCCCTCGACAAGCACCCGGGAGGAGTGCTCGCGCAGCCTGAGCACGACCCGGTTGTGCGGCCACCACTCGCGGGGGACGCCGGTGATGTCGACCATGTAGCCGCCGATGAAGGCGGCGTTCTTCAACGCGTAGCCGGCCATGCTGAGCGCAAACCGAGGGCCGTCCATGGCCGCGCGCAGGGCACCCGAGAGCGAGCGCGGATCGTAGGCGTCGAGAACCCCCTGGATGAGCACGCTGTGCTCACCCCTGACGACCAGGAATGATGCGCGCGGATCCCGCCGCGCCATCCCCAGCTTGGCGGCAAAGCGCGAGGTCGTCATCCAGACCGAGTCGCCCGAATGCACGAAGGCGGCGGGATTGACGACCGGGGTGGTGCCGGTGCCGAGGGCGAGCATGCCGATCCGGGCTGCGCCGAGCAGCTGGCGGCTCTCGGTGTCGAGACGCATCCGCGCTCAGAGTACGGAAACCCGGCGGCCGGGCTAGGAGCGCGAGGCTTCGTAGCTCCAGACGGTCCGAGAGACGGCCGCCACCAGGTCCCAGCCGGCGCCACCACCCGGCCCGTCGGTCATCACCACGAGCACGTAGGCGCCGTGGGGCCCGTTGGGCACAAAGGCGGCGTCGTTGACCTCGCCGTCAAGGATGCCGATCTTGTGGACCACCGTGGTTCCCGCCGGCGTCCCCGCCGGAATCCCCGCCTCGTAGGCCGTGTGCGTGAGCAGGGGGTAAAGCCACTGCTGGGCGGCGGCCCCCCCGGCCCGGCCCGAGGCTTCGTCGGCGAGCAGGCGGGCCAGGTCGTTGGCGGTGGTCAGGTTGGGGTCGTAGAACTGCGACTCGGTGGCGCCATGGCCTGCCGCGTAGGCGTTGAGAGCGCCGCCGCCGCCGATGCTGTCGACCATCATGTGGGCGGCCGTGTTGTCGGACTGCTGGCCGACCCGGCTGGCCAGCTGCTGGCGAGAGAAGCAGGAACCGTCCGCGTAGTCGGCGAACCAGCCGTCCTCCCAGTCGGCGTCGGTGAAGCAGAGCTCGTCGCCGGGCCGGGCCGAGCCGGCGGCCAGCAGCTGCGCTTGATCCATCAGCAGCGGCAGCTTGTAGGTGCTCGCGGCGGTGAAGGAGGCATCGCCCTGGTAGCTCCAGGTGAGCGGCTGCGAGCCGCCAAGCTCGATCAGCGCCACGCCGGTCCTGGCCCCGGCCGCCCGGGCCAGCTGCGCGACCTGGGCATCCAGCCCGGCGGTCGAGCGCGGCACCGGCGTCGGAAGCGGAGTCGGCACCGGCGCGGGGGGCGGGCTGGGCTCCGGCGTGGCCGCCGGCGAAGGGGGCAGCGCCGTCGGGACGACCACGGGCGCGGCCGCCCTGGCCTCGATCCGCTGCGTGTAGTAGCCGCCGGTCAGCACCAGCACCGCTGCCACCAGCAGCCCGAGGATTCCCGAATGGATTGCCCGTCGAAGCACGGCCGGAAGGCTCGGGCGTGGACCGGGGCGGCAGCGTCAGCGCGTGGTTACAAATGTGTAAGTAGCATCGAGACGCCATGAAGCGGAGCGGCCGTGTCTTTTACGGCTGGGTCATGGTCTGGACGCTGGGCATCACCACGATCGTGTCCTACGGCACGACCCAGTACCTCTTCGGAGTCCTCGTCGTCCCCATCCAGAAGGACCTCGGATGGTCCCGGGGGACGCTCGCCGGCGCCTATTCGCTGGGCCTGGTGGTCGCCGGGCTGGCCGGGCTGCCGATCGGGCGCCTGGTCGACCGCCACGGTGCGCGGAAGCTGATGACGGCCGGTTCTCTGCTCGGCGCGGGATCGCTCGGGCTCCTGTCACAGGTCTCGGCCGCGTGGCAGTTCTACCTGGTCTGGTCGGGTCCGCTGGCGCTTTCGATGGCGCTCACCTTCTACCCGGTGACCTTCGTGGTGATCACCAACTGGTTCCACCGGCGCCGGGGCTCGGCGATGGCGCTCCTGACACTCGTGGGCGGTCTGGCCTCGGTCATCTTCATCCCTCTCGCCGGACTCCTGATCGTTCGGGCCGGCTGGCGGGAGACGCTCCTCGTGATGGCGGCCTGCCAGCTGCTGATCGGCGTTCCCCTGCACGGGCTGGTGCTGCGCAGGCACCCCGAGGATCTCCAGCTCCACCCGGACGGCGCAGCCACGGCCGGCGCGTCGGGGCCGACGGCGGGCCACGGAGCCGGCGAAGCGATGCGGGCTCCCGCCTTCTGGACGCTCACCGTCTCCAGCGGCCTGGCCCTGATGGCCAATGCGGTTCTCCTGGCCCACCAGATCCCCTTCATGATCGGCCGGGGCTTCGACCCCCTCTTCGCGGCCGCCGTGGCCGGCCTCCTAGGCGTCGCCAGCCTGCCCTCGCGCCTCGTGCTCAACCTGCTCAGCGACCGCTTCGGTCCACGGTCGATGCTGGCGCTCTCCAGCCTGCTGCAGGCGCTCGGGGTGCTGCTCCTGCTCAGCGCCGGCCAGCGAGCCCTGCTCCTGGCCTACGTCGCCGTCTACGGCTTCGCCTTCGGCGCCGTCTCCCCCCTGCGGGCGTCGGTGCTGGCGGAGCAGTTCGGGCGGCGGGCCTTCGGGACCATCTCGGCTGCCCAGGGCGCGCTGGTGGCGGTGCTGGCCGCGGCCGGGCCTTTGGGGGCGGGGGCGCTTTTCGACCGTTTCGGCGACTACACGCTCGCCTTCGCGCTGACCATCGCCGCCTTCCTGGCTTCGGCGGTCGCGCTGCTCCTCACGCCTCCTCCTCCAGCAGCTCCCGCATCCCCTCCAGCGCGCGCTCCAGCCGCCGCCTGACCAGCCCGTCGGCGCGGGCGGCGAGCAGGTTGCCGATCGCCGCCCCCGGCGGCCGGTAGGCGATGCGCAGCGTCACCTCGGTGCCTCCGCGCACCGGCCGGAAGGTCCACGAGCCCTCCTGCTCGATGGGTCCCGACTCCGAGCGCCAGCCGATGGTCGCCGGCTCTTCCCAGCGATCGATGACCAGGCGGTTGCTGAGCGGCAGCCCCAGCGTCCGCATCTCGACGTCCCAGTGCGTTCCCGAGCCGGTGGTGCGGCGGTCGAGGGGATCCCACCGGCTGATCCCCTCGAGCACGCGGGGGACGTTGCGATAGTCGGCGACGAAGGCGAAGGCCTCCTCCGGCGGACAGGCGATCCGGGTCGATGCGATGAACTCCCTCATGCCTGCGCGTTCAGAATGGCACACGTGGTCGAGCTGACCGACAGCGTCGAGTCGCCGGCGGCGCCGCCGCCGGGCATCCTCGAATCGGCCTTCCTGCCGCTCACCAGCGCCATCACTCTGGGCATCGTCGGCGCCCGCCCGGGCGCCTTCACGCTCGGCCCCCTGGAGCTGCTGCGCTTCGGCTCTCCGGAGGCCACGGCCGAGGGCGTGAGGTGGCCGATCGAGGGCGGGGTGCTGGCAGCCGGCCCTGGCGGCCACGTCGGGTTCGGCTGGCGCGACGGCAGGCTGACCGGCTGGCTTCGGGGCTACCGGCCCTCGCTGCCCGGGCTGCTGTACAGGTTGACGCAGGAGCAGGTTCACCACCTGGTGACGCGGCTCTTTCTGCTGCAGCTTCGGGGTCGGGATCCACTCCCCGGCCCGGCGGCGACGATGCGCGCCCGCGCCGTCGCCGCCGGCATCGACCTCGCGCTGTGCGCGTCATTGAACCGCCTCCGGCTGCGCCGGACGATCGCCGTCGCGACCCTCTACCACGTGGCCTGCTGGTCCCTCTTCGGGCGGACACTCGGCGGCTGGGCGACGGGCACCCGCGTGCTGTCCGTGGACGGCTCCCGCGTCCGGCCCGGCCAGGCGCTGGCCCGGCTCCTCGGCGACGAGTTCGCGGGCACGGTCGTGGTGGAGTCGGCCTGGCCGTGACCGGGGGCGGGGAGTCGCTCCGCGCGCGCGTCCGCGCCCGCTCAGGCGACGCGGGCTTCTCGCTGGCCGACCACGCGACCGACGACAAGCTCGGCCTCAAGCGGCCGGAGGTCGAGCGGGAGCTCGAGGGCGACTTCGGGGAGCGCCTGGCCGGACTGCAGGAGCGCCTCTGGGCGGAGGGACGGAGGTCGTTGCTCGTGATCCTCCAGGCCATGGACTGCGGCGGCAAGGACGGGACCATCACGCATGTCATCGGCCTGGTCAACCCTCAGGGGGTGACGATCAAGTCGTTCAAGGCGCCGACCCCCAGCGAGCGCCGCCACGACTTCCTGTGGCGTATTCGGAAGGCTCTGCCGGCGCCTGGCTGGATCGGCATCCACAACCGCTCTCACTACGAGGACGTGCTCTTCCCGGTCGTCCACGGGGAGCTCGACCCGGCCACTGTCGCGCTGCGCTACGGCCAGATCAACGCCTTCGAGCAGGAGCTCATGGACGCCGGCACGACGGTTGTCAAATTCTTCCTCCATATCTCGCGCGAAGAGCAGCGCGAGCGTCTCCTGGAGCGCCTGCGCGACCCCGACAAGCGCTGGAAATTCAACCCTCGCGACCTTGCCGAGCGCGAACGCTGGGACGCCTACCAGGCCGCCTACGCGGCCGCCATCGGCGCCTGCTCGACCGACACCGCTCCCTGGTACGTGGTCCCGGCCGATCGCAAGTGGGTGCGCAACTGGGTGGTTGCTCACGTCCTCGAGGAGGTGCTCACCGACCTCCATCCCGAATACCCGAAGGCGGACTTCGACGTCGCCGAATACGAACGCCGGCTGAGGGGCCAGCCGTGATGCTCAGTCGGCGCCGAGATGCTCCACCCGGCGCGACCAGAAGCGGTGGCGCTCGTGCAGCCGCGAGCGCTCTGCCTTGAGCAGGGCGAGGTCCTTGCTGACCTCGTGGTGTCCGTCGCGCCGCAGCCGGCGCCCGGCCCGCGAGGCGGTGGCCAGCAGCTGATCCTTGAAGTGGAGCAGCTCGCGATACACCGCCTCCCAGTGGAGGGCGTCGTCCACGTAGCGGGTGGCCGGCTCCTCCCCTGGGAGAAGGCGGTTCGGGTCGCCCATGATCGCGAGCGCCTCTCGGAAGCCTTCGTCGTGGCTGAAGATGGTATCGGTCATCAGACCCCGGATCCCCCTCTTGACAAGATCATCCGACAGCACCCCTGTCGGTCGAAATACTTATAGCTTGACTATCACTTAATTGTCAACACGTCGTCAGGGGTTCAGGACCAGCTTCCCGACCGATGCCCGGCCGGTCAGCCGGCGGTGCGCCTCGGCCGCGCCGGACAGCGGCAGGCGCTCTCCGACGACCGGCCTGACCTGCCCCGAGCGGAGCAGCTGGACGCCCTCGCCGGCGCTCCTGGCCACCCGGTCGGGATCGCCTCGGCGCAGCATGCCGAAGCTGAACGCGAACACGCCGACGTTGCGCCGGCGGGCGGCGTCGAAGCCGGGCAGCTCGGGGGGCGTCCCCGACGAGGCGCCGATGCTGGCGATGCGGCCCAGGTGCGGCACCGATTCCAACACCTTCGTGAAGACGGGACCGCCCACGGTCTCGAAGGCGACGTCGCAGCTGGGGAAGTCGTCCTCGTACCCGATCGCCTGGTCGGCGCCGTTCTCGAGGGCGAAGCGGCGCTTCTCCGGGGTCGAGGCGACGGCCACGACCCGGGCGGCGCCGAGGGCGCGCGCCACCTGGATCGCGGTCGTGCCCAGGCCGCCGGCGCCCGCCGTGACCAGCATCGACTCGCCCGGCCGCATGCGCACGCATTCGCGCAGCGCGTAGAACGCGGTCAGCGTGACCAGCAGGTACCCGCCGGCGGCGTCGAGGTCGAGGCCGGCGGCGTCGAAGGTCAGCCGGCGGTCGGCGACGGCTATCTCCGCGTATCCCCCGCTGACCAGCAGCGCGACCACCGGCCGGCCCTGCTCGTCGTGGCCGGCCACCTCCAGCCCGGGAATGAAGGGAGGCGGCGGGCTGGCCGCGTACTTGCCCTGCGTGGACAGCGCGTCGGCGAAGTTGACGCCGGCGCTGGCGACCCGGATCCGGACGCCGGTCTCGATCGAATCCGGCTCCGGCACGTCCTGCGCCTCCAGCACCTCCGGCCCTCCGACGCGGGTGGCGACGACTGCGCGCATCAGGTCCTCCTCACCGCCCGCCTCCCACGGTGGGCGGCGGAATCACAAAACGGGTTCCCTCTCCGAAGGGTTTCGGCGGGCGGCCGGCTAGCGCGTGCGGCTATCGGGATCAACCGGCGGGCCGGCCGGGGCCGCCTCGCGAGCGGCGGCTGCCAGCTCCTGCCAGCTGACGGGGACGGTCCGGGCGCGCCAGCCGCTGGCCGCCGCCACGGCGTTGGCGGCCGCCGCCGGCGCCGGCACCGCGGGGGGCTCGCCGACGCCCTTGGCACCGTGAGGTCCGTAGGGCGACGGGATCTCCAGCAGCTCGACCTCGAGCGGCGGCGCCTGGTCGATGGTGGGCAGCTCGTAGTCGGCGAATGACGCGGTGCGAAGGACGCCGCGCTCGTCGTAGGCCATGACCTCCCCCAGGGCGCGGCCCAGGGCCTGCAGGTTGCCGCCCTGCACCTGGCCCAGCACCTCGGGCGGGTTGATCGCGCGGCCCACGTCCTGCACGGCCAGGTAGCCGGTGACCCGCCACTCCCCGGTGTCGCGGTCGGCCCGGACGCGGCAGACGTGCACGGTGAACATGGGCGACTGCTGGGTGACGGCCGCCCGGCCCTGGCCGAGCACGGGCGCGTAGCGGCCGCCGAACTGGGCCGCCAGGCCGGCCAGGTGGCCGACGCTGACCCGCTTGCCGGGCACCCCGGCGACGCGCACCTCGCCATCCTCGACGGTCAGGTCCTCGACGGACGCCTCGAGCTCCTCGGCGGCGATCTCCAGCACCTGGCGGCGGGCCTCGGCGGCCGCCTTCTGCACCGCGGGCCCGACCGTGTACACGGTCTTGCTGCCGCCGGCCATGCCGGCGTAGGGCGCGGCCGCGGAGTCGCCGGTCTCGACGCCAACCCGGTCGAGAGAAACGCCGAAGGCCTCGGCCGCGATCATGGCCATAGTCGTATCCGTGCCGGAGATGTCGGAGTAGCCGACGTGCAGCGAGAGCGTCCCGTCGGGCTCGACCCGGCAGGCGGCCGCCGCCGGTTCCCGGCCGCCGCCCCACGCCCCGGCGGCCACGCCCACGCCTTCTCCGGGGCCGGCCGGAGTCGAGTAGAGCGGATGCCGGCGCGCCGCCTCCAGGCATTCGACGAGAGCGATCCGCGGCCACGTACCGCCGTCGGGTCGTGGGTCGCCCTCCCGGCTGGCGTTTCGCAGCCGGAGCTCGATGGGATCGATGGCGAGGGCGCGAGCCAGCTCGTCGAGGGCTGACTCCAGGGCGAAGAAGGCCTGAGGGGCGCCCGGTGCGCGATAGGCGCCGACCGGGGTCTTGTGGGTGGCGACGTCCCGCCCGCGGAAGGCGTAGGCAGGGATCCTGTAGACGCCGCAGAGCATCAGGCCGGCGAGGCCGCCGAGCCCGCCCTGGCCGGCCCCGTTGTCGAACCAGACGGTGGAGCGGAGAGCGGTCAGCCGGCCCTCGGCGTCGGCCCCAAGCTCCAGGTCGACGACGCAGCCGGGCGCGCCGCGGCCCATCAGGAACTCCTCGTTGCGGGTGAGCGCGCAGCTGACGGGCCGCCCCACGATCCGGGCCAGGTGCCCGACCAGCGGCTCGAGCAGGCAGATCTTGCCGCCGAACCCACCGCCGACCGCCATCGGGACGATGCGAACCGAGCTGATCGGCAGCTGCAGGATGGCGGCCGTCTCCTTGCGGGTCAGGAACTGGCCCTGGGTCGAGGTCCAGATCGTGAATCCGCCGTCGGGCTCGGGGCTTGCAATCGACACGTGCGGCTCGAGGAAGCCCTGGTGCACGGCCGGCGAGACCCAGCGACCCCTGACCACGTGCGCCGCTGCGCCCAGGCCGGCCTCGACGTCGCCGCGCTCGAAGGCGACCTCGGAGGTGATGTTGTGGTGCCTGTCCTCGCTCGAGGAAGTGGCCACTGCGGTGCCGTGAGCGCCGGCGTCGTCGACGGCCGCCTCACGCTCGTCGAGCACCCGCGGGGCGCCCTCGGCCACCGCCTGGAAGAGGTCCACGACGGCCGGCCGCTCCTCGTATTCGACGGAGACGGCGGCGGCGCCGTCGGCCGCCGAGGCCTCGGTCTCGCCGACAACGGCGACCACCGGCTGGCCGGCGAAGAAGACACGCTCGCGGGCCAGGGGCAGGTCGGCGCCGGAAACGTCCAGGCGGGGAAGATCGGCGCCGGTGACCACGGCGACGACTCCCGGGACGGCGCGGGCCGCCTCCAGGTCGTAGCCGGTGATCGCGGCGCTGGCGTAGGGGCTCAGGACCAGTCTCGCGTGGAGCAGTCCCGGCAGGCGGAGGTCGGCCGTGAACCGCGTCGCCCCGGTGACCTTGGCCCTGCCCTCCAGGCGGCGCTGGGCGGTCCCGACCACGCGCGCCGGCCCCTCCACGGTGGTGGACATCAGACTGGATGATATTGAGATGAGACCGACCGGGCGGCCCGGCTTCCGCCCGACCCTCCTGGCGCTGGCGCTCCTCTGCCTCCTGGGGATGATCGCCGACACCTGGCTGGCGATGACCCGAACCTATCTGCCCTTCGATCCCCCGCTGACCAGGGCCATCCAGTCCATCGGATGGGGTCCTCTGACGGCCTGGTTCAACGCCTATACCTGGCTGGGCGGGTTGCGTCAGTTCGCCGCCGCCGTGGTCGCGATAGGTCTGGTCTTCCTGCTTAACCGGCGGGCAACGCTCCTGATGGCGGCCGGAGCCATGAGCGGCGCCCTCTACCAGGCCATGAACTTCCTGATCGCGCGACCGCGGCCCGACCAGCACCTGGTTCGCGTCCTCGTCCAGACGCCGGGCTACGGGTACCCGAGTGGGCACGCCGCCTTCTTCACGTCCTTCTCGGTCCTGCTGCTCTACTGCCTGGGCTCCCGCTACCTGGGGCCGGCCGGCATGCTCGCCGGCTGGGGCCTGGTGCTGGCGATCGTGGCCGGCGCCTGCGTCTCCCGCATCTACCTGGGCGTGCACTGGCCGAGCGATGTCATGGGCGGACTCTTTCTGGGAACTGGCCTGACCGCGTTCGCGCTCTCCTGGCGGCGCATTTCCGACCCGGTGCTGGAACACGAGCGAGCCGCTTCAGGCAGCTGAGCAGGGCGCCGCCGAGGTTGCCGCGGGCCGGCCCCGGGAGAGCGCCCGGCGCCTGCTCGCATTCGTCGCCCTGGGCTCCCTGGCCCTTTTCTTGCTCGACACCATCCTGGTCGTCTCCCAGCCCCTGACCTTCTTCGACCTTCCTGTCGCGTCCTTCGCCCAGTCCTTCGACTGGGGGCCGCTGGTGCCGGTGATGCGGCTCACCAACGGCATCGCCGGCTACTGGCAGACAGCGCTGGCGGCGGCCGTGATCGCGCTGCTGCTGCTGGCCGACCGCCGGGCGGGCGCCCTGATGGCGCTGGGATCCCTGGCCAGCGTGTTCGACCAGGTCGCCAAGGCGATGGTCGTACGCCACCGGCCGACGCCCGACCTGGTCACCATCCTGGATCCCGCGAAGGGCTACAGCTATCCGAGCGGCCACGCCGTCTTCTACACGTGGCTGGCCTTCATGCTCGCCTTCTCGCTGGCGCCCCGGCTGGCCCCCTGGCTGCGGCTGGCGACCTGGATCCTGGCCGCCCTCCTTGCGTTCACGGCCTGCCTGGGCCGGGTCTGGGCGGGGGCGCACTGGCCGAGCGACGTAGCCGGCGGCTTTCTCGGGGCGCTGGCATGGTCGGCCTTCGTGCTCTGGATACCGGAGCGCTGGCTGCCGGCGCCCAGGGCGGTCTGGCGCCGGTGGCGCGACCGGGGAAGGCCGGTGGCCATGTAGCGCTCAGCCGCGCCGGCGCGAGGACGACTGCCGGCGGCCACGCCCGCCGCCTCGCCGCGATGACCGGGGCGCAGGCGGATCGGGCAGGCGGATCCAGCGCGCGCACTCGATCGAGTGCAGCGCGAGCGCCACGAAGCCGACGCCGAGCACGCCCACCACCAGGTGACCCAGCGGCTGCTCGGCCAGGCCGTCGAAGGCGGCGCCGAACCCGCGGGCGAGCTGGAAGTCGCGGTGGTAGGCGGCGAGGAGCACGAACCAGCCGGTGGCCATGAAGACGACACCCCGGCTGAAAAGGCCGACCCGGCCCAGCCAGACCGCCGTCGCATACTCCGCGCGCTCCATCCGGCGCTTCTCGAGGTCCCTGCGGAAGCCCGCGTGCCAGGCATCCCAGAACTGCCCGAGTCCCGCCAGGAGTCCGATCCCGCCCGCGACGAAGGTGAGAGCGGTGCCGGCCGCAGTTTGAAGCCCGCGCCGGACCAGGTCCTGAACGGTGTCCTCATGCAGGTCGGGCGCGTTCCCGATCAGGACCTGGAAGACGACGACCAGGAGAGCGGCATACGCCACCCCGCTCCAGGCAAACCCAAGCCGCTGCACCAGCCCGGGCACGTCGTCGCCCCGGCGCAGCGGGTCGTAGATGGCGCGCACGAAGCCCCATGACGAGTACGCGGCCAGCCCGACCGCGAGCACCGAGAGCAGGAGCCAGGCCCCGGGCGCGGTGACGGCCAGGGGCAAGCTTCCCTTCTGGTCGGCGCCGTGGCCGGAGCGCCCGAGCGCCAGGGAAAGGGCGCTCAGCCCCATCGCCCCGTAGAGCAGGCCGCGGACGACGTATCCGAGCCGCTGGCCGGCCTGGATCGCGGGGCTGGCCAGGAGGCTGCCCGCCGCCTCCAGCAGCCGGTCGACCGCCGGCGGCAGCGGCTGGCCTGCGACAGTCCTGATTCGCAGTTGAGTCATGACAGCATTAGTGCGGTAAAACTTTATAGCGGAAATGTGGTTTCGGCGCGCCGGGGCCTTCCTGCCGGTGGCTTTGCTGGCGGTTTCGGCCTGGGCGCTCGCGGCCTGCGGCGGCAGCGGTGCGCTGGACGTCTACGTCGGCTACGCCGACGACGCCTCGGGCGCCGCGGCGGCTCACCGGTTTCCCAGTCCCTGGGCGGGCGCCCCGCACGTGCGGGTCGCCGGCTCGCCGAGCGGGATCGACGCCGGCGCCATCCGCCTCGACAACCCGACGGCCTCGGCCGTGGCCGTCGATCGCATCCGGGTTCGGGCCGGCGGCCGGGAATGGGCTCTGTGGGGCGCCCAGACGGTGGCTCCGCATTCCACTCTCATCCTGACCCAGACCGCGCCCGGCAACTTCAACACCTCCGACGCCGCCGGCGGCGGCTGCCTGGATCCTGGCAACGACGTGCCGCTGGTCTCCTTCGAGCTCGGCGGCCGCCGGGTGGTGCTGCGCGACACGCAGCGGGTGCTCACGACCGGCGGCCGCGACCTGGCCGCCTGCGGGGGCCGGCCGAACGAATCCCAGCCGTGGACGTCGCTTGGCAGCGTCCCCGTCCAGCCACCCGGTGCCCCCGGACAGGTGTCACTCACCGACCTCGCCGAGGCGGCCGGGCTGATCCTCCTCCTGGCCCCGACGCTGCTCGGACTCATCGTGGCGGGGGGCGTCATGGTCGGGATGCCCGCCCGGTCACGACCGGCGGCCCGGCGCCCGCTCCCGCTGTAGCCCGGCAGCAGGCCGGATTCACCGAGCCCGGCCAAGGCGGCCGTCGTGGATCGGTGATCCGGACCATAGGCGAAACTACTGGCATGAAGCGCCTGTCTGCGGCCGAGCTCAGGGGCGGCGGGCAGCCGGCCGACACCACCCATTTCACGGGCGCCGTACACCAGCAGACGGTGCACGCGCAGACCGCTCCCCAGACCGTGCGCACGCTGCTCGTCAGCTTCGAGGACGGCGCCCGGACGCATTGGCACTCGCACGCCGGCGGCCAGGTTCTCCACGTGCTCGAGGGCGAGGGCCTGACCCAGTCGCGAGGCGGCGAGCCGACACCGCTGCGCGCCGGGGACGTGGTGGTGGCCGAGCCGGGCGAGCAGCACTGGCACGGCGCCGCCCCCGGGCAGTCGATGCGCCACCTCGCGATCTCGCTCGGCGAAACCCGCTGGGAGGGGCCGGCGGACCACGTTCCGGCACGGTGACCGCGGGAGGGCTGGTGTAGGTTTGGGCCAACCGTGGCCAACCGGGTCGCCGCCGTGCTCCTCTTCGTCGGCCTGGCGCTCGCCTGCGCGGCCTGGTACGCCTCGAACCTGGGCCCGCAGAGCCGGGAGACGATCCCGGCCGAGGTAACGCTGACCGCGACCGAGGTCGGGTCGGGGAACTGGGTGCGGTACCTGATCACCGTCCGCAACCTTGGCGACGTCCCATTCGAAGGCGACGTGGTGCTCTCCGACCGGGACACCAGCGCCGCCGTCAACGGCACCGCGGCCGCCGTGCCGGCACCGCGGCTTCCGCGATCGGTGCCCCGCCTGCCTGCCCAGGCTCCCGACGCGGCTTACGAGGCTCACGTGCAGGTCGGCCCCCGGGCGACCCGCACTCTCACGCTCACCGCGCCCGACTTCTACAGCGCGGTGACCTTGGCGCAGTCCTCCGACGGTTCGCCGGTGCAGACCGCCGCCGTCGAGCGGAGCCAGTCGGCCGCGGTGGCCGTGCTGACCGACTCCCAGCCGGCCGCCGCGCAGCTCCAGGGGCTGCCGCTCGACGAGATCACGGTTCGCGTGACGCAGTTCACCGCCCGCACCTTCCCGGCGTCGGCGCTGGGGCTGGCGCCGTACTCGGCGGTGATCGTCGACCAGTTCGACCTCCAGTCGCTTTCGGCTCCCCAGCGGGATGCGCTGCGCGACTTCGTGGGGCTTGGCGGCGGACTGGTGGTGGCGGGCGGCCCGAGCTGGCGCCGGACCCTTCCCGCGCTGCCCGCCGAGATCTCGCCGCTGCTCGCCACCGGTTCCGCCCCGGAGCCGCTGGCGGCGCTGGAGGCGGTGTCCGCCACGTCGCCGGGGCGTGCTCCAGCCCTGGTCGCGGCGGCCACCGGCGAGCTGCGCCAGGGGGCCTGGCCGGTGATTCAGGCCGCCGACGGCGCCGTGCTCGTCGCCGACGCCGTCTATGGGGCGGGAACGGTCGCCGCCCTGGCCTTCGACCCGGCCGCTGAGGTGGCCGGCACCGAGCTGGCGAAGGCCGCCTGGACGCAGGCACTGGGCCAGGTGCTGGCGCACCACGGAGGCGCCGCGCCGGGAGCCTGGACGGTGCCCGCGATAAGCGCCCAGGAGGCCCTCTCTTTCCCCCAGGCGCACACGGCGCCGCTGCCCTCGCCCTGGCTCGTGGGACCGGTGCTGCTGCTGTACCTGGTCCTGGTGGCGCCCCTCAACTACCTGGTTTTGAGACGGCGGCTGCGCAACCCTGACCTGCTCTGGGTGACGGCGCCGCTGATCGCCCTGCTCTTCACCGGTGGCTTCTACTGGGCCGGCAGCGAGCTGCAGGGCAGCCTCCGCGATGAGCAGCTGCAGGTGCTCCGCCTGGCGCCCGACGGGACGGTTGCCAGTGTCGACTACCACCGCATCGTCTTCCTGCGCCGGGGCAACCACGACCTCGCGACCGGCCAGCCGGCGCTGGCGGCGCCCCTCACCTTCGACCTCTCCGGCAGCGGAGCAGCCGCCGAGGGCGGCTGCGGTGAGCGCTGCAGCCTGGCGCTCTCCGGCCTGGCCTCGGGGGAAGAGCACGTGATCCCGGCCGCCCGCCCGCTGATCCTGGAGCGCGGCGTTGTCTACGGCGGTGTCCGCGTCCTGGGCACCGCCTCGGTCAGCCGGCAGCCCGTCCATGTGGCGGCGCACCTCCAGGCGGTCGGTGGCCGCATCACGGGCGAGATCGACAACAACGGAGCCCGCGCCGTGCATGGACTCGTCCTGTACACGACCGAGGGCGGCGTCTACCACCGCACCCCGCTGGCCGGGATGGTGGCGCCCGGAGCGCGGGTCCAGGTGAGCGCCCAGGGCAGCGTTTTCAGCGGCGATCCCGACGCTCCCCTGGCCTCCGGACGACCGCCCGACGCGGCCACCCGCATCTCAAGGGCCCTCGGATCCGAGCTGCTCGGCGGTGGCCCTCAGAGCGCGTGGCTGGTCGGCTTCACGGACCCCTTGAGCTCCGACCTCAGGGTCGACGGACAGGCGCCGGCGCAGAGCGGGACGGCCGTCTTCGAGATGCCGGTCACCGCCGAGCGCGCCGACGGGGAGATCAGCGTATGGGCGGTCAGGCGCCTGGTCGGATCGGCGGGCGAACGGGCGCGCGGCGGCTTCACCGACGTCTATGACCTCCAGCTGCCCGGCCGCCTGCCGGCCCAGCTCGATGTCGCCTACAGCAGCGCGGGGTTCGGTGCGGTCGAGGTCTTCGACTGGTCAGCGGGGACCTGGCGGAGCGGCGGTTTTGGGGACGACCCGACCGACGCCACCCGGGCGCGGCGGGCGCTGGCGCCGGGCGAAGTGGCGGCGGCCGCCGGAGGGGCGCTCAACCTGGTGCGGCTGCGCGTGCACGAGCCGCGGCTGAGCTGGGGCGCCGGGCTCTTCGTGCTCTCCGGGTAGAGCCCGGGCGCCCGGACGCCTCGGA
>CAYLIP010000017.1:0-29755 GCA_964383855.1 uncultured Actinomycetes bacterium | reverse complement strand
GGCGCCGGGCTCTTCGTGCTCTCCGGGTAGAGCCCGGGCGCCCGGACGCCTCGGATATCGCGCATGTGCGGGCGCCTGAGCCTTATTTCGCCTCGGATATCGCACATGTGCGGGCGCCTGGGCGTTTCCCGCCCGGGCAACGCCCCCCGGACCCCTATCCGGCCGCCCGCCCCCCGGTGCGCACGTCGGCCACCCTGCCGCCCCCATCCAGCCAGACCAGGAGCACCGAGGATCCCGCGTCGCCGCCGAGCGAGTACACATAGCCGCCATCCTCGAGACGGCCGAGGAACTTGGAGCGGCTGTAGACCGGCGCCCGGGAGGCGAGCCTGGCCAGGCCGTCGTCACCGTCGAGGCCGGCCGCGCGGAACTGGTCCTGGATCGAAGGGGTGAGACAACCCCAGCTCCCCTTCACCGCATGCCGGCTGGCCATGGCCGAGGCGAACACGTCCGCGCAGTTTGCGGTCGCGCCTCCGACGCCGCCATGCAGGCCCTGGCCGGGCGCGGCACAGCCGGCCAGCGCCAGCGGAACGATGCTGAGAGCCACGATGGTCGCCCGCATCGCCAATCCACTCTAGCCCGCGTCCTGACAATGCGCCAGTCGCCTGAAGTGACAGCAGCACTGTTGATCGAGAAATGGGCCGTCACGCTATGTCCGTTGCGATGTAATGTTGTAATCATGGAAAAAGCACAGCTGGAAACAGTCGGTGGTTGGTTTGCCGGAAGGCTCCCGGACGGCTGGTTCACGGGGGCGCCTGAGGTCACGTTCGAGGAGGGCCAGGTCAAGGTTGTCGGCACCCTGGCGCCGCCCTCCCTGCCCGAGGGAGCGACCGAGGGGACCCGATCCGGCGCCGAGGCCGGACGCATCGCGCGCTTCCGCGAGGAGACCCGCCGGCACCGGATCTGGATCGCCCGCGAGGCCGAGCACCACTTCGAGGTCAACGTGCAGTGGGGTGCGACCTGCGGCAGCACCACGACCGACTTCAACCCCGGCGGCTCCGGCAGGCACAAGGCCGGCGAGAAGGAGTCGGGCGAAGCGCGGCAGGTCGAGATCTGATGGCCCTCCCCGAGATGCTGTCCGAGGCGCCCCGTGACGGCCTGGAGCAGATGGAGGAGGAGGCCCTCGACGCCTACTCCTCCACCGTCAGCCGGGTCGCAGAACTGGTTCTGAGGACAGTTGCGAGCGTGCGGGTCGACCGCGGGCCGGCGGGCGGGGCGGGCTCGGCCGTCCTCCTCGGCTCGGATGGACTGCTCGTCACCTCGGCCCACGTCGTCGACGGTGCCGGCCGAGGCACCGCCGCCTTTGCCGACGGCGAGTCGTTCCCGCTGCGGGTGCTGGGTACCGACCCTCTTTCCGACCTCGCCCTGGCCCGCGCCGAGGGCGCCCGCCTGGACCCCATCCAGGTCGGTGACGCCGATCGCCTTCGGGTCGGCCAGCTGGTGGTGGCGGTCGGCAACCCGCTCGGTTTCGCGGGCACCGTCACAGCCGGCGTGGTCAGCGCGCTCGGGCGGAGCCTGCCCACCATGTCGAGGCGCGGCCGCGAACGCAGGATCGTCGACAACGTGATCCAGACCGACGCGGCGCTGAACCCCGGCAACTCCGGCGGCGCCCTCGCCGACAGCCGGGGCCGCCTGGTGGGCATCAACACCGCGGTCGCCGGGGTCGGCCTCGGGCTGGCGGTTCCCATCAACGCCACCACGCGGCGCATCCTCGATGCCCTCACCAGAGAGGGGCGCGTCCGCCGCGGCTATCTGGGTATCGCCGGCGGGACCCAGCCCCTGCCGCCCCCCGTCGCCGAGCGCCTGGGCCGGCGCACGGCGGTGGGCGTGGCCGAGGTGGTGGAGGGCAGCCCGGCCGCCCGCGCCGGTCTGCGAGCCGGGGACCTGATCCTGGGCGCCGCAGGGTCTGCGGTCTCCCGCACGGGTGATCTCCAGGCCCGGATGATCGGGGCCGACGCCGGCCGCGCCTTCGACCTGGAGGTGCTCCGCGACGGCCGCCTCCAGCGGCTGACGGCGGTGCCCACGCTGGCGCCTTGAGCGCCGGGCGGGTAGGCGGGCGGACCCGCAGGCGCCGGGACCAACCGACTTAGCATCGGGGCAATGGAGTACCTGGTCACCGCCTTCAACCGGGCGGCCGACCACGAGAACCGCATCCACGACCCCGAGCTGGCCCGCTCCTTCGGCTTTAGCGGGGGCCTGGTGCCGGGCGTCGACGTCTTCGCCTACATGGCACACCCGGTCTGCGAGGCATGGGGGCTGGAATGGATGCACCGGGGCCTGATGGAGGCCCGCTTCTCGCGGCCCGTTTACGACGGCGACCGGCTCACGGTCAGGGCCACAGAGGCCGGTGACCGCCTCGAACTGCAGGTGGTGAACGCCGCCGGCGAGATCTGCGCCGCCGGCAGCGCGGGCCCGGGACCGGATGAGCCGCCCCCCGACCCAACCGCGTGGCCCGAAGAGGCCCTGCCCGAGCCGCGGCCGCCGGCGACCCGCCAGGCCTTCGAGGCCCGGCCGGTGCTGGGCTCGACCACGGTGACGATCGGGGAGGCGGAGGCCCGGGCACAGCTCGACGAGGTGCGTGAGACCCTGCCCGTCTTCGAGGCGCAGCGGGTGGTTCATCCCGGCCACCTGCTGCGGCTGGCCGACGGAGTGATCGCGGCCAACGTCTCGCTTCCGCCGTGGATGCACGTCTCCAGCCGCGCCTTCTTCTTCAGGCCGGCCGGCTGGGACGACCGGCTGTCGGTGCGCGCCCGCGTCACCGCGCTCTTCGAGAAGAAGGGACACCGGTTCGTTCAGCTGGATGTGCTCGCGGTACGGGGCACCGAGCCGGTCATGCGGGTGGCGCCCTACACCGCGATCTACCGGCCGTCCTTCGTCGACTGAGCCTCTCCGGTGACGCGATACTCGCGTCGATGCGCGAGTACACAAAGCTCTTCGACATGACCGGGCGGACGGCGCTCGTGATCGGCGCCGGCAGCGGCATCGGCGAGGCCTGCGCCCACGGCCTGGCCGCGTTCGGGGCGGCGGTCGTCTGCGCCGACCTCGACGCCGGCGCCGCGCGGGGGACGGCCGCCGCCATCGCGGGCGAGGGCGGCCAGGCGTCGGCGCTGGAGATCGACATGCGCGACCCCGAGTCGTGCGCCAACGCCCTCGCCGCGGGCACGCCCGATGCCCTGGTCATCACGCCGGCGATCAACGTCCGCAAGCGCGCCGCCGACCTCACGGACGAAGACGTCCGGCGCGTCTTCGAGCTCAACCTGGTCGGCACCTTCCGGCTGATGCGCGATTTCGGCCAGGCGATGGCGGAGAGCGGCCGGGGCGGCTCGATCGTCGTCTTCTCGTCGATCCGGGCCCAGACCGTGGAGCCGGGGCAGTCGATCTACGCCGCCACCAAGGCCGGCGCGCTCCAGCTGGCGCGCACCCTGGCCTCGGAGCTGGGGCCGCGGCGCGTGCGGGTCAACGCGGTCGCGCCGGGCGTGGTCGAGACCCCGCTGACAGCGCAGATCAAGAACAGTCCCGCGTGGTACGACGCGTACGCGGCCAAGAGCGCGCTCGGCCGCTGGGCGGCGCCGTCGGAGATGGTGGGTGCCGTCGTCTTCCTCTGCTCGGACGCCGGCAGCTACGTGACGGGCTCCTACCTGGTGGTCGACGGCGGCTGGCTGGCGCAGGACGGCCGCTTCACGCCGCCGCTCTAGCGCTCGGTTTAGCATCCGTCCCACATCCAAGAGCGGCGGCAAGAGCGGCGACGGGAGCTGCGGCAGGAGCGACGGGAGGACCAGATGGACGACAGCGAGATCCGGCGGGACGCCGACGTGGTGCGGCAGCTGGGCAACCTCATGGCCGGCAGGATCAGCAGGCGGGAGGCGCTGCGCCGGCTTGGCGTGCTCGGGCTGGGCCTGCCCCTCGCCTCCTCCCTGGTCGCCGCCTGCGGCACGAGCTCGACAGGCGGGCAGGCGGCTTCGACGAGGAGCAAGGCGATCGTCGGGATCATCCAGGAGCCGACCTCGATGGACCCCACGGCAGACGCCACCGCCTCGATCGCCACCTGCCTCCTCAGCAACGTCTACGAGGGCCTGGTCCGGCTCGACGCCACCGGCAAGATCGTCGGCAACCTGGCCCGCAGCTGGGAGACTTCCTCCGACGGCACGACGGTGACCTTCCACCTGGCGCAGGGCGTGAAGTGGCACGACGGATCCGCCTTCTCGGCGCAGGACGTCGTCTACTCGTGGAACCGGGCCAAGGATCCCGCCAACAAGAATCCCCACGCCGACTACTGGGGGCCCGTCCAGTCGGTGACCGCGACCGACGACCACACCGTCAAGGTGGCGCTCAGCACCTACAGCGACAACTGGCTCTTCCACATGGGCGCCGGCTCGGCCTGCATCGTGTCCCAGAAGACGGTCGACGGCAACAAGACCAGCCCGGTCGGCACCGGACCCTTCAAGTTCGGCGCCTGGAACCGGGGCTCCTCGCTCCAGCTGACCCGCAACGACGGCTACTGGGGGAGCAAGGCCAGGCTCAAGGAAGTCGAGTTCCGGTTCATCGGCGACGCCAACGCCATGAACAACGCCCTCACCGCGGGCGACATCGACGCCATCGGGCAGGTGGGCGGCCCCGAGCAGCTGCAGGCATTCACCTCCAACCAGAACTTCCGGGTCATCAAGGGCGCCCCCACCGGCAAGGTGATGGTCTCGATCAACAACAAGAGCGGCCCGCTGGCCGACAAGCGGGTCCGGCAGGCGATCTACGCCGCCATCGACCGCAAGGCCTGGATCGACGGCATCCAGTCCGGCTATGCGGTTCCCATCGGCTCGCACGCGGCGCCCAACGGGGGCGAGCCCTACTACGTCGACGAGACCAGCGTGAACACCCACGACGTCGCCAAGGCCAAGCAGCTGCTGGCGGCGGCGGGCCAGTCCAGCCTGACGCTCCGGCTGGCCCAGATCAGCGCCTTCCCCTACGCCGTGCGCGGCTCGGACATCCTGAACAGCCAGCTGAAGGCGATCGGCGTCACGCTCAGCATCACGCCGATGGAGTTCCCGCGCTGGCTGAACTCGGTGTTCCTCGCGCCGCAGGACTACGACCTGACGATCATCAACCACGTCGAGGAGCGCGACATCGGCAACTACGCCAACCCCAAGTACTACTGGGGCTACAACAACCCGACCGTCGCTTCCCAGATCAAGCAGGCCGACGCCGAGCCCAACGAGGGCAAGCGGAAGGACCTCTACGCGCAGGTCCTGAAGACGCTGGCCGCCGATGCCGTCAACGCCTGGGTGATGTCACCCAATCAGCTGGCGGTGCTCAAGCACAACTTCCAGGGCTACCAGGTGCAGGGGATCGCGCCGGCGCTCTTCCTCGGGGAGGCCTACTTCAGCTGATCCGTTGGCAGTAGCGATCACGACGAGACTGGCCGGACTCCTGGTCAGCCTCGTCGCCGCCTCGATCCTGGTCTTCGTAGTCGTCAACCTGCTGCCCGGCGACGTGGCCACGGTCATGCTCGGCGTCAACGCCACCCCCGAGAATGTGGCCGCTCTCCGCCACCAGCTCGGCCTCGACCAGCCGCTCTGGCTCCGCTACCTCTGGTGGGCGGGCGGCATGGTGCACGGCGACTTCGGCACCTCGCTGCTCTCGCACACTCAGGTCGGCGCGCTGATCGTCCAGAAGCTCTCGGTCAGCGGTCCGCTGGCTCTCTTCTCGGCGCTGATCGCGCTCGCCGTCGCGGTTCCCTTCGGCGTGCTCGCGGGGGTGCGGTACCGCCACTTCAGCGGCTCACTGATCTCGGCGCTGAGCCTGGTCGGGATCGCCATCCCCGCCTTCTGGGCGGGCCTGCTGCTGGCGACCGTCTTCGCGGTCCGGCTGCGCCTGCTTCCCGCCGGCGGCTTCATCGACTGGTCGGAGGACCCCCTCGCCGCGCTGCGCGGGCTGATCCTGCCGGCGCTGGCGCTCGGACTGGTCCAGGGCGCTGTGCTGACCCGCTTCGTGCGCTCGGCGATCGTCGAGGTGCAGCGCGAGGACTTCATCCGCACGGCCCGGGCCAAGGGCCTGACGCGCTGGCAGGCGCTGCGCCGCCACGGGTTCCGGAACGCCGCCATCCCGGTCGTGACCGTGCTCGGGATCCAGATCACCTCGCTCCTGGTGGGTGCGATCGTGATCGAGAACGTCTTCGTCCTGCCCGGCCTGGGCCGGCTGCTCTTCCAATCGGTGGGCAACCGCGACCTGGTGGTGGTCGAGGACCTGGTCATGCTGCTGACGGCCTTGGTGCTGAGCGTCAACTTCCTGGTCGACGTGACCTACCGCCTGCTCGACCCCCGTATCCGGAGCCGGGCGTGAGGCGGCCGCCTCCTTCCCTGGTCGCGGGCGGGGCGCTGGTCGCCCTGGTGGTGGTGACCGCGCTGCTGAGCCTGGCCTGGACGCCCGACGACCCCTACCACGTGGTCGTGCCGGAGCGCTTCCAGGGGCCGACCCCGCTGCACCTGCTGGGCACCGACCAGTTCGGCCGGGACGAGCTGTCGCGGCTGATGGCGGGCGCCCGCAACACGCTGCTCGTGGGAATCGTCACCGTCGTGATCGCCATCGCCGCCGGCGTGCCGGTGGGCGCGCTGGCCGCGCTCTACCGGGGACCCGTCGAGGAGGTGACCATGCGGGGCTCCGATGTCCTGCTCGCCTTCCCCGCGATCCTGCTCGCGATGCTCTTCTCGGCCGTCTTCCGGCCGAGCACGGTGACCGCGATGGCGGCGATCGGGATCGCCTTCGTGCCTATCTTCGCCCGCGTCATCCGGGGGGCGGGGCTCCAGGTCATGGAGATGGATTACGTGACCGCCGCCCGGACCTTCGGAAGTGGGCGGGCCTGGATCTTTGCGAGGCACCTGCTCCCCAACGTGAGCAGCGTCCTCATCGTGCAGGCGACGATCGCTTTTGCGGTCGCGATCCTGGCCGAGGCCGCCCTCAGCTACCTTGGGCTGGGCACCCCTCCACCCACGGCGTCCTGGGGCCGGATGCTCAGCGACAGCCAGACCTACCTCTACCAGGCTCCGCTGCTCGCCCTGTGGCCGGGGCTCGCGATCGCGCTCAGCGTGCTCGGTTTCAACCTGCTGGGCGACGGCCTGCGCGACCTCCTCGACCCCAAGCTGGTCGAGCGGCTGCCCGGGCAGGG
The DNA here is from genome assembly GCA_964383855.1 of uncultured Actinomycetes bacterium. GTDB lineage: Bacteria > Chloroflexota > Dormibacteria > Dormibacterales > Dormibacteraceae > CAZHAC01. The sequence continues at coordinate 22,602 of CAYLIP010000017.1, read as the reverse complement.
GTAGGGACGGTGAGCACGAAGGGCAAAGCCCCGCCTTCCGATCCGGCGAGCGAGGCGCTCCGGGTGGAAGACCTGCGGGTGAGCGTGGGGACGGTGGAGGCCGTGCGGGGCGTGTCCTTCACGCTGGATGCCGGCTCCCGGACCGGCCTGATCGGCGAATCGGGATCGGGCAAGACCCTGACCGCCCTGGCGCTGTTCCGGCTCCTGCCCGAAGGCCTGAGCGCGCGCGGCCGGGTCGTCTACCGCGGGCAGGACCTGCTGAGGCTGAGCGAACAGGAGCTCTGCGAGCTGCGCGGCGACCGGCTGGCGATGGTCTTCCAGGAGCCGATGACGGCGCTCAACCCGGTGATGCGCGTGGGCGAGCAGGTGGCCGAGCCGCTGCGCGTCCACCGCGGCCTGGACCGCGAACAGGCGCGGGCGACCGCGGAGCGGATCCTCGAGCGCGTGCACCTGCCCGATCCGGCCGAGAAGATGCGGGCCTACCCCCACAAGCTGAGCGGCGGCCAGCGGCAGCGGGCCATGATCGCGATGGCGATGGCCTGCTCGCCCGACATCCTGGTCGCCGACGAGCCGACCACCGCCCTGGACGTCACAGTCCAGGCCCAGATCCTGCGCCTGCTCGACGAGCTGGTCGAGGAGCACGGCGCCACGCTGCTCCTGATCACGCACGACCTGCCGGTCGTCGCCAGCACCTGCGACCGCGTGATCGTCATGTACGGGGGGAAGGTGGTCGAGACCGGCACCGTGGACCAGGTCTTCGACCGGCCGCGCCATCCCTACACGCGAGCCCTGCTGGACGCCATCCCGCCGCTCGACCGCGAGCTGCCCGGCCGGCATCTGCCCGCGATTCCCGGTTCGGTGCCGGGTCTCGGCGAGTTCCCGCCCGGCTGTCCCTTCCGCAACCGGTGCCCGAGGGCGGACGCCCGCTGCGAGCAGATGCCCCTGCTGGAGGCCGCCGGCGACCACCCGGTGGCCTGCTGGCACCCCGTGGAGCCGGAGTGAAGGAGCAGGTCCTCTTCGAGGTGGACGGCGTCTCCAGGCGCTACCGGCTGCCGCGAACGCGGCTCTTCGGAGCGCGGCGCGAGCTGGCGGCCGTCCGGCAGGTCTCGCTCACGCTCCGGCGCGGCGAGACGCTGGGCGTGGTCGGCGAGTCGGGTTCCGGCAAGACCACGCTCATGAAGCTGATGCTCGGCCTCGAGAAGCCGGACGGTGGAATTGTGCGTTACCGCGGGCAGAGCTTGACGCGCGAGGTGCAGGTCGTCTTCCAGGACCCGGGCAGCGCGCTCGACCCTCGCATGCGCGTGCGCGACATCATCCTGGAGCCGGTCCGCGTCATGCGCCTCCCGGGTGATCGAGATGAGCGCGTCAGAGAGCTGCTCGACGCGGTCGGCCTGCCCGCCGCCTCAGCGCACCGGTACCCGCATGAGTTCTCCGGCGGCCAGCGCCAGCGGATCGCCATCGCCCGGGCGCTGGCGCCGCGCCCGCAGGTCCTGATCGGCGACGAGCCGGTGTCGGCGCTGGACGTGAGCGTTCGCGCGCAGATCCTGAACCTGCTCGAGGACCTGCGCGTCGGCTTCGACCTCACGCTGGTGCTGGTGTCCCACGACCTGTCGGTGGTGCGCCACATGTGCGACCGGGTGCTCGTGATGAGCCGGGGCGAGGTCGTCGAGGAGGGGCCGACCAGCCAGCTCTTCCGCTCCCCCCAGCACCCCTACACGCGGCTGCTGCTCGATTCGATCCCGACCCTCAAGAACCGGCGGGCGGCTTCCAGGTAGACCTCGGCCGCCGCCACCACGTCGGCGACCTCGACGTACTCGTCGACCTGGTGCGCGATCCACTTGCCTCCCGGGCCGTAGGTCACGATCGGGATGCCGGCGTCGCGCCAGAGGACGGTCCCGTCGGTCGAGCCGGGAACGCCCCCGAAGGCGGGGCGCACGCCGTGCACCTTCTCATGCGCCTCGACCACGGCGCGGACGACGGCATGCTCGGCGGGGGTCTCGGTCGGCGGCCGGTCGTCGATCACCTCGAGCTCCATGCCCTCGCCGAGCAGGCCGCCAAGGCGCGCCAGCAGCTGGGGATGGTCCTGGCGCGGCGTGGTCCGGATGTCGAGCCAGGCGAAGGCGCGGTCGGGGATCACGTTCAGCTGCTCGGGCCGGTTGGCGACCACCACCGTGGGCGTGATGTAGTCCCAGCCCAGCTCCGGGTGCTCCCCGTTGTCGCGCTGCATCTCCGCCTGCAGCCCGGCGGCCCGGTCGAGAAACGCCATCAGGGGCGGAATCGGGTTGCGGCCGTGCTCGGGCATGGCGCCGTGAGCCATCCGTCCCCAGGCGGTGACGCGGACCCGGATCGCCCCCTTCTGGGCGATGCAGACCTCACCGGCCTCGGGCTCGCACACGATGGCGCCGTCCACGCCCCGGGCGCGTCCGCTGGCGACCAGATCCTTGACGCCGATCATCATGCCCTCCTCGTCGACCAGGCAGGCCACGATCACGCGGCCCGGAAAGGGCCCGGACTGCTCGAGCGCCCGCGCGGCGAAGAGCATGGCGGCAACCCCCGCCTTCATGTCCGCCGAGCCGCGTCCGTAAAGCCTGCCCTCGACGATCTCGCCTCCGAAGGGGTCGTGCGTCCACTTCGAAGGGTCGCCCTCGCTGACCACATCGGTGTGGCCCTCGAAGAGGAGCGCCGGGCCCGGCGCGCCGCCCTCGAGCACGGCGACCACATTGGGGCGGCCGGGAGCGACCTCCCAGACATCGGGCTTCCAGCCCCAGCTCCGCATCAGCGCCTCGACCTCGGCCGCCGCGCCGGCTTCGCTGCGGCCGGCATCAGGCAGGAACTGAGAGGGAATCCGGACCAGGCGCTGCAGGAACTCCACCAGCTGGTCGCGGTCGATCTGATCAGTCATCGGGGAGTAAGTTTCGCTCCGTGGCGATCACCGACGTGCCCGGCATCCGCGTCGGTCACTGGTCGGATCAGGAGGCGATGACCGGCTGCACGGTCGTCCTCCCGGAACCCGGTGGGGCCGTCGCCGGTGTCGACGTGCGCGGCGCAGCGCCGGGAACCCGGGAGACCGACCTCCTGCGGCCGGGCTGCACCGTCGACCGCATACACGGCCTCCTGCTCACCGGAGGCTCGGCCTTCGGCCTGGCCGCCGCCGGCGGGGTGATGCGCTACCTGGCCGAGCGGGGGATCGGGGTGGCGGTCGGGCCGGCCGTGGTGCCGATCGTCCCCGGCGCCGTGCTCTTCGACCTCGGCGTGGGATCGGCGACCGCCTTCCCCGGCGAGGAGGAGGGGTACGCGGCCTGCGCCGACGCCGCTCGCGGAGCGCCCTGCGGCTCGGGCCGCCACGGCGCCGGCACCGGCGCCACCATCGGCAAGCTCTTCGGGCAACCGGTGCCGGGCGGGCTGGGTACCGCATCGCTGCGCCTCCCGGGCGGGGTGCTGGTGGGCGCCCTGGCTGTCGTCAACGCGGTCGGCGACGTGGTCGACCGCTCCGGACGCGTCCTCGGTGGCGCCTCTGTCGACTCCTGGAACCGGGTCCTCGAGGAGGGGCCGGGTGAGCGGGTGGTGGCGGGCGGCAGCACGACCCTGGCCGTGGTCGCCACCGACGCCGCGCTCGACAAGGCCGCCTGCTGCCGGCTGGCGGCGGTGGCTCACGACGCCCTGGCGATGTCGATCCGACCCGTCCACACGCCGTTTGACGGCGACACGGTCTTCGCCCTCTCGACCGGCACCCTGGAGTGCGACCTGCTTTCTCTTTCCGTGGCCGCCGTCGAATCGCTGCGGCTGGCGATCGAGCGCGCGGTCGTGGTGTGACCTCCCGGGACCGCAGCGGCGCCTTCCTGCGGATGCTGGAACAGCTGCACGAGCGGCACCTGGTGGGCGTGGAGGGGGTGCGTGAGCTGTGGCTGGTGAGGCACGCCGACGCTTACACGGGCATGGAGAACCTCGGCCCGGGCGTGGTCGACCCGCCGCTCACGCCGCTCGGCCGGGAGCAGGCGGCGCGGCTCGGCCAGCGCCTGGCCTACGTTCCGATCGACGCCGTCTGGGCCTCCGACCTCCGGCGGGCGGTCGAGACCGCGGAGTCGGTGGCCGCCACGCACGGTCTGGCGGTGCAGACCGACGCCCGGCTCCGCGAGGTCCGCACCCATTGGGACGAGGGCGGCCAGGCCCGGCTCAATCCGCCCGGGGAGTATCCGTTCCCGGAGTCGGAGCAGGAGGTCTTCGAGCGCATCGGGGCCGCCCTCCGTGACATCGCGGGCGGCACCCCGGAGGGCGGCCGGGCGGTGGTCGTCACGCACAACGCCGCCATCGGCATCTACGTCTCCAACGTGCTCGGACTCGGCTGGGGGAAGCTCCCGGTGATGCCCATGTACACGTCGGTGACGGTGCTCGCGGTCAAGGACGACCGGGTCGTCGTGCGCTCGCTGGCGGACGCCACGCACCTCCTGGAGATGAACACGGACTAGACCTCCGGACCCGGTTTTCGTCCGTAACCGGACAAGGCCGGCGCCGGGAGCAAGCTTCGCTTCGCGGCCACGTTTGGATCTTCCGCATGGCCGCCCCTGCCGCATCCCTACAGGTCAGACAGGCGGCGGTCACCCAGGTCACCGGGAGCGCGCGCTGGCGGCGCAACCTGGGCGTTCTCTGGTTCGTCGAGTTCGCCGCCCTCTTCGGGTTCAACTTCGCAACCCCGTTCGTGTCGCTCTACATGCGCCGCGACATGGGCATGACCAACCCCCAGGAGCTCGCCCTCTGGACCGGACTCTGCGGCGGCGCGGTCGGCATCGCGATGGCGGTCACCTCGCCGATCTGGGGCGTGATCGCCGATCGCCGCGGCCGCAAGGTGATGCTGCTGCGGGCGATCGCGGGCGGTGCCGTCTCGGTCGGGCTCATGGCCTTCGCGAAGACGCCCGCCCAGCTCTTCGCGCTCTACATCGTCCAGGGCGCCTCCTCGGGCACGGTCGCCGCCGCGACCGCCCTGGTCGCCGCCGAGACCCCCCGCAAGAACGTTGTGCACGCGCTCTCGGTCCTGACCAGCGCGGTCGCTTTGGGCGGCGCCATCTCCCCCATGGTCGGCGGCGTGGTGGCCGAATACGTGGACATCCGGGTGATGTTCGCCGCCTCCAGTGTCCTGCTCTGCGCGGCGCTGCTGCCCGCCCTCCTGGTCGTTCGCGAGTCGCCCCACCGCCCGCGCCTGGGCGCCGAGGCGCTCCCCCACGCCGGCGCGCTGGCCGGGCTCGACCGCAAGACGCTGGTCGCGATCGGCGTCCTGGTCGCCGGCCAGACACTCATGCAGTTCTCCGCCTCGGCGACCGGCGCCCTCGTCGTGCTCAGGGTGATGCGCGTGGATCCCGGACATGCGGGCACCATCGCCGGCCTCGCCTTCGGCATTGCCGGCCTGGCGACGACCGTCGCCTCCCTGGCCTACGAGCCGGTGGTCAGGCGGTTCGGCTACCGGAGGATGGCCGGCGGAGCGGCGGTGCTGGCCAGCATCACGGTCGTGGGCGCGGCCCTGGCCGGGTCGACCTGGCTGCTGATCGCGGCGGTGGGCACCGGCGGCCTCTTCTTCGGTGCGCTCAACCCCGCCCTCTACTCGATGATCGGCCTCGAGGCTCCCAAGCCAGCCCAGGGAACCGTGTACGGGATCTCGGCGTCGGCGCTCGCCCTGGGGGCGGGAGCCGGTCCCATGCTCACGGGCATGCTGGCGGCCGTATCCGACGTCCAGCTCGGCCTCGAGGCCGCCGCCGGGGTGGCGGTGGCGCTGGCCTGCCTGCTCTGGACGGCAGCCCGCGAGCCCCAGGGCGGCGCCGCCGGCGCCTAGCCTCGAGGCTCGGGGCCGGGCGCCTGGCCGGCGGCGCCGCTCAGCTCAGGCCTTGCCGTAGATGAACCCGACCAGCGGCACCTGGCCGTAGTGGATGGTGCGGCGGGAAACGACACCCCAGGCCACGTAGTTCATCTCACTGACCGTCCAGGAGCCGTCCGGATTGACCGATTCGACGTAGGCGACGTGGCCGGACCCGCTCTCCCGCGTGACCATGACGGCGCCCACCGCGGGCGCCTGGCCCTCGGCGTAGCCGTAGGCTCGGGCATTCGGCCACCACTCGATCGCGTTCCCGAACCAGGGGATGTAGCGGCGGTTGGCCACGTACCACGTGCAGTAGCCGTAGGAGAAGTGGTTGGGCCCGGAGCTTCCGCTGACGGGCGCCGGCGGGGTTGCGGTGGCGGCCGCCATGGCCGCCAGCTGCTGGTATTCCTCGGCCTGGGCGCTGTTCAAGTTGGCCTGCGCCTGGTCCGCGATCTGCTTGGCCTGGGCCTGCGCGTCCTTGATCGCGTTCAGGCTGGCGGTGACGTCGTCACGCGCCTTCTGGTCCTTGGCCCGCAGCTTCTTCTGCTCACCGAGCAGGGCCTGCTGCCGGCCGCCCACCAGCCGCCATTGGTTGATGTCGGCCATGGCCTCGCTGATGCTGCCGGCGCGCAGCACGAGCATGGGCAGCGCCGGCTGCGTGTACTGGTAGCGCGCGATGTCCTGAAGCTGCTTGTCGACGGCGGTCTCCGCCGCCTGGTCCTTCTCTAGCTGGCGGTTGGCCTGGTCCAGCTGGCCCTGTGCCCGCTCCGCCTGATCGTTGAGCGCGGTCAGCTTGGCCTGGGCCTGGGCGAGCTTCGCCTGCGCCTCCGCCACACCGTTCGACTGTGCCGAAGCCGGGACCGATCCCAGCGCCAGACTCCCCCCCGCCACCGCGACGACCAGAACCGAACGAAAACGAGCCAATTGGCGATTACCCCCTGCAGCGGCACCGTGCCACCGCCTTCTGCGACTGTCTTCCTGACGTTTGGCGGCGGGCTTGCTTGCGGATCGGCCGGGTGTGCGCCCGGCCGGACAGCGACGCAGGTTAACCGATTTGCACCTGTGGATACATCCTCCGGGATCGGTCTACGCTTCCCGGGTGGGGATGGCTGGGTTCCGGCTGGACGGACGCGTGGCCATCGTCACCGGCGCCGGCTCAGAGCGAGGGCTGGGGCGCGCGATCGCGGACGCGCTGCATGCGGCGGGCGCGGCGGTGGCCCTGGCCGACGTCGACCTCGAGGGTGCCCGCCGCAACGCCGGCCGCCTCGGGGAGCGCGCGCTGGCGGTGGAGATGGACGTGACCGACCAGGGCTCGGTCGACGCCGCCGTGGCCGAGGTCGCGGGAACCCTTGGGCCGGCCGCGATCCTGGTCAACAACGCCGGCATCACCGCCCCCACCCCGCTCCTCGAGCTCGGCGTGGACGAGTTCGACCGCCTCCTCGCGATCAACCTGCGGGGCGGCTTCCTCTGCCTGAAGGCGGTTCTCCCGGCGATGGTCGAGGCTCGGTTCGGCAGGTTGATCTGGATCTCCAGCGTGGCCGGGCGGCAGGGCGGTGGCATCATCGGAACCGCCCACTACGCCGCCTCCAAGGCGGGGGTCATCGGGCTCTGCCAGGCAGCCGCGCGCGAGCTCGGCGGGCACGGGATCACCTCCAACGCGCTCGCGCCGGGCCTGATCCTGACCGGCATCGCGGACCGCGCGGCCGGGGCGGGGGCCGAGGAGCGGGCGGAGGCGCAGATCCGGGCGGCGAGCCCGCTGGGCCGGGCGGGACGGCCCGAGGAGGTGGCGGCAGCGGCGGTCTTCCTCGCCTCGCAGGAGGCGGGATACATCACCGGGGAGGTGCTCGACGTCAATGGCGGCATCTACTACGACTGAGCTCCGGCTCCGGATGCTCGAGCGGATGGAGCTGATCCGCGCCTTCGATTCGCTGCTCCCCTCGCTCTACACCAAGGGGCTGGTCAGGGGCTCCTCGCACGCCGCCATCGGCCAGGAGGCGGTCGCCGTGGGGGCCTGCTTCGCCCTCGAGCCCGGCGACCAGATCACCTCGACCCACCGGGGCCACGGGCACGCGATCGCCAAGGGGGCCGACGTGCGCCGGATGATGGCGGAGCTGCTGGGCCGGGAAGACGGCTACTGCCGGGGCAAGGGCGGCAGCATGCACATCGCCGACTTCTCGGTCGGGATGCTGGGCGCCAACGGCATCGTGGGCGGCGGCTTCGGCCTGGCCGGCGGGGCCGCGCTTTCGGCCCAGGTCCTCGGCAATGGCCGCGTGGTCCTCTGCTTCTTCGGCGACGGCGCCGTCAACCAGGGCGCCTTCCACGAGGTCGCCAACATGGCCTCGATCTGGCGCCTGCCGCTCATCCTCCTCTGCGAGAACAACGGGTTTGCGATGTCGTCGCGAGCCACCGAGATGGTGGCCGGCGGCTCGATCGCGCGGAGGGCCGAGGGCTACGGCTTCCCGGGCGTCAACGTCGACGGGATGGACGCGATGGCCGTCTACGAGGCGGTCCGCGCGGCCCGGGCCAGGGCGGCGGCGGGCGAGGGGCCGACTCTGCTGGTCGCCGACTGCGCCCGCTTTGCCGGCCACTTCTCGGGCGATGCCCAGCGCTACCGCTCCAAAGACGAGCTCGCGCCCTGGCTCGAGCGCGATCCCATCCTCGGCCTTCGCTCGGCGCTCGACCTCGACTCGGAGGCGGCGGGCCGGCTGCGCGCGGAGGCCGAGCGGCGCGTCGCCGAGGCGCTCGAATTCGCCATCGAGAGCGAGGTCCCCCAGGCTGCCGACGCCTTCGCGGACGTGTACGGCAATGGCTGAGCTGAGCTACTCGGCCGCGCTCAACCTGGCCCTCCGGGAGGAGATGAGGCGCGACCCCGCGGTCTTCCTCATGGGCGAGGAGGTCGCGATCTGGGGCGAGGGCGGAGTCTTCTCGGTTTCCCGGGGCCTGCTCGAGGAGTTCGGTCCAGGCCGGGTTCGCGACACCCCGATCAGCGAGGAGGGCATCGTCGCGATGGCGGTCGGTGCCGCGCTGACCGGCACCCGGCCGGTGGTCGAGCTGATGTACGCCGATTTCATCACCCTGGCCATGGAGCCGCTCGTCAACCAGGCGGCCAAGCTGCGCTACATGTTCGGCGGCCAGTGCTCGGTGCCCATGGTGCTGCGCACCAACCTGGGCGCGTCGGGCGGCAAGGCGGCCCAGCACTCGCAGTCGCTGGAATCCTGGTTCTTCCACGTTCCCGGACTCAGGGTCGCGGTCCCCTCCACGCCGGCCGACGCCCGGGGGCTGCTGAAGACGGCGATCCGGGGCGACGACCCCACGCTCTTCTTCGAGCACAAGATGCTCTACTTCCGGTCGGGCGAGGTGCCGGAGGCCGACGAGCCGGTGCCCTTTGGCCGCGCCGCCATCCGGCGCCCCGGCCGCCATGTGACCCTGGTCGCCACCCAGGCCATGCTGCTGAAGGCGCTGGAGGCGGCGGCCCGGCTGGCCGATGACGGGATCGAGCTGGAGGTGATCGATCCGAGGACGCTGGTGCCCTTTGACTGGGATACGGTGCTGGCCTCAGTCCGCCGCACGGGCCGGCTGCTGGTCTGCCACGAGGCGGTCGAGCGCGGCGGCTGGGGGGCCGAGGTGGTGGCCAAGGTGGTGGAGGAGGCCTTCGACGACCTCGACGCGCCGCCCGCCCGGGTCTGCACGGCCAACGTACCGATCCCGTATGCGGAGCCGATGGAGAACGCGGTGCTGCCCACCGAGGCGGAGATCGAGGAGGCGGCGCGCGAGCTGGTGGGCGTGGGCTGAGCGGGTAGCCAAACGCGGCGCAACGTTTCATGATGTGTCGGCGCCGGCCTGACGTCACCGCCATGAACGCAGCTCGCATTCCGCTCGCCCGCCTCCTCTCCGCATTGCTGATCCTGCTCCCAGCGGTGCTTGCGCAGGGGCACGTGGTGGCTCACGCCGACGAGCTCGTTCAGCTCCAGCAGCAGCTCGCGGCCGAGGAGCAGCAGCTGGCCGCGATCACGGCCCAGATGTCCGCCAACGGGCAGCAGATCGGCATCCTGCAGGCCAATCTGGACAAGCTCCAGGGAGTGCTCGCCGACCTTGGGGTCAAGCTCTCGACGACCCAGGCGAGCCTCAGCGCCAGCCAGGACCAGCTGGCGCAGATCCAGGCCCGAGAGGACGCGGCGACGGCACACCTGAGCGAGGTGCAGCACCAGCTGGACGGACGCCAGGCGGCCTACAACGCGCACATGCGCGCGCTCGACAAGCTGGAGCACGCGCCGGTCCTCGAGTTCATGCTCACCTCGACCAGCTTCGAGCAGTTCGTGCGCCGGATCACGGACGCCGAGCAGGTGATCGCGGCCGACCGCCAGCTGGCAGTCCAGCTCAAGCAGACACGGGAGCAGGTCCGCCAGTTGCGCGACCAGCTCGAACGGGACCGCCAGGCGCAGGCCCGGGTGGTGGCCAGGATCGCGGCTCAGAAGGCGGCGCTCGACCAGGAATACTCGCTGCAGGAGCGGACCCGCCGCGCCATCGCGGGCGCGCAGGCGCAGCTCCAGGCGCAGCAGCGCGCGCTCGACCAGCGCTCGACGGACCTCGGGAACCAGATCATCGTCGACCGGTCCGAGCTGAACGCGCTGCTCGCCTTCACCAGCGGCCGCATCGGCTCCGGTGGGGCTGTGATCGCCCCCGAGGTGATGGCCAACAGCTGGGGCGCCTACTACAACCAGCGCGACGCACGCTGGGGCAACGACTATGTCGGAGCCAGCCCCTACATGGTCTGGGAGATCGGCTGCCTGCTCTCCGACGTCGCCATGGTCTACACGCATTTCGGCAACGCGTCGGTGACGCCGGCCACGATCGCGCTGAACCCCCAGAACTTCACCAAGGACGGGCTGATGTACAACAGCACGCTGGACGTCCCCGGCCACCCGGCGACCATCAACAACAGCCCCAGCGCGGCCTGGATCCGCGGCTGGCTGGCCACCGGTGGGCCGGTGATCGTGGGCATGTACATCAGTGGCGGCACCCACTTCGTGACGCTGACCGGGCTCCGGGGGACCAGCGACTACTGGATGAACGATCCCTGGAACCCGCGTTCGATGCAGGTGCCGTTCAGCACCTCCAACGTCACCGGGCCGATCTTCGAGGCGATCGGCTACCGCTGACCTTCGGCGAGCCTGCCTGACAAGCCCTCTCCTCTACCCTTTCGGTCCGTGGCAGACGACGCCGACCTCGGACCTCACCTGCCGCCCGGCTCCAGCGAGTTCGTGCCCGAGACCGCCGACCGCCCGACCTGGGAGCGGGTGCACGCGTTCCGCCGCGTCCTTGACCAGGACCTGAGACCGGACGACCGGGTCGCTCCGGACGCGGTCGCCGAGGCGGGCTACCGGCGCCCCGACCCCTTCGAGGAGCACCGCCGCTTCATTCGGGTCGAGGCGGGCAGCGTGGTCAGCATGCTCTGGCTGGCCGCGCCGCGCCCAGGGACGCCCGAGTACGAGAGCAACCGGCACCAGGTCGAGGCCGACATCAAGGTGCTGCCCGCGCGCCGGCGCGCCGGGCTGGCAACCGCCTGGCTGCCGGCAGTGGCCGCCTACGCCGCCGCCCGGGGCGCCCGGGTGGTGACCTTCGAAACCGGTCACGAGGCCGGCCACGCCGCCGCCTCCAGCCTGGGTGCCGAGGCCCGCCTGCGCAGCTGGGAGAGCCGGCTCTGGCTCGAGCGGGCGGATTGGAACCGGATGCTGGAGTGGAGCCGGATCGACCCCGGCCCGGTGCGGCTCGAGCCCTACGAGCCCTTTCCCGAGGAGTCGCGCTGGGAGGAGTACGCGCGCCAGTACACCGAGCTCGAGCGTCACGTGCCCCGCGAGCAGCTCGAGATCGGCGAGTGGATCCTCACGCCGGAACGGATGCGGGCGCACCGGGAGCGTATGCGGGCAAGCGGCCAGCGCCTCCACATCCTGGCCGCGTGGGACGGCGAGGGCATGGTCGCGATCACCGAGCTGATGTCCTCCGAGCACGAGCCCGAGGCCCTCGACCAGGAGCTGACCGCGGTCCACCCCCGCGCCCGGGGACGCGGCCTGGCCAAGCTGCTGAAGGCGCGCCTGCTCCTGGACCTGCACGAGCGCCTGCCCGAGGCGCGCTTCGTCCGGACCTACAACGCCGGCTCCAACGAGGCCATGTGGGGGATCAACCGGGCGATGGGCTTCGAGCGGTATCGCGAGTACATCAGCTACCAGGTCCCCGTCGAAACGCTCCGCTCGCGGCTGCCCCCCCACCCTTAACCCCGGGTCGGCAATGATCGGCGCAGGTCTACGCGCCGGCACGTTCAGCGGCGGGTGTGAAAGCCTATGCTCAATCCCTTTCGGGGAAGAGGTGCGGGGTGGTCAGGGAACTCTTTCGGGCCGGTAAGTCGGGGTATGGTGTGCGCGGTGCGCAGGCGCCCGTGCGCGAGGCGACCGCGGACACGCCGGCTCGCCCGATGGTCGAGATCAGGGGCGCGCGCAAGGCCTTCGGACGCCGGCTCGTGCTCGACGGTGTGGGCCTCTCGGCTTCCCCGGGCGACCTGGTGGTCGTCACCGGCGACACCGGCGCCGGCAAGACCACCCTGCTGCGGCTGATCCACGGGGAGGTGCGGCCCGACCAGGGCGAGGTCTGGGTGGACGGACACCCTCTGCACCGGCGCTGGCTGCGGGGCGGCCAGGCGGTCCGCAGCGACACCGGCTTCATCTTCCAGGACCACCGCCTGCTGCCCCGGCTGACGGCGTTCGAGAACGTGGTCTATGGAGCCCAGGTGAGCCGGCCCGACGTTCCCTTCCGGCTGATCCAGGCGGCGGCCCACGAGGCGCTGGATGGTCTCGAGCTCTCGGCGGCCAAGCGCAGCTTCCCGGAGCAGCTCTCGACCGGGGAGCGCCAGCGGGTGGCGGTCGCGCGCGCTCTCGCGGCGCAGCCGCGCCTCGTCCTGGCCGACGAGCCGGCCGCCTCCCAGGACGATCGAACCGCGGAGCTGGTAATGCAGCGGCTCGCCGCCGCGGCGGCGGCCGGCGCGCTCGTCGTGGTCGCCACCCACCAGCTCGGGCTGCGCTGCTCGATCCTGGTCAACCTGCCCCGGCTGGGCGCGGCCGAGCGTCCGCGCGGAAGGCTGGCGGCGGCGGTCAGGAAGCGGACCGCGGCCCGGCGCCGGGCGCCGGCATGATCCAGATGCGCCAGCCCCGGCCCTGGTGGCGAAGAGCGCTCGCCTTCTCCGGGAACGGTTTTCGCCTGGTCGTGCTTTCCGGGCTGCGCAGCTGGCGCCGCGACATCCGCTCCTCGATGCCGGCGCTGGGCTCGATCACGCTCCTCCTCCTGCTCGCCGGCGTGCTGGCCATGGTCGGGACGGCGATCGCCAACGCCGCGTCGCAGCAGGCGGCGACCGCCTCCGTCTTCGACGTCTACATCGCGGCCGATGCCTCACCCGACGCCATCTCGGAGCTCCAGGACCGGCTGGCCGCCGATCCGCGGGTCGCCTCGGTGCGGCGCGTGACGCCGGACCAGGCGCTGTCCAGGGCCGAGAGCCGCCCCGGCCTCGGCGACCTGGCCAACCTCACCAGCAGCAATCCCTTCTCGGAATCGCTGGAGGTCAGCGTTCGGCATCTGCCCGACGTGGGAGCGGTGGCCAGGAGCGTGGCCGGCGACCCCGCCGTCGACGCGGCCGATCCCACCTCCTACGACCCGCAGGCCTACGCCGGGCTGCGGGACCTCGCGATCGGCGCCGGGGCCGTCGGAGGCGGGCTCCTGCTGCTGCTCGGCTTTGTCTCCTACGCGGTGTCCGCCAACTCCATCCGGGGCGTGGCCCTCGCCCGCCGGCAGGAGATCACGACCGCCCGGCTCCTGGCGGCGCGGCGCTGGATGATCCGAGGTCCCTTCGTGGTCGAGGGGGTGATGACCGGCGCCCTCGCCGGCGTCACCGCGGCCGTCCTGGTCGCGTGCGCGTGGTGGCTGGCCGGCAAGGGCAGCGCGGCGCTCTACGCGGCGGTTTTCCCGGGCGTCGGGGGCCGGGCTGTCGAGCTCGACGCGGCGGCCCTGATCACGGCCGGCATGGCGCTGGGCGCGGCAGCCGCCGCCTTCGGCGTCCGCCGGCTGACGGCATGAGGCGGGCGGCCGCCGCCCTGGCCCTCCTGGCCGCGCTCGCCGGCAGCCCGGCGGCGGCGGCGGTGAGCACCTCGCCGAGCCCGGGCCCCTCCTCGCGCCCCAGCCCGACCGCCTCTCCGCTCAGCCACTCCGCCAGCCCGTCCCCCTCCCCGGCGGCCGCCGGGCCCGCCGCCTCGCCGGCCCGGGACCCAGCGCTGATCGCGGCCCTGCAGGGGCGCATCGGAAGAGACCTCGCGCTGGGCCTGCAGAAGCAGCAGCAGATGGCCGACGAGCTGGCCGCCTCGGCCGCCCGAGAACAGGCGCTGGACGGCCAGATCGCGCAGAGCCAGGAGCGGCTCTCGCAGCTCCAGGACCAGGTGGCGGCGCTGGACGGCCAGATCCAGGACACCCAGGACCGCGTCGAGGTGGACAGGGGCGAGGTCGGCGCACTGGTCCGGGCGCTCGCCCGCCGCCCCGAATCTGCGCTGCTCGCCATTGCCGGGTCGCGCACCCTGGGCGATGCCCTCCGGAGGGGAACCGACCTGCTGGTCGCCGGCCGCCGCGCGCACGCCCTGCAGCAGAAGCTGGAGGCCGACCTGGCCAGGCTCGACACCGAGCGCGCGCAGAGGCAGGCCGACGCCGACCGCGAGACCGCGCTCCAGGAATCTCTCCAGAGCGCGTACGAGCAGCTCGATGCCGTGGTCTCGCGCCAGCAGGAGCTGGGGTTCGCGCTCGAGGACCTCCTCTCGCAGTTCCACGACGCCCTCTCGGCCCTCCCGGAGCAGCCCGCCGACGTGTCATCCAGGCTCGTCGAGCTGCTGGAGCAGCAGCAGCGGAGCCTCAACACCGCGGCCGCCAGCCAGGCCTGGAGCGCGGCCCACGTGGGCGCGGGCACAGTGCAGGTGCTGAAGCAGCTGGCCAGGCCGGTCCCGGGCCAGGCCATGCTGCTCCCGATCGCCGGCGCCAGGCTGACCCAGGGCTTCGGCCCCAGCGACCTCTGGTTTGAGCCTCCGCTTGGCCAGTACGCGCACTTCCACACCGGCGTCGACCTGGCCGCGCCCGCAGGCACGCCGGTCTTCGCGGCCGCCGACGGGGTGGTGGCGGCCGTCGGATCGACCGCCGGCGGGTACGGAAACTACCTCGTCGTCGCACATGGCGGCGGGCTGCTCAGCCTCTACGGGCACCTGCTGGCCGCCACCGTCACCCAGGGCCAGCCCGTCAAGGCCGGGGACGTGATCGGCGCCGAGGGATCGACCGGCTTCTCGACCGGGCCTCACCTGCACTTCGAGGTCCGGCTGGGCGACAGCGTTGTCGATCCCAGCGCCTACCTGGCGCTGCCGGCGGCGGTGTGACCGGACGGCCCAGCTCGGGGATCTCCCCACCCGCTCTTGATCTCTGATCCACCTCGCGCCGGGCGCCTCGCCGGGCCGTCCGGTGGTCGATCTCCAGTTTCTCTACACTTCCGCGGTGTCGCAGCCGAGCGCTCCCCCAGGGCCGGCGATCGAGGCTGCCGGCCTGGGGAAGGTCTTCCGGCGCAGCGAAGGCTGGCTCCGCCGCCGGCGCAGCGATCACGTCGCCCTGGAAGGGCTGGACATCAGGGTCGAGCGTGGAGAGCTGTTCGGGCTCCTGGGCCCCAATGGGGCCGGCAAGACGACCACGACCAAGATCCTGACGACGCTGCTTCTTCCCTCCGCCGGCACCGCCCGGGTTCTCGGGCTCGACGTCCAGCGGCAGACCCGGGCTCTTCGCCACCGGATCGGCTTCGTGTTCGGCGGCGAGCGGGGCCTCTACTGGCGGCTTTCCGGGCTTGACAACCTCCGCTACTTCGCCGATCTATACCAGCTCGATGCGGCGATCTCACGGCGGCGGATAGCGGAGGTGCTGGGGCTGGTCGGCCTCGCCGGCCGGGAGCACGAGCGCGTCGAGCACTACTCGCGGGGAATGAAGCAGCGCCTGCACATCGCCCGCGGGCTGCTCAACGAGCCCGAGGTGCTGTTCCTGGACGAGCCTACGATCGGCATCGACCCGGTCGGCGCCCGCGAGCTGCGGCTGCTGCTTCGAAGCCTGGTCGAGGGCGGTACGACGATCTTCCTGACCACGCACTACATGTTCGAGGCGGACCAGATCTGCGACCGGGTGGCGGTCATCAACCGGGGCCGCCTGGTCGCCGAAGGCACGCCCGGAAGCCTGAAGAAGCAGGTCATGGGCGAGGCCGTCGTCGAGTTCGAGGTCGAGGGCCTGACGCCGGATCAGGTGGGGCGCCTCCGGCTGCTGCCTGGCGTGTCCTCGGTGTTCGTCGCCGAGCGCGAGCTGACCCAGCTGGTCAGCGTGCACTGCGCCCAGCCGGTCGAGCTGATGGTCCAGCTGGAGACGGTGCTCGACGGCGTCCCCCATCGCCCGCCGATCGCGCGCGAGCCGACCCTGGAAGACGCCTACGTACGCCTGGTGTCCGAATGAGGGGCAATTTCCGGGCGGCGCTGCGGGCCTTCGAGGTGACGCTCAAGACACGCGTGGTGAGCCCGTTCTCCTACCTCACCTTTCTGCTCTTTCCGATCATCGTCAGCAGCGTCAGCCTCTTTGTCATCGGCACCCACGGCTCCGCCCAGCGGACGGCGTACGCGGTCCTCGGGGGCGGGCTGATCGGCTACTGGACCGCCGCTTACCTCGAGGGCGGCACCTCGATCCAGAGCGAGCGCTGGGACGGCATGCTCGAGCCGCTGCTCGGGACACCGACCGCGCTGCCCGTCATCCTTGCCGGCAAGATCGCCGCGTCGCTGACCCTGGGCCTGCTGTCCTTTCTGCCCGCGCTCGCGCTCGGCTTCTGGGGCTTCCACGCCTCGATCGCCCACGTCGACTTCCTGCCCTTCGCGGTGTCGTTCGCGGTGCTGACCGTCTCCCTCTTTGCGATCGCGCTGCTGCTCTCGCCGGTCTTCGCGCTCTGGCGATGGGCCTTCTCGCTGACCAACGGCTTCGAGCTCGGCGTCTACGTTCTTGGCGGCTTCGTCTTCCCGGTCAGCCAGCTCGGACCCTGGGCCCAGGACGCGGCGGCCCTGCTCGCCCCCAGCTGGGCGACCGCCGCGCTCTACGCTTCCACCGCCCCGGGCGACCACCCCTATCCGGGGTGGTGGGCAACATCGCTGGGTCTCAGCGCCTGCTACTTCTTCCTGAGCGCCCTGCTCTTCCGGATCGTCCACGCCCGAGCGCGGATCTCGGGCCAGCTGGCCGCCGCATGAGCGAGGTCGCACGCTTTGCCCGCGGCACCTGGTTTCAGTACCGCGCCATGTTCAACTGGGCCAGCCCGATCGGCTACGTCTCCTACAAGCTGCTGCTTCCGATCGGCCAGATCCTTTTCTTCACCCAGCTCGGAGTCTTCGGGACGGGACGCGACCACGCGCTCTACTTCGCGCTCGGCAACGCGCTCCAGCTGACCGCGATCAACGGCATCTACGGCGTCGTCATGACGGTTGGCAACGAGCGGCAGTTCGGGACGCTTCCGATCCTGCTCGGCTCACCCGCCAACCGGCTGGTCACCTTTCTGAGCCGCGCCTGCGTGCACCTGATCGACGGCATGACCGGGGTTGCCGTCGGGCTTCTGCTGGCCACGCTCATCTACCACCTGGACCTTGCACGGGCCAACCTGCCGCTGCTGGCCTTTTGCATCGTTCTCATCTCGGTCAGCACCTCCGGCCTGGGACTGCTGCTGGGCAGCGTCGGCCTGGTCATGCGCGATGTGCTCACGATCGGCAACGTCGTCTACTACCTCACCCTGGTCATCTGCGGGATCAACTTCCCGGTCAGCAGCCTTCCCGGCTGGGTTCAGACCATCTCGTGGCTGATGCCGCTGACGCGCGGGGTGGAGGCGGCTCGGGAGGCGTCCACGGGGCCGGTCTCGGTCACGTCGGCGGGCTGCTCGTGGGCGAGGTGGCGATCGGCGTCCTCTACGGGATAGCGGGCTATGCGCTCTTCCGCTTGCTGGAGGAGCGATCGCGTCGGGGTGGCCTCCTCGAGGCCTACTGACCAAGGGTCAGGGGGGCGCGGCTGCGCGGTCCGCGGGCTACTCGCTCCCGTCGCCGGCGATGTCGGCCACCAGCATGTCGACCAGCTGAGCGTCCCACTGGCGCCCACGCCCTTCGAGCAGGATGGTGATCGCATCCTCGACGGTCCGGCCGGCCCGATAGGGACGATCACTGGTCAGCGAGTCGTAGGCGTCGCAGACCGCGACCAGCCGCGCGAGAAGTGGGATCTCGTTGCCGCGCAGGCCATCCGGGTACCCGCTGCCGTTCCAGGCCTCATGGTGATGGCGGACCACCGGGCGGAGCTGATCGGCCGAGTGAAGTGGCCGCACGATGTTCTCTCCCACGATCGGATGCCGGCGCATGACCGCCCACTCCGTCTCGGCCAGGGCGCCCGGCTTGCTCAGGATCGCGTCGGGAACGCCGATCTTGCCGATGTCGTGGACTTTGCCGGCGAGGTAAGCCGCCTGGCGCTCGGCCGGGGGCAGGCCCAGCTTTCCCGACAAGCGGTGGGCGGTCCGGGCAACCCGCTCGGTGTGCGCCTCGGTGTGCGCGTCCTTGGCCTCGACCGCGGCCGCCAGCGCGAAGATGACCCGCTCGGCGCTGTCCAGCTTGTCGTATGCCGCCTTGATGTTGAGCGCCGAACGAGCGCGCGCGACCAGCTCCACCCGCTCGACCGGTTTGGAGAGGAAGTCGTCAGCCCCGGCCTCGAGAGCCAGGACCCGATCCGAGGTGTCATGCAGGGCGGTCACCATGACCACCGGCAGTAGGCGGGTCACCGGAGCGGACTTGATGCGCCGGCAGACCTCGAACCCATCGAGCCCGGGCATCTGGACATCGAGCAGAACGAGGTCGGGAGCTGCCTCGGCCACGAGCCGGAGCGCTGTGACCCCGTCTTCGGCGGTCAGGACCTCGCAATCCAGGGCGCTCAGGTAGACCTTGAGCAGGTGGCGGTTGGCGGCGGTGTCATCCACCACCAGCACCCGCGGAGCCCGATCCTCGCCGTCGCGCTGCATCAATTCACCAGTTGCTCAGCCGGCGCGCCGGCTGGTGAGCCGACCGGAGACCCGGATTCCATTGGAAAGAGGAGGGGCCCCCGCCGCAGTTCAGCGAGCCACGCATGCCGTCGCCGCACTGATCCGAGCCGGAGCCCCTTGAGGGGGGATAGTTTGTCGGGTCTGTACCCACATTATGCGCAGTGACGTTCAAGCCGTCAAATGTCCTCGCGCACCCGCCGTGTGCTCCTTGCCCGGCCGGGACGCGGCATGGGCAGCGGGACGGCGACTCCGAGCATCTCTTGCTTCCGCCGGCCACGCTCCCGGTAGAGGAGTTCGTCGGCGCGCCCGAGGAAGCTGACCAGGTCGTCGCCCGCGTTCAGCTCGGCCACCCCGAAGCTGAACGACATGCCCTGTGCGATGGCCTTCGACCGCAGCTCGCGCAGCTTCTCCCCCGCCCTGCCGGCGTCCAGGCCGGGAATCGCGCAGACGAACTCGTCGCCGCCGTACCGAAAGACCAGGTCCTGTCCCCGCAGTCCGGCGACCAGGAGCTGCGCCACGCCGCGAATCAACGCGTCACCTGCGCCATGGCCCCTGGAGTCGTTGACCCTCTTCAGCCCGTCGAGGTCGACGAAAGCCGCCGAAAGGGGCTCGTGCGAGCGCCGGGCGCGGGCCACCTCCCTCTCCAGCGATGCGATACCGGCGACCCGGCGAAGGACGCCGGTCAGCTCATCGAATGCGACCTCGTCACGCAGCTTGAGGAGCCCGTCCATGCTCATCGACGCGAGCTCACGCGGGCGCAGGCTCAACTCGGCGGCGAGAGCCAGGCGGAGCTGCGCGCCGCGCCGCGCCAGGGCCTGGCCCCAGAGCCGACCGGCCATCAACAACGCGATGCCGAGCAGCAGGGGCAGCACCGCGATCGCCACCAGCACGGCGGCGCCCACGGCGCCCTCGGGGAGCCGGATCTCGGGGATCAGGATTCCGCTGCCGCCGCCGCTCCCGCTGCCCGCCGCCGGGGAGGAGCCGGCGTGATAGGCGACGGCGCGCAGGGGCTGCCCTCCCGCGGTCGAATCCGGGGCCGGGGAGGCGTTCGCCGGCGTCGCCGACGGCGCGACCACCGGTCCCAGGAGAGGCGGAGAGGTCGGCGCCGGAGTCGCACCCGGCACCGACGGCGTGGGACCGGCGACCACCGGCAGCGTCGGGCTGGGCACGGGGATCGAGGGCGTGGGCAGCACGACCGGCAGCGACGGCATCGCGACCGGGAGCGAGGGTGTCGGCAGGGCCGCCGGAAGGGCGGGGGGCGCGACCGGGAGCGACGGGATCGGCGTTGGAAGTCCGGATGGCGAGATCGTGACCGGCACGGTCGAAGCGGCGGCCGCGTCGACGAAGAGCGGACCGGCCTGCCTGGTCGGCGCGCCTGCCACCAGACCTGCCAGTCCGAGACTAACCAACCCGACCCTGGATATGGACCTAAATGCCATCACTCACCACCCACCGAAGGCGCCGCCATGGCTGTGCCTTTGCGGTGAGTGTTCGGCCTGAAAGCGTCAAACCGCAGTCTGCGGCCCGACGCTTCGGAGTCATCTATTGTCGGCTAACCGCCCGACATACCTGCTACAGTCCACCTGAATGGCAGGGCCGTCAGGCAGTCCGATGGATCGCGCCGTGTCCGCCCTGCAGGACCTGACGCGGCGCGACATCCTCTTTCGCTTCTACTCCAACCCGTCACCGAAGACGGTCGTCGAGGTGGCGCGCTCGGCCGGCATCCACCGCTCGGTTGCCTTCGACCATTTGGAGCGACTGGTGGCGCTCGGTTACCTGGAGAGCCAGCGCCGGCGAGGCTTCCCGGGCAAGCCGGCCAACCTCTACCGGCTGGCCCAGGGCCCGATCACGGTCAGCCACCCCCCACGGCAGTTCGGACTCCTGGCGCAGCAGCTGGCGGCGGCGCTGGAGACCCTTGGGCCGGCCGGGGTCGCCGCCGCACATGCTGCCGGCCGCCGGCTGGCCGACACGCTGGAACCTCCAGGGCGCGCCGACACGCTGACCGCCTGCCTCCAGCCGCTGCAAGCGCTTGGCGCCGAATGCGATCTCTCCCGGCCGGGCGAGATCGTCATGCGCAACTGCCTCTTCCATGAGGCCTGCGTCAAGTCGCCGGTCGTTCGCCGCTTCCAGGCCGGCCTGCTCGAGGCCCTGGTCGAGCGCGCCAGCCCCGGCTGCCGCGTCGAGGAGACGGGCCGCCCCGACCGCTCCGAGTGCCGCTTCCTCCTCATCCCCTCCGCGGCCGGTCTGGCCGGCCACGACCGGCTCTCCGCAGCCGGCTGACGCGCCCGCGCGGCGCCTGCTCGAGCTCACTAATATCCGATCGAGTTGGTTGGTGCGGTCGCCGGCGTCGTGGGCGTCCTGCTCGTGCTGGTCACCGTGGGCGACGTCCTCGTCTCGGTGGCGCTGCCGAGGTCCGTGCGCAAAGGCCGCATCAGCCGCGTCGTCTGGCAGCTGGCCTGGACGGTGGTCCGGCGGCTGAGCCGCAGCGTCCGGTCTCCCAGCACGAGGGAATCGCTGCTCGGGGCCTATGGACCGCTCAGCGTCTTCGGCGTGCTCGCCGTCTGGCTCTTCCTGCTCATCGCCGGCTACGGCCTGGTGGTCTACTCGCTGCGATACCAGATCCAGCCGGCTCCGGCGAGCCTGTCTTCGGCCTTCTACCTGGCGGGCACAGCGCTGCTAACACTCGGCTACGCCAACGACGCCGGCACATCGGTGCTGGCCAAGGCGATCGGGCTCATCGCCGCGGCCACCGGCCTGACGGTGTTCGCCCTGGTCATCACCTTTCTCTTCTCGCTCTTCGCGTCCTTTCGCGAGCGGGAGATCGAGGTCGTGACCCTGGAGGCGACCGCCGGGGCGCCACCCTCGGGGGTCGCCTTCCTCGAGTTCCACGCCCTGCACGGCATCCAGCACGAGATCGCGCCCGCCTTCGACCGCTGGAACCGCTGGGCCGCCTCGGTGCTGGACAGCCACCTCGCCTACCCGATCCTGGCCTATTTCCGCTCCAGCCACGACCACGACTCCTGGATCAGCTCACTGGGGGCGATCATGGACGCCGCCAACCTGGTGCTCACGACCATCGAGGACGGCCCGTCCGGCGCCGCCAAGAAGGCGCACTGGGTGGGAGGCCACTGCATCGACGACCTGGCGGATTACTTCGGGCTGCGCCGTTCGGATGGGCCGGGGATCGAGCTGGCCGAGTTCCGCGAGGCTCGCGGCCGGCTCGAGCAGGCGGGCTACCGGCTGCGACCGGAGGCGGATTCCTGGGATCGCTTCCAGCGGCTGCGCAGCCAGCATGCAGCGTCGGTCAACGCTCTCGCCGAGTACTGGCTGTCGCCGGCGGCGGAGTGGATCGGAAGCTCGGATTCCCGCTTCCGGCATGGGGCCGACCGGGCGCCGCGAGCGCCGGACGGCGGCCGGCAAGCGTGAGAGCGGCGTGTCCTGGGGGTTGAGGCCGAAAACATCTTCATCGCCGGCGCCCGGCGGGGAATAGGATTCGCGGCAAAAGGAGGCAGGGTGACCGAGCTGGAGACCGACTATCTCGTGGTGGGTGCCGGCGCCTCGGCGCTGGGATTCGTCGATGCGCTCCTGAGCGCAAGCCCGGACGCCCGCG
>CAYLIP010000016.1:0-46099 GCA_964383855.1 uncultured Actinomycetes bacterium | reverse complement strand
GAGGGCGAGAGGCCGAGCAGCAGGAGCGGCGGCGCGATCACCCCCAGGAGCACGTGCTGGAGCATGTGGGCGCTCTGCAGCTGCTGGTCGGCGGTGACGTCAAGGGGGCTCTCGAGCGCGACCCAGAGGGTCAGGATGCCGGCCAGGAACCAGGCAGCCTGGCTTCGAAGCCAGTCGTCACGGCCCCGCCCGAGCGCGCCGTATCCGAGACAGAGAACGATCAGCCCCGCATAGACCGAGGGGTCGAACGGCCAGGCGAGAAGCGCTAGGGGACCACCTCGTGCGACTCGTCGTCGACCGTGTCATCCAGGCCCGCGCGATTCAGGCGGTCGGCCCGCAGGACCCAGGCCCCAATCCCCACGATGCCCATTCCGGCGACCAGGAACGAGGCCGAGAAGAGGAGGTTGGAGGTGACCCACTCACCGACGAGGAAGTCCACCCTTCCATTATGACCGCCGGGCGCCCAGTAACCTAGAGCCCATAGACCTCGTCGACCTCGTGATCCTGGGCGCCGTGCTGATCGGCGTCGCGAACGGATACGCGCGTGGCATCTGGCTTTCCGGCGCCCAGTACACCGGCCTCGTGGCCGGGGTGGTCGTGGCGGCGGCGGCCGCGCCATCCATCACCGGCGCGCTGGCCATTCCGGACAGCGTGGTTCGCCGGTTTGTGGCGGTGCTGGTGCTGATCATCGGCGGCAGCGCCGGGTCGAGCATCGGTTACGCCTTCGCCGCACTCGTCCGCCGGCGGTCGGTGCGGCCGCCGAGCGAGGGCGAGCACCTGGGAGGCGCCATCTTCAGCGGCGTCGCCGTCCTCGCCGTGGCCTGGTTCCTCGGCCTCACCTTCGACCGCGGCCCGAGCCCCGAGGTGGCCCGGCTCGTCCACAACTCGGCCATCGTGCGCGGCCTGGACCGGATCGCGCCCCGGCCGCCGGGCTTCCTGTCGCGAGTCGAGGCCACCCTGGCCCAGGCGCCCTTCCCGCAGACCTTCGCAGACCTGGCGCCCAACCTGCCGGGCTCCCTGGCGCCGCCGGCCTCGATCGACACCGCCGGCGTCCGCGCGGCCGCGGCCGACACGTACCAGGTCGAGGGCCGCGGCTGCAGCGGAATCGTGACCGGCAGCGGCTTTCCGATCTCGGCCGATCACCTGGTCACCAATGCGCACGTGGTCTCCGGCACTACCGGCACGCGCGTGCGCCAGGACCAGGTGCGCCTCAGCTCGAGCGCGGTGGTCGTCCTCTTCGATCCCGAGCGCGACGTCGCCATCCTGTATGTGCCGGGCGCGCACTTCCACGCTCTGGCCATGGCGGCTGCCGTCCGGGGGACCGAGGGAGCCGTGATCGGCTACCCGGAAGGCGGGCCGCTGGCCGAGTCACCGGCGGTGGTCGAGGGCACCATCCAGGCCCGCGGGCGGGACATCTACAACCAGGACGTGGTCGAGCGGCAGATCTACGTCCTGGGCGCCGGCGTCCGGCCCGGCAACTCCGGCGGGCCGCTGGTCGACCTCGCCGGGCACGCGCTTGGAGTCGTCTTCGCCGCCTCCAGCACCAACCCCGACCAGGCCTACGCGCTCACCAACCAGGAGATCGCGGGCGACGTGCAGTCCGGGCTCCAGCGCACCGCAAAGATCGAGACCGCCCAGTACCCCTGCGCCGTCTAGAGGCGGGGGCCGCTCAGTACTTCTCGGCTTCGTCGATCAGCATCACGGGGATGCCGTCGGTGATCGGGTAGCGCAGCCGGCAGGCGTCGCACTGAAGCGCGGCGCCGTCGTTGACCAGCTCGACCTTGCCCTTGCACTGGGGACAGGCGAGCACCTCGAGCAGCTCCTTTGAGATCACCGCCCGGATCATACCGTGCACGGTTCCGGTGGAATTTTGCGCGCTTCGCAAAGATTCTAGAATTGCAGGAATGACCCTCTCTCCTCGAGCCGCGGAGCCGGGCCTGCGCGAGCGCAAGAAGCGGGACACCCACGATCGCATCCTGGAAGCGGCCTTCGAGCTCTTCCAGGCCCAGGGCTACGCCGAGACCACCCTGCAGCAGATCGCGGTCCGCGCCGACGTGGCTCCGCGCACCGTCTCCAACTACTTCCCTCTCAAGGTCGATCTCCTGGTCGCCTATCGGGAGGGCATGCTGGGAGTGGTCGAGGAGGCGCTGCGCCGGGGCCGCGGCCAGGATGCGCTCGAGCGGGTGAGGTCGGCCCTGATCGCGGCCTCCCGGGAGAACGAGCGGCACCCCAACGGCCGCCTGGCGCAGCGGCTGATCGCCGGGCACGGCTCTTACCGCGCCCTGGAGGTGATCCAGCAGAGATTTCGCCAGGACCTGGCGGCGGCGCTGGAGGGCTCGCCCGCCCTGCGTCCCGGCATCGACCTGGAACTGGCGGTGCTCGCGCTCTCGGCGGCCTTCGTGGCCCTGATCCAGCGCTGGGCGAACAGCCCGTCTGGAGCCCTCAGCGCCCAGGCCGACCGTCTCTTCGAGCTCTGGTCGCAGGGAGTGCGCAGGTGAGCGCCGCCGAGGCCGCGCGCGCCCTCACCGCGCGCGCCGAGCGCCGGGCTCGACGCTCCGGCGTCCTGCCGCACCTGGCCATCCTGGCCACGATCGTGATCTGGAGCGCCAACGCGACCGCCCTCAAGGTCGGCCTCGCGCACGTTCGCATGGTGCCCTTCATGACGGCGCGCTTTGTGATCGGTACCGCCTTCCTTGTCGTCGTTGCGGTCGCCGGGCGGCGCGAGCTGCGGCGGGTGCCACCGCTGAGCCTGCTCGTGCCGGCCGCGCTCTCGGGCATCGTGGTCAACCAGCTCGGGTTCACGGCCGGCGTCAAGCTCTCGACCGCCGTCGACGCCTCGATCATCATGGGTATCAGCCCGATCTTTGCCGCCATCGCCCTCTTCGCCGTATCCCGGCAGCGGCCGCCCGCACGCCGGCTGCTCGGTCTCGGCATCGGGTTCGGGGGGCTGCTGCTGGTCGTGACCGCGGCCGCCCGCGGGGGCGGGGGCTCGCTTCTGGGGGATGCCATCGCGCTCGCCGCGCCCGCGTCGTGGGCCATTTACCTCCTGCTGGCGGCCCACGCCAACCGCACCTCGAACGCCGTCGTCTTCCTCACCTGGACCGCCGTCACGGCGCTCATCTTCCTGCTCCCGATGGCCTTTCTCGAGGGCATGACGGCGGGAGACAACGAGTGGCTGCCGGCGCTTCCCGCGCTGCTCTACTCGGGCCTCCTGGCAACCGGGCTCGGCTATGCCCTCTACTTCTGGGCGCTGCCGCGGGTCGGCATCACCGAGACGGCCGTCTACACCTACCTGCAGCCGCTGCTGGGCGCCCTGATCGCCGCCTTCTTCCTGCACGAGCCATTCGGGACGCTGCAGATCGTGGGTGCGGTGGCAATCATCGCGGCCGCCTACCTCGGCAGCTGGAGCCGGGTGCGGGTGCCGCAGCAGGCCACGCCGTAGGGCTGATCGGCGCTCGGGCCGGCCCGAGACGACGCGGCGCCGAGCAGGGATTTTGGAAAGTCCCGAAAATGCGGCCGCTCGGGGCGGGCCAGAAGGCTTGCGCCCCCTGACCCTCCACCGAGCATGGCTGCGGGGGTGAGGTACTAGGTTGTCCCGGTTTGGGGCCCTCAGGCTTGGTATCTGGCCAAACCTTCCTCCCTCCGTTCTCGAGGGCCCTGCCCGGATCTTCCGCCTCCCGGTCTCCCGTTCGGCAGCTTGAATATTACGCAGATCCAAGGCCTGTGCAACCCATTAAAGCCATGCATTTGATGGGAATCCCGCCTAACTGCTTGGAAACTCCAAGACCTTTAGCGCTGAGAGCAGCAGCGCGGTGCAGCCCAGCCCAAGATGGCGGTCGGCGGTCGTCTCCAGCGGCGAGTGGGAGATGCCTCCCACCGAGGGCACAAAGATCATGGCCGCCGGCACCCGGCTCGCCAGCATTCCGGCATCGTGGCCGGCCCCGCTCACCAGGCGCGTCCAGCGCCCGCCGCTCGCCTCGCACGCGGCCTCCACCGCCGCCCGCATACGGACGTCCATCGGGGCCGGCTCGATGTGCGAGCGGAGCTTGACCTGCCAGTCGCAGCGCGCCTCGCCCGCGGACCTGGCCACCAGCACCTCGAGCGCGGCCGCCGCGCGTTCCAGCGAGGCCGGCTCGAGCGCCCGCATCTCGACCACCAGGCGCGCCACGCCGGGGACGACGTTGGCCGCGCCGGGGAGGAGTTCCAGGCTCCCGATGTTGCCGACCATGGCCGGGTCGGCCGCCTGGAGCAGGCGCGGAAGCCCCTGCATGACGGCCCCGGCCGCGACCCCGGCGTCCCGCCGCATTTCCATGGGCGTCGTCCCCGCGTGGTTGGCAGCCCCGCTGATGGTCACCTCCCAGCGGCCGATGCCGACGATCCCCTCGACGGCGGCCAGGTCGAGCGAGGCCGCCTCCAGGCGCGGCCCCTGCTCGATGTGCAGCTCCAGGTAGCCGCTCAGCTCGCCGGCATGAGGCGACTCGGACAGGAAGCGGCTGCCGCGCAGGCCGCCGCCGCCGGACACGCCCTCCTCGTCGTAGAAGCTGACGATCTCCAGCGACCGCGCGGCCGGATGACCTGCCTCGTGCAAGGTCCTCAGCACCTCGAGCGCGGCCACCACTCCGTAGGCGCCGTCCAGCCGGCCTCCGGCGGGCACGGTGTCCGTGTGGGATCCGAGCAGCAGCCAGGGACCGGTCGCTCCAGGAACGCGCCCGAAGACGTTGCTCGCCTTGTCAAAGCCCGCCTCAAGCCCCGCCGACTCGATGCGCGCGGCGAGCCAGCGCCTGCCCTCCATGTCGGCCTCGCTGCCGGCCACGCGGTCGACGCCGCCGTCGGGACGGCCGCCGATCTCCGCCAGCGCCGCCAGGTCGGCGAGCAGCCGCTCAGCCGAGATCGAGGGGATGCTCATGCGGAAGCCTTTCCAGGAACCGGCCCCGGCCGGGATCGCCGATCACCTGGCCGGGGTCCCGGCCGCGGTCGTAGACCAGCCGGCCGCGCAGCATCGTCGTTCGCACCCGCCCTGCCAGCTCAAGGCCGGTGAACGGCGAGAAACCCGCCGCGCCGTGCAGTTCGCCGTCCGTGAGCGGCCCGCTGAGCGAGGGATCGAAGATGACCAGGTCGGCGTCGGCGCCGGGCGCGATGCGTCCCTTGCGCGGCCAGAGACCGAAGATGCGGGCCGGGTTGCCGGACAGGAGGCGCACCAGGTCGGGCAGGCTGAGCCGGCCGGCGGCCACGCCAAACGAATAGAGGAGCGGCAGCACGGTCTCGGTGCCGGGGATGCCCGGGCTCGCCACCTGGCGAAAGTCGGAGGTGTCGCCCCGCTGGTCGAGGGAGTACCCGCAGTGGTCGCTGCCCAGGGTTTGCAGCTCGCGCCTGGCGACCCTCTCCCACATGCCGGCGACCAGGGAGGCGGGCCGGATCGGCGGCGTCATCAGAAACCGGATGGCATCCGGGCGCCGGTAGACGGAATCGTCGAGACACAGGAAATGCGGGCAGGTCTCGGCCAGCGCCGGGATGCCTCGATCGCGGGCCTCGGTCACCAGGTCGACAGAGAGCGGGTTGGAAAGGTGGACGAAGTAGATCGGGCTCCCCGTCGTCCGCGACAGGAAGAGGCCTCGTGCCACCGCCTCGGACTCCGCCACCGCCGGCCGCGATTCGCCGTGATAGGCGATCGAGGTCTGGCCGGCGGCCTCGAGCTCGCGCCGCCGGCCCTGGAGCATGTCGTCGTTCTCCGCGTGCATCTGGACCAGAAGCCCGGCCGGGCCCGAGCGCTGCATGAGCCTGTAGATCGTCCAGTCGTCGACGTAGAAGACGGAATCCTTGTAGGTGGTGTAGACCTTGGCGCTGGTGACGCCGCTGTCGACGACGCGATCCAGCTCGCCCTCCCAGCCCGCGTCGAGTCTGGTCACGTTCAGGTGCAGGCCGTAGTCGACGCGGGAGCGGCCGAGCGCCTGGGCATGGACGGCGTCCAGCGCAGCCTGGAAGGTCTGCCCGGGATGCTGGGTGGCGAAGTTGATGACGCTGGTAACGCCGCCGGCGGCGGCCGCGGCCGTGCCCGACTCCCAGTCGTCGGCGGTGGGCCC
This sequence comes from uncultured Actinomycetes bacterium, assembly GCA_964383855.1. GTDB lineage: Bacteria > Chloroflexota > Dormibacteria > Dormibacterales > Dormibacteraceae > CAZHAC01. Next base: position 40,019 of record CAYLIP010000016.1, on the reverse strand, counting down.
GGTGCCGGTGTCGAGGGCGAAGTGGGTGTGCGGATCGATCACCCCCGGCAGCACCAGCATGCCGGTCGCGTCGATCACCTCCTCCCCCGCTCGCGGCTCCAGGTCGGCGCCGACCTCGATGACGCGCTCCCCCTCGACCCGAACGGCAGCTTGAGAGGCCGCCTGCTCGGTTACGACCGTGCCGCCGCGCACGAGGATGGACGTCGGTCAGACCTCCTCGATGGCTATGTCCTGGGCTCCCTGCCAGAGCACGCGCCGGCCCAGCTCGGGCAGCTGCTCGAGACCTTCGACCAGCGTCGCGAAGTGGTTGCCGGCCAGCTGGCCCAGCTTCGAGGCGAAGCGGGTCGCGCCGTAAGGAAAGAGGATCTCGGTCTCGCTGTAGCCGCCCGGATAGAGGAGCAGCTGGCCGGGCGCCGGGTAGCTGGTGGCGTTTTCGACGTCGACGCCGACCTCCAGGTCGCCGAACGGGATCCAGCCCGCTTCGCCGCTCCAGCGGGCCTGGATTATCTTGGATCGCAGCGGAAGCATCCGCCGGATCGCGGCCACCGTCTTCGGCGCCGCCTCCTCCTCGAGGCGGCCGGTGAAGTCATGGCCGGCGGCGGTGATCTTCAGCATCCGGGAGCAAGTCTTTCATGAACCGCGTCACCATCTCCACGCACGTCCTGCACCTCGGCAGCGGGCTCCCCGCCCGCGGCGTCGAGGTCCACGTGGCCGGGCCCAACGGCAAGTCTGCGACCGGGCGCACCGATGCCGACGGCAGGCTCCGCTTCACCGAGGAGTTCGAAGCCGGGAGCTTCACGCTCGGCTTCAACCTGGAGGGTCTGAGCCAGCTGCACCAGGCGGCGACCTTCACCGTCGACCTGCGGGAGACGCGCCACCATCACCTGCCGCTCCTGGTCTCGCCCTACGGCCTGACCGCCTACCGTGGATCCTGACGATCTCTTCGAGCGCAGCTCGCCGCTCGGGCGCCGGGTGGCCGAGCGCGGCGGCGATCCAATCGCGGCCGCCCGGGAGGCGCTGCCCACCCTCTCCGAAGAGGACCGCATAGCCACGCTCAACGCCCATCCGCGGATCGGCGAGACACGCGGGCTCTCGGCGCGCTCCCAGGCCGAGCAGGGCGGCGACTCCGATCCGGCGGTGCTCGAAGAGCTGCGGCGGCTCAATGAGGAGTACGAGCGCAGGTTCGGCTTCCGCTTCGTGGTCTTCGTCAACCGGCGGCCCCGCCGCGCCATCGTCGAAGTGCTGAAGCAGCGCCTCCGGCGGGAGCGCGCCAGCGAGCTCGGCGCGGGGATGGACGCCATAATCGCGATCGCGGAGGACCGCTGGAGGAACAGTTGAGGCAAGAGATCTCGTACGGCAAGCATTCGATCTCCGTCTACCGCTCCTATGCACGGCCGCTGCGCGTCGAGCCGATCCCGGAGTCGATCTTCACCGGCCGGCACAACGCGCTGCTGGCCGCCCTCGTGAGCGTCGACCTCCTCGGCGGCAACTTCCTGCCCGCGTACACCGAGGGCGACAACTCCATGGTCGTGGCCACCGACACCATGAAGAACTTCACCTACGCGATGGCTCTCGAATACTCCGGAGCCACGCTCGAGGGCCTGGCCGGGTTCCTGGCCCGGCGCTTCGTCGAGACCTATCCGCAGATGGAGCGCGTGCGGGTCCGCTGCGAGGAGATCCCATTCCGCGAACTGAGCGACAAGCTGCTGGCCTGGGCCGGAGGCGACCACGGCATGGCCGAGGTCGAGGTCAGCCGCGAGGCCCTGCTGGCCGCCCAGTTCGGCAGGCTCGGCCTGCGACTCGTCAAGCTCACCGGCAGCGCCTTCGCCGACTTCCAACGCGACCGCTACACCACCCTCCCCGAGGTGAGCGACCGGCCGCTGAGCACCTGGCTGGACGTGACCTGGCGCTATCGAGACCCGGAAGCCGCGCTCTCCGGCGAGGCGGCCGGCCTGGTCCCCTCGGAGCAGGTGCGGGATTTCTGCGCGACCACCTTCGACAGCTTCGTCAGCATGTCGATCCAGCACCTGGTGCACGAGATGGGTTCGCGCCTGCTCGGCCGCTTTCCAGCCCTCTCCGAGGTCTCCTTCGCCGCCCAGAACCGGACCTGGGACACCTCGGCCACCTCCGAGTCGAATCGCCTGGTCCGGGTCTTCAGCGATCCCAAGCCGGCGCACGGCAACATCACCCTGCGCCTGACGCGGGACTGAGAGCGGTGCGCTCCCTGGTCCGGAGGTGGGGCCACGCCGGCTTCGGGCTCGCCTCCTCGCTGGTCTGGGCGCTGCCCATGGCCGTGTGGGCGGGCGGCGCCGACCTCAGCGGGACCGGCGAGGCGCCGTGGATCGCGCTGCGGGTTGGCCTGGCCGCCCTGGTGGTGTGGATCATCCTCGTCGCCTGGGCGGCGCGGGTGCCACTCGAGCGCCGGCCCCGCCGGCTCGAGCTGGGCCAGATGACGCGGCCGGAACGCCGCGCGTGGATGGCCTTCGCCGCCGCCGCGATCGTGGTCACCGGCTGGCTGAACGGCGCCGCCACCGTCGACTGGGGGCTCCTGCGCCAGCCGCTGCGCTCGGGGCGACCGGCGCCCTGGCTGCTGGTGGCGGCCCTGGCTGTCGTGCTGGTGGCGGCGCTGGCTGTCGCCTTGACCGCCTGGCGGCGCGCCCGCCGAGAGTGGATCGGGCGCCGCGCGCAGGCCTCCCACAGATAAAAAAAGGGGGCCGCCCGCGGGCGGCCCCCCTTGTGCGAATAACCGGCGGATCAGGGCAGGCCGGCCACGGGCAGGGTCCAGAGCCCGCGGCCGTGGGTGGCAGCCAGCAGCTGGCCGTGGTACACGCCCAGCTGGTCGACCACCACATTCGGGAAGTTCCCGCCGAGCCGGGACCAGGTCTTGCTCCCGAGCTTGGAGACGTAGACCCCGCGGTCGGTCCCGACCACGATGTCCCCGCCCACGACGAGCACGTCGCCGGCCGGCGCGTCGATCAGGCCGCCCGCCATCGGATCCCCGGAGAGGTCGGTGTAGACCGTGGGCGGCACCGAGTTGTCCACCTGCCAGACGTGCCCGACGCCCGGGTCTTCCGGACCCACCATCCAGTGCCGCGAGTAGCCGGAGAAGCTCAGGTAAGCCTTCGCCGGGTTGGCCGGGGCGACGTATACGCCGCTGACGTAGCGCTTGGGAAGGGCCGGCCCGGTGGTTATGTCCGCCAGCTTGGTGTAGGTCCCGTCGGGGTTCGAGCGGAGCTCGATCACGCCGCTCTTGAAGCGCTTTCCCGTCGCAAAGCTGGCGTTGCAGGGTCCGCACCAGGCGACCCAGGTGGTCGTCACGCCGCCGACCGTGGCAGTGCCGATGGCGGTCGTGGTACGTGAGGGATAGAGGCCGCCCTGGGTCAGGTCGTAGATGCTCTTCCAGTCGCCGGTGCTGGTGTTGAAGCCTCGGGCCGAATCCCAGACGTAGGCGCCGCCGGCGAGGATGTGCGCATCTCCGCCACTCTTAACCGGCTGCGTGTGGTCGAGGACGATTGGTGCGATGAACCGCGGATTGGGATCGGCGGGACCGTTGGCAACCCACGTCTGCCCGCCGTCGTTGGAGCGCGCCGAGTTCAGATCCACGTACTCGGTGATGACGTTCTGCGAGTTGCCGGGGTCGACGATCGTGTAACCGCCGTCACCACCGAAAACCTCCACGCTGCGGGCGGGGACCGGGGTTCCGGTGTCTCCGAGCACGGTCGTCTGGCTCGGGAAGGTGAGCGAGGTGCCGTTGTCCTGCAGGCCGCCGTAGAAGCGGCCGTCGTTCGAGCCCGCGGCGGCGTAGTACTGCAGGGTGTCCAGGCCCTGGTTCAGGCCAGTCCAGTTGCCGACCGAGTGGTCGTCCAGGTGCCTGGACCACATGCCGCCGTCGTTGCCCACGTAGACCAGGTTGTTGGCCGGGTCGAGCGCGATCGCGTGCTGGTCGGAGTGCGTCTGGTTGTGATCGCAGGTGCCCTCGAACGGCTGATAGGCGAAGCAGGGCAGCGTCAGGTTCCAGTAGGGCCCGATCGTGGTCCAGTTGGAGCCCGCATTCTGCGTCTCGTAGACCTCCTCGAGCCCCAGGTAGACGTGGTCTGCGTTGGCGGGGTCGACGGCGAGGAACTGGTTGTACCAGGCCTGGACCCCAGGCTTGTAGCCACGCATCCCGGCGCGCGACTCGGCCGAGTCGCTGGCAGACAGCTTGCCGGAATCGGCGATCTGGTTCCAGGGCCCGGAGGCGGAGCCCGACCTCGATTCATAGACGCCGGCGAGGATCGTGCCCGACGCGTTGGGCTTCACGAAATCGCTCGCGCTCTGCACGATCGCGTAGAGCCGGTCCGCGGCCGCGGACGTGGCGAGCGTGATGCGGCCCTGCTGGCTCGCGGGCACGAAACCCTGCGGGTTGGCGAGGAAGCTGAACGTGTTGCCGCCGTCGGTGCTCTCGTAGAGCCCGTTGGTGGGCTCGCCGGCCCGCCAGCCGGCCGCGGCCAGCAGGTGGCCGGTCCCGGGCAGCGCGACGACGTCGGTGATCATGTCCCAGACACGAAGATTGGGTGTGAGCGTGGCCCCGTTCGCATACTCGGCGTCAAACTGCAGCAGCCGAGTCCACTGAGCGTCGACTCCCGGCTGGATCCGGAAGAGTCCGTGTGAGGTCGCGGCATAGAGATACGGGTCCTGGAGGAGCAGCCGGAAGCTGTTGGCGCCGTTCAGGTCCGAGGTGGCCTTGGTCCCATCCAGCTCGACCGCGCCGCTCGGGAGCAGCGTCCAGTTGGATCCGCTCTTGGTGCCCATCAGGACTCCCACGCCGGCGTAGGAGTCGCTGTTGGTGTTCGCCTCACCGGTGCCGGCGAACACGGTGTAGCCGGAGCCGGACGGTTGAATCGTGATCGCGCCGATCGACAGCGAGCCGAGCTTGTCGCCCACGTTGGTCCAGCTGCCGGCGCCCTTGCCGAGCTTCCAGAGGCCGCCGTCGGCACCGCCGGCGAAGACGTCCCCGTTGGGGGCGACGGCGACGGCCGTCATCCGGCCCGAAACGTACCTGTCGCCCGATCCCGAGTTCTGGAAGCAGTTGCTCCCGCAGTTCTGGCCCACGGGGGCGTAGGTCGGGCTGTCGGTGAAGTAGGGTCCCTTGGTGGCCTCTGTCCACGTGCCGCTCGTGACCGGGAGCGACGACTGCAGCAGCGCGGCGTAGGCGTTGGCGTCAACCGCCTCGTTGGGCGCCTCGCGCTGGCCGAAGAACCACTGTGCGGCGGTGTCGAGCTGAGTGCTCTCGTCGCCACTGCTGGGCGCGTCGGTGACCGCGAACGCCTGTCCCAGCGAAACCGCAAGCGCCATCAGCGCGACAGCCAGGGCCACGCCCACTCTTCGCATAAGTACCTCCACCCCGCATCTTTTCTTGCCGAAGTTGCGCAAACTTCCGCGCCGGATGGAGAGATTCTTCGGACAGGCGGCGGCAAAAGTCAAACGCAACTGTTTGCGCAACAGGCGGTCAGCCTCCGCGCGTGGTCCCCTGGCTCAGGATCCACAGCGACGTCATCGTGTAGCCGACCATGAGGATCAGCATCGGGTACTGGCTCAGCAGCGCGTTCTTGGGGGTGCGGAAGCGCTCGCCTGCCCGCAGGTGCGCCAGGTAGACGGCGGCCACGTGCCCGAGCACGATCAGCACCACCTGCACGTACCAGACGAGCTCGGCATAGGCGAGAGCAAAGCTGGGCACGAACGAGGACGGGGGCCCCTGGCCCAGCGGATCGGCGAGCAGCGGGATCAGCGACTGCGACTGCACCACGAAGTAGCTGTAGTAGTGAGCGGCGTTGTAGACCAGCCCGATCGGGACCACGGTGAGCGCGAACAGGGTGATCGTCTGCATGCGGTCGACGCGCCGGTAGCCGAAGTACATGACCAGCGCCACCACGACCGTGAAGGCAAGCCAGAAGACCGCCGTCAGCGCCACCATGGCGGCCGTGCGCTGGATCGGGGTGGCCAGCGGCCCGGCCCACGCGAAGTAGCGCTGCGTGGAGTTGGCGATGTTGAGCCATGACTGCGTGGCGCTCAGACCGTCGTAGGCGAGCGTGCTGAGCACCGCGAGGATGAGGATGACGCGGTCCCAGCCGGCGGGATAGGGGCGGAGCAGGCCCGCTCCCCAGGGCCGCAGGCGCAAGTGGCCATCCTCGCCGCGCTCGACCGGCGAGAAGCGCGAAACCAGGTCGAAAAGGACGGTGAAGGCCTCGATGCGATAGAGCCAGGCCTCGCGGCCGAAGACGAGCATTCCGGCGACTGTGAAGAACGTGTAGAGCAGCGCCAGGCTGCCGATGACGAGGGGCCGGTTCGAGACCCCGCTCGCCTGCTCCAGCACCTCGAAGGCGAAGAAGAAGACCGTCGCCGGCCAGATCCCGAGCCATTCGGGAAGGCGGTGCTCGGCGGGCGCCACCCACCGAGCGAGCAGCCCATGGAAGGCGGCAAAGGGGTTCAGGTACTCCCAGAGGTTGCCGAAGAGGGCGCAGAAGATGACCAGCCCCACCCAGAAGTAGATCCAGACCAGGTATTCGGACGGATTGCGCTCCGGCCGCTGGTTGCCAAAGATGCCGGCGATGATCACGAGCGACAGCGCCAGCACGCCGACAAGGCCGCCGATCCGGCGGGGCCACGGCGAGCGGTCGAGGGCGTCGAGCAGCGCGGCCGGGCGGGTCGGGTAGCGGGTGGCCAGGTCTCCGACCCGGTCACCCGCGAACACGGCCACCATCACGAACGAGATCACGACCACGCCCGCCGAGGCATAGAGATAGAGGGCGAAATTGATCGGCAGGTCGTAGCGCTGGCCGAAGCCGTGAAGAAAGACCGCGGCCAGGTTCATGGGTTGACGGTGAGCTGGCCGAGCTTCTGCGATGTGTCCTCGATCTCGATCTCAAAAGGCCCCGTCTTGTCGGCCTTGAAGGTCTTGGTCAGCGGCTTGCCGGCCTTGCACTCGAAGGCGATGTCATAGCCGTGGAGGTGGATCTCCTCGTCCTTGTCGGTGGTCACGGTCATCGTCACGCGGTCGTTGAGGCGCGCGGAAGGATCGGACGGCTGCATGTTGGCGCCGGTGACCTTGAGGTCGAGGCTGACGTCGCGGCCGCCGCCGCCGGTCCCCCGGACCACGAAAAAGGCGCCGGCGGCGACGAACAGCACCACCACGACGGCAAGCAGGATCGCTCGATTTCTGGACATGTATTCCTCCATCTGGACGCGCGTGAGCGCGCCCTTATTTCAGCTGCCGGGGCTGAGGTGGAGGAAGCCAGGAGGGCCGCGCGGCGTCGGCGCCGGAAGCCAGGTGGAGGTCAGCGGCCAGGCGCTGCAGGTCGGGGTCGAAATGGAGGCGGGCTCGAGCCGGGTCAGGCCCACGGCGAGCCGGCGGCTCAGCTCGCGTCCGGCCGGGCCGAGGCGGGTCGACAACCCCTGAATGACCAGCGCCGCGATCGCCGCTACCGGCAGCTGGCCGATCAAGCCACGCCAGGCGACGTCGATGGTGGTCGAACCCTCGAGCAGCTCCTGGAGCAGGTAGAGCTCGAGCTGAAGGCCCGCCAGCGCCAGGAACGTCCAGAGCACCGGCCAGGCGTTGCGTCTGGCCCTGGGCAGCGGGCCGCCCCGCGCGGCACGTGCCGCGACCAGCACGGCGGCTGCCGCCGCCGCCACCGCCAGCAGCGCTGCCGAGCTGGCGGCCAGGTCGGAAGCGAAGTAGGAGTGGGCGGCGCCCGGCTGTACCGCCCCCGCCCCGCGCAGCGCTGAGGCCAGCGCATGGCCGACCTGGGAGAGGGGCAATGCGAGCGCGCCCACGATCACCAGCCGGCGGAGCCGGATCATCCAGCCAGCATAGGGCAGTCCGAGCGGCCATAGAGGCTGGCACTCCCACCCGCGCTAACCTATAGACAGCTCGCGTAACTGGGGGGACGCGCCACTTGCTGCTGGTCCACGTGGAGGGGTTCATCGAGGTGGCTCGGCTGGGCAGCGTCAGCCGGGCGGCCGCGGCGCTCTACGTCACCCAACCGACCCTCACCGCGCGCCTCCACTCGCTGGAGCGCGAGATCGGCACGCGCCTTTTCGTGCGCACCCGGCACGGGATGCGTCTGACCGAGGGCGGACGCGCCTTTCTGCCCCACGCTGAGCGGGCGGTGCGGGCGCTGCGCGATGGCCGGCGGGCGATCGAGGAGGCGGCGCGGGGCCTCACCGGCCAGCTCCTGATCGCGGCCGCGCCCGCCGTCAGCACCTACGTGCTGCCTTCCGTGCTCGAGGCCTTTGTCGGCCGCCATCCGGGCGTCGAGGTCGCCGTCCGGACCGGCCACTCTGAGGAGGTGCAGCAGATGGTGCTGCGCGAGGAGGTCCAGCTCGGGTTGGGGCGGGCCCTGCGCCATCCCGACGTCGAGCTGATCGCCTTCCTGGAGGAAGAGCTGGTGCTGGTGGTCGCGGCCGACCACGCATTCACCGAGCGCCCCGCCGTGACCATGGCCGAGGTCGGCGAGCAGCAGCTGATCATGTTCGACCGCAACTCCAGCTACTACGAGATCACGCACGCCGCCTTCTACGCGGCCGGCGTGAACATGCGCGGGCTGATGGAGCTCGACAACATCGACGCCGCCAAGAAGATGGTCGAGCGGGGGCTGGGGGTGGCGCTGCTCCCCGGCAGCGCCGTCATCGACGAGGTCCGGTCGGGTCGGCTGGGCCAGGTGCCGGTGAGCGACGCGCCCGCCATGCGCCGCAGCCTGGTCGCCATGCGCCGGCGCGACGCGGGCGAGCCGGAGGGGCTGGTGGCCGCCTTCCTGGCACTCCTGTCGGCGGCCGCACAAGACTCGTGATATCGAGGCTGTAAATGGAGGCGATCGGATAAAACGATCGGAGATCCATCAGGATCTTTGATAGCTTGGAGCTCATGGATAGCAACGCCCGATTCACGGGCGTCAGGGCGGTCGATCCCGAGCACGGTGAGTGCACCTGCCCGGAACCCTGCCAGATCGACCACGACAACGACTGACGGAGGCGAACATGGATCTCAGGCCCACACCCCTTCTGCCCCCTGGTTACAAGGTTCCCGTCACCCGCTGGGAGAACCAGAGCACCCGGCTGCGCCAGATGATGGAGGACAAGCCGTACGTGTTCGGTCCCGGCGTCTTCGATCCCCACGGCGCCGAGCTGGTCATGTACCACGGCTTTGACGCCGTCTACTTCAGCGGCTACTCCTTCGCCATCGGCCACCTCGGCACCACCGACATGGACATCTACTCCAGCGTCGAGATCGCCGACGGCGGCCGCCGCATCGTCTCCGCCCTGCGCAAGTTCCAGCTGACGATGGCTCTGGGCGACCCCGACCACCAGGTCCCGCCGGTGCACCTGCACATCCCGCCCGTGGTCGCCGACATGGACGTCGGATACGGCAACGTCTTCAACGTGATGCGGACGACCGAGCTCTACGTCAACGCCGGCATTGCGGCGGCGCACATCGAGGACCAGGTCATGCCCAAGCGGTGCGGCCACATCGCCGGCAAGGCGCTGATCTCAGCCGACGAGTACGTCGCCAAGCTGAAGATGATGCGGGCGGTCGCCGACGACCTCGGGCACGAGGACTTCATCATCATCTCGCGCACGGACGGCGTTTCCGCGACCGAGGCGCCCGAGTCGCTGCGGGGCATGGACCTTGCGGTCGACCGCGCCTGCCGCTACCTGGACAGCGGCGTCCCCGATCTCATCTGGTGCGAGTTCCCGACCGCGGAACGGGGGATGACCGAGACCTTCCACGAGGAGGTGCGCAAGCGCTTCCCGGACGCTCGCTTCGCCTTCAACTACTCGTCCTCCTTCAAGTGGATGAACGAGAAGGACCCGATGACCTGGGACGACCTCTCGCAGATGGGCGTCAAGTTCATCTTCATCACCCTGGCCGCCCAGCACGCCATGGGCTACGGGATGAGCGAGATGCTCGAGGACCTGAAGAAGTCGAAGCAGCATGGATACATCAAGCTGCAGCAGCGCGAGTACGCGGCCGACTTCCCGGTTCCCACCAGGAGCCACCACAACTTCACCGGCGTGCCCTACCACCACACCATGGGCGAGTACCTGGGCATGGCAAACCGGTTCGGCAAGGGCGTCGATCTCGGAATCTCCGAGGAGGCGGTCGTCTAGCGCCCTCAGCTGGCAACCCTCCGTCAGGCGGCCCGGTCAGCCCTGCTGGCCGGGCCGTCCACTTTTCAGCAGTGCATCCTGACCGCGCCGCCGTCGATGCACAGCGACGCCAGGTGGAGCGTCCGGCCGGCGCCCGTCCAGGCGTGATAGGCCAGCATCCACCGGCCGCCGGCCTGGAACAGGGACCCGCCTCCCGGCCCCTGATCGGGCCCGCCACTGACCACCGGGTTGCCGGCCGACTTGACGAACGGCCCGGTCGGCGAAGTCGAGGTCGCATAGCCCATCGCGTAGTCGTGCTGCCAGTCGTTGCCCGAATAGAAGAGGTAGTAGAGGCCCCGGTCCCGGATCACAAAAGGGCCCTCGACCGTGGTGTAGGCGGCGCCCTGCTCCCATGACTGGCTGACCCCGAAGAGGTCGATACGCGGTCCCGCCGCGGCCAGCAGGTCGTCCGTCAGAGGGATTACCGAGATCGAGTGGACGGGCACGTCAACCGAGAAGTAGAGGTAGCCGGCCGAGCCCTCGAGCACCACCGCGGGATCGATGTAGCCGTGCCCGGCGCCGTCACCGCAAGCGATCGGCCCCCGGTCGCTGAACGGACCGTCCGGGCTGTTCGAGGTGGCGACCCCCAGGCAGTGGTCGCCGTAGTCGAGGTCGGGAGCCGCCGAGTAGTAGAGGTAGAAGGTTCCCGACCGCTCGACCACGTCGGGCGCCCACATGTCGCCCACCGCCCAATCCGGGCGGCCGGGCAGCGCGTCGGCGACGTAGGTCCAGCGGTGAAGGTCGGCCGAATGCAGGATCGGGAAGACGCCCGCCCGCTCCCAGGGCGCCTGGGTTCCGTACGCGTAGTAGCCGCCGGCGGACCGGATCACCATGGGGTCCGGAAAATCGAGGGGAAAGACCTCCATCCCTGGTTCAACGGAGACGAAGGGCGCCGCCGGCGGTGGTTGGGCCGCGCTGGCGAAACCGAGGATGCCGGCGAGCATGAACGCGATGAATCCCATGGCCGCGTGGACGGTAGGGATGGCGGACTGCGTCCACCCCGCAAAACGCCAGCGGTTCCCGACGGCTCAGCGACGATTCGCGCCCGGCGCCGACAAAACGTCCGGGATGCCGATCCGCTCCGCGCGTCCGCATACTGCGAGCGATGGTCGACCAGGTCGAGCGCGGCCTCCTGCTGGCGGTCGGAATCGCGATCGTGGCCGCGGTCGCCTACGACCTGCTGCTCTCGGTGGTGGTGCCGCGGCCGGCGCCTGGCTCCTGGCGGATCAGCAACCTGGTGCTGCGGTTCTCATGGCCGGTCTGGCGCGCCATCGGCTTCCGGCGCTCCGCCGACCGCCGGGAGGGGATGCTCGGCAGCTTCGCCCCGCTCGTGATCATCGGGCTGCTGATCGTCTGGGTGGCCGCGCTCGCCGCCGGCTATGGGGTGATGCTCTGGGCGCTCCGCGAGCAGATCCGGCCGCAGCCGGCGACGCCGGGCGCGGCCTTCTACCTGTCGGCAGTCTCGCTCCTGACCATCGGCTATGGCGACATCGTGCCCGTGGGCACCGGCGCCCGCTCGGTCGTGGTCGCCGAGGCGGGCACCGGCCTGGGCACGGTGGCGCTCGTGATATCGATGCTGTTCTCGCTCTTCGCCAGCTTCCAGCGCCGGGAAATCCAGGTCGTCACGCTCGACGCAGCCGCCGCTCACCTCCGCGCCGGGCCAATCCGCGGCATCCCTCAGTCTTTGGCGGGCAGCGTTCTCGCGTAATCCACCCCGACCCGGACCCAGCGCTCCAGCGATTCCGGCCGCTCGATCTCCGCCGGGTCGACCCTCAGCCACCCGTCCATCTCCCGGCCGCGCATCACCATTCTCGTGACGCGGGGGGAGAGAAACCGCTCCGTCTCCCTGGGTTCGCACCGGAGCATCAGCCCGCCCTGGCCGGCGGCGCTGACCGACATGTTGCCCCCGATCAGGAAGGCGACCCCGCCGAACATCCGCTTCTCGACCACCCCGTCCTCGCCGGCCAGCAGCGGCCGGATGCGGGCGGCCAGCGCTTCGACCGCGTGCGGTTGTGCCACGGCCGGAATCTTGGCACAGCGCCGGGCGGCCCGGGTTTCATGAACGCGCCGGCAGGAGGGCGTCCGCTCGGCCGATCTAGCGGGGGGCCATCCTGATGGCGCCGTCAAGACGGATCGTCTCGCCGTTCAGATAGCGGTTGTCGACGATGTGCACGGCCAGGGCGGCGTACTCACGCGGCTCGCCCAGCCGCTTGGGATTGGGGACCGAGGCGGCGAGCGAGCGCCGGAACTCCTCGTTCAGGCCGCCCAGCAGCGGAGTGTCCATGATGCCGGGAGCGATCGTGCAGACCCGGATGCCGAGCGACGAGAGGTCACGGGCGGCGACGATGGTGAGCGCGACGATCCCGCCCTTGGAAGCCGAGTAGGCGGCCTGCCCGACCTGGCCCTCGAACGCGGCCACCGAAGCCGTGTTGACGATCACTCCGCGTTCACCGTCCGCGGGCTCCTCTTCAGCCATCCGCTGGGCCGCCAGCCGCAGGACGTTGAACGTGCCGACCAGGTTTACCTCGATCACCCGCTTGAAGAGGTCGAGCGGAAATGGCCCCTCCCGGCCGACGATCCGTGCCGAGCTGCCGATGCCGGCGCAGTTGACGACGACGCGCAGGTTGTCGACGCCGGCGACCGCGCTAGACACGTCGGCCTCCGAGGTCACATCGCCGGGAGCGAACTTCGCGCCCAGCCGCCGGGCCTCGTCGGCGCCCGCCGAGGAAGGCAGGTCGAGAAGTGTGACCGACGCCCCGCGCTCCGCCATCGCCTCCGCGGTGGCAAGACCGAGGCCTGAAGCACCTCCCGAGACGAGCACGCCGGCGCCCTTCAAGTCCACGAGTAGATGCTAGTGGCTAGGAGACGGCGGCCTCGTAGTGGGCCTCCGCGCCCGGATAGCGGGATCGCGCGATCGTGCCGACCGCGACCACCGGCACGCTCAGGACGAGCGCGCCCAGAAACAGGAGCCGGTACTCGTGCGCCTGGGCCAGCAGGGAGCCGGCGGCCGAACCCATGGCGCCGCCGGTGAAAGCGCAGGTCACGAAGAGAGCGGTGGAGATGCCGCGGGCCGCCGGCTCGATGTCAGTGGCCCATGCCTGCAAACCCGAGTGCATGAAGGCATAGCACCCCCCGATGAGCACGCTGGCGACGAAGACACCGGGCACGCGCTGATCGAGTGCGACCGCCAGGTACGCCACGCACAGCATGGTTCCGCCGACCGCGATCGGCACCCAGGCCGGCGCCCACGCCGCCAGGGGTTTGACCAGCTGCGTTCCCGCCAGCACGGCCAGGCCGTAGGCGGCGACCACCAGTCCGGAGACGGCGGGATTGGATCCGCTCGCCTCGAGCGCCGGGGCCAGGTAGACGAGGAAGCCGAGGATGACGGCGCCCTCGGGCAGCGCGTAGAGCACCAGGAAGCGCGACCAGCGGCGCTGAAGGGCGATCCGCAGCTGCGCCGCTGGACCGCCGGGCAGCGCCCTGGGCAGCGACTCCGGCAGCCGTTTGAAGGCAAAGAAGAGGACCGCGGCCACCACTGAGGGAACCGCGAAGGCAAGCCGCCAGGTGAGGAAGTGGGCGGCGACGCCGGCGGTCAGCGTGCCCAGGGCGGTGCCCACGGCGAGCATGGCCTGAACATCGGCGATCACGCTCTGCCGCCGGCTCAGGGGGACCGCGTCGCCGACGTAGACGAGAGCGGTCGGCATGATCGCGCAGACGCCGACGCCCGTCAGGATCCGGGCCGCGATCAGCGCCGGCAGTGTGGGCGCAAGCGCGGAGAGGGCGGCGCCGGCGGCCACCGCCGCCAGGCTCCAGCGCATCACCCTGATCCGTCCCACCCGGTCACTCAGAAATCCCCAGAACGGCTGGCCAAGGCCGTACAGGAAGTAGTAGGCGGTGGCGGTGATCGCGACGACGGCCAGGGGCGCGTGGAAATCGTGGCTGATGGGGATCAGCAGCGGAGCGATCGCGAACCGGTCGAACATGGTGACAAACGGGCCCATGGAGAGCAGCCGGACATCCACGCGCTCCGGCCCGCCCACCATGGCTCCTCAGCGTAGGGAAGTCGGGCGGGACGGCTTCGCTTCTCAGGATCTGACCTGGGGACCCGCCAGGGTCACTCGCCGAGAGTCGGCCGGCTTGACGAGCCGGTCAGGGCAGCCGGCGGCGGAGCATCTGGTTCTGGGATGTCGGCCTGATCTCGGACGTTGCAGGCGGGCCGGCCGCGGAATCTCCACTTTACACGTTTGTCAAGCGCTGCGGCTTACACAGGACCACGATAGTGAGGGAAGGGCCGGTCAAACTCCCAGCCGGCGCCGAACTTGCGCCGCAATATACTCGGCACCGATGCTTAACAGGCCGCCGGAGCGGGGAGCGCGACGGCGCCTGCCCGGAGTTGACATCCGGCCGGGCTCGGTCAAGCAGGCGCGTGTGGAGGCGGGGCTGAGCCTGGCCGGCCTGGCCGCGGGCCGGGTGACCCGCGCCGCCATCCACCTCGTCGAAACCGGCCGCTCGCGTCCGTCGATGCCGGTCCTGGAGGCGATCGCCGAGCGTACGGGTAAGCCGGTCGCCTGGTTCCTCGAGCCTTCGGCTCGAGGGCAGGCGCACGACCTCGAGCGCGAAGCCCGCATCGCCGAGCTGGAGGCGCTCTGCGAGTCGGAGCGGTACGAGGAGGCGAGGACGCTCGCCGAGGCCCTGCGTCCGGGCCTCAGGACCGAGGACGAGGAGGCGCGCGTCCTCCACTTCCTCGGCCGCGCTCTCCTCCTCCTTCATCGACCTGAGGATGCGCTGGAGCCGCTGCGCCGGGCGCTGGCCCTCTTCGAGGCGCTCGACGATGAGTTCATGGCTGTCGAGACCCTGGACTGGCTCTCGTGCGCCATGTTCGAGCTCGACGACGCCTCGGTCCGCTCGCTCGAGGAGGATGCCCTCCGGCGCTGCCGCGCCCTTGACCCGGTGCCCCTGCGCACCGAGCTGCGCATTCTCGCCAACCTCGCCCGCATGCAGGTCGCGTGGAATGATTGGCCGCGTGCCGTGCAGCTTTACGAGGAGGCTGTCGAGCGCGGCCCGGAAGTCGAGGACTCGAGACGGGTGGCCGGGACCTACCTTCGTGTGGCGTCCGCGTACCGGAGTCACGGCGAACTCGGCCGCGCCGTCACCTACACGCAGCGCGGCGCCGCGCTCTACGCGCTGCAGCTTGACCGCGCGTCGCTCTGCGCCGCCGAGGTGCAGCTCGGGCGCCTCCTGATCCGGCAGGAAGACCTCGAAGGCGCCGAGCAACACCTCCGGCGGGCGGCCGACTCGGCGCAGCAGCTGGGTCTCGGCCGCCGCCACCGCCAGGCCGAGCTGGCGCTCGCCGGTCTCCACCTGCGAGGTGGCGACTCGGATGCGGCCAGGCGGATTTCCATCCGGGCGCTGGAGGGCGCCAGCCGTGAGGGTGAAGCGGAGATCGAGGCCGAGGCCCACAGCGTGCTGGCCAGGGCCGAAGCCCTCAGCGGCGCCGCGGACGCCGCCGATCGGCACTTCCAGGCGGCGATCGCGACGCTTCAGAAGACTGACCTCCTGGACGCCCTGGTTGAAGCCCATCGCGACTACGCGCTCGTCCTCAAGGAGCGCGGGGACACGGCGGCGGCTCTGGACCAGCTGGAGACGGCCATGGCGTTGAGCCGCCTCGCGGCTCGCCCCGGCGGGCGGGGGCCGTCGGCGGACGGCGGACGGTCCGGCGCGGGCTGAGCCCCCTCCCAGGCCGGTTGCCCGACCGGCCCGGGCTAGCGCCGAAAGTCGGGCTTTCGCCGCTCGTTGAACGCCCTGACCCCCTCCCTCGCCTCCTCCGTCTTCTCGAACACGTGCAGGGCTGAGAACCCCATCGACGAGATGCCGGTGATGGCCGCGGAGTCGGCGTTGAATGACTGCTTGACCATCTGAAGGGCCGTCGGGCTCATGGCCAGGATCTCGTCCGCCCATCCGCGCACCTCGTCGCGCAGCCGGTCGCCCGGAACCACGGCATTGACCAGGCCCCACCGCTCCATCGTGGCGGCGTCGTACTGCCGGCACAGGAACCAGACCTCCCGGGCCCGCTTCTCGCCCAGGATCCTGGCCAGGTAGGCGGTGCCGAAGCCGGCGTCGAAGGAGCCGACCCGTGGGCCTGCCTGCCCGAACCGGGCGTGCTCGGCGGCGATCGTGAGATCGCAGATCACGTGGAGGACGTGGCCGCCACCGATCGCCAGCCCGTTGACGGCGGCGATCACCGGCTTGGGTATGTCGCGGATCAGGCGGTGCAGCGCCTCGATCTCGAAGACCCCGGTTTCGGTAGGCCCGTAATCGCCGGTCTCCTGTCGCTGCTTCTGGTCGCCGCCGGCGCAGAACGCCTTGTCGCCGGCCCCGGTGAGGGCCACCACACCCACCGCCGGATCGGCCCAGGCGCTCTTGAAGCAGGCGATCAGCTCGTCGACCGTGCGGCCCCGGAAGGCGTTGTAGCGCTCGGGGCGGTTGATGGTTACCCAGGCCAGGCCGCTGTCCACCTGGTACGTGACGTCCTCCAGCTCGTCGAGTCTCATGACGGCCAGACTATTCGCTCGCCGCGGGCCATAGCTGTCACCTTCGGTATCGTATTTGGTGTTATGGGTGAACTAAACGAAAAGAAGCGCGACAAGCTTCCCGACAGCGCCTTCGCGTTCCCCAAAGAGCGCAAGGAGCCTCTCACCGACGCCAGCCACGTGCGCAACGCGTCGGCTCGGTTCAACCAGGTCGAGGGGGTGAGCAAGTCGGAGAAGGAAGAGGCCAAGAGGCGGATCGAAAAGGCGGCCAAGAAGTTCGGAGTGGAACTCTCCAAGGAACCCGATTGAGTGTCTGAGCAGGACGACCGGCTCGACCAGCAGGTCCTGTCGAGACTCTGGGAGCTGGAGAGCGCGGGCGAGGCCGACCAGCGCGCCGAACTGGCCGGCGGTCAGTACCTCTCCCTCTTTCTCGATACCGACGACGGCCAGAGCTACGTTTTCCGGCACGGGTCCGCCGAGGCCAACGAGGACATCGAGGTCGGACGCGAGTCCGAGGTTTTCGCCTTCCCCACCGCCGGCAACGCGCACGCCGCCTACGAGCAGATGGTCAACGAGGCCTCCGCGGAGGGGTCGCTGGTCGATCCGGAGAGCGACGAGGAGCTGGGTGACCCCGCGATGGAGGGGCCCATGACCAACGAGGTCGGCGAGGAGAACGAGCGGGACTGGTAGGGCTCCCAGGGACGTCCGACTCCTGATTGCGGATGGCCGGTTTTGGGAATAAATCGGCCGTGGCGAAGAACGATCGGGTCGAGGTGCTGGTGGACGCGGGCGGCGGAACCGCCAGGGAGTACGAGGTGCGCGCGATGCGCGCAGGCCGGCGCATAGAGGTGAAGACCTCGCGCACGGCGGTCGAGGTGAACGAGCTGACGCGGGGCGGCCGCATCGTGCGCACGGCGCGCTTCATGGGCCCGCGCGTTCTCGCCGTCGTCGAGCACCCCGCCGACGAGCTGGGGCGGGCTGCTCTAACTAACTAGCCGCGGCCGGGATCAGAACCGGCGTCCTCCCGGCACTGGGCGCAGCCGCACTCATCGTCTTCGTCTGTGAACCTGGGCATCGTTTCCTCCATGGGCAGGGTGCGCGTGAGTGGCGGGCGGCGCGTTTGGCGCGGCAGTCTACGCTACTCGAGCACGTCTGTACGGACGGTTCTCACGATGGCCACCACCGCGAGGCCGGCGGCCCAGGCGCAGACAACCGCCACCACGTGCGTCAGGTCAACGCTGGCGGCCGGCGACGAGAACGCCGGGCGGGGCTTCGACACCTCCCACAGCGACAGCACGTAGTTGAGGTTGGGACCAAGGAACCACTGGTTGATGTCGAGCCAGGGGTGCTGGTGCTGCGTGACCCGTGCGACCAGCATCAGGATCAGCGAGGCGAAGTTGTCGGCGGGGAACAGGCTGAGAGCGGCCGGCAGCCCGAAGGTCAGCGACCGCCCCAGGGCGGCCGCCGCGGCCGCCACCAGCACCAGCACGCCGATGTTGGCCGAGTAGAAGACGAGCGCGCGGCCGGCGTCCTGCCAGGCCACGCTCGACACCTGGCCGAGCGGCGACAGGCTCCCGGCCCACACCTGGACCGTGACCAGGACGATGACCGCGACGACGGCCACATAGCCCACCAGCAACCCGAGGCCGAGGACCACCAGGGCGGCCGCCTTGACCGACAGCAGCTGCAGCCGGCCAACGCCGCGCGCGTAGAGCACTCGGACGGTTCCCGCCGAGTACTCCATGGCGAGCAGCCGCGCCCCCACGATCAGCATGAAGATCCCGGAGCCGACCTGGAAGACGGTTCCGTAGATCTGCAGGATGTCGTTGACGAAGGCTGTGGGCCGGTTGAGGAGGTCGCTCTTGAAGGGCCCGGCGGTGCTCGCGGCGAGCACGACGACGCCGAGCAGGACGAGCGCGCCGAGCAGCATCAGCCAGACGGAGAGCTGGCGGCTGACCTTCAGCAGCTCGCCGCGGAAGGCGCCGGTCAGGCTTGGCCGGAGCGGCCGGGCCGCGATCACGCCGCACCCCCGGTCAGGCTGAGGAAGACGTCCTCCAGCTCACGCTGGCGCTCGCCGACGCTGTCCGGCTGGTGGTGGTTGGCGACGAGCCAGGCGATCAGCGCCCGCCCGCGGCCGCCGGGCGCGCCGGTCACCACCAGGCCGTCCTCGATCCGCGCCGCGGTCCCCCACTCCTCCCGCTGCAGCGCCTCGACCAGCCGGCCTGGGTCGTCGACCCGGACCTCGAACTCACCCGGGCTCTGCAGCAGCTCGGCCACCGGAGCCACGCGGACCAGGCGGCCATGGTCGATGATCGCCACCCGCGAGCAGATCTGCTGGACCTCGCTGAGCACGTGGCTGGAGATGAAGACGGTCTTGCCAGCGGCCGCGAGCTGACGCAGGAGATCGCGCATCTCCACGATCCCGGCGGGGTCGAGCCCGTTGGCGGGCTCGTCGAGGACGAGGAGCTCGGGGTCGTTGAGAAGGGCCATGGCGACGCCAAGGCGCTGCTTCATGCCCAGGGAGTAGGTTCGCACCCGGTCGCGGTCCCGCCCGGTCAGGCCGACCAGCTCGATCAGCTCGTCGAGGCGGGACTCCGGCACGCCGCCGAGGACGTCGCCGACCACGCGCAGGTTGTCGCGACCGGAGAGGTAGAGGTGGAGGGCGGGCGACTCGACCAGGGCTCCCACCCGGGGCAGCACCTGGGCGCGGTGGGCGGCGAGGTCCAGGCCCAGGATCTCGACCGCCCCCGACGTGGGCCTGACCAGCGCCAGGACCATGCGGATGGTGGTCGTCTTCCCGGCCCCGTTGGGACCCAGGAAACCGAAGATCTCGCCCCGGCGAACCTCGAGGTCGAGCTCGTCAACCGCTCGGATGCCGCCGTAGGTCTTGGTCAGCCGCCGGATTTGCAGCGCCGGCGATGATTTCGCCATCGCGGTTGAAGGCACCGCGGGGGCCGGGTTTGTGACAGGTCAGTCCTGTTTGCGGGCGATCGCCCGGGCCAGCTCCGCCTTGTCCATCCGCGAACGGCCCCGGATGTCGAGCCCGGCCGCGCGCTCCAGCAGCTCCGCCTTCGTGTGTCCGTAGTAGTCGACGCCGCCGAAGCTCTCGCCCGCGCCCGCCCGGGCTGCCCGGCCGCCCTGTGCGGCGCGCGGATCGGACGGGCCCTTGCGGCCCTTGGGCTCCCAGTGGTCGCCGACCTTCTCGAACGAATGCTTGAGCGCCGCGTATGCGGTCCGGTGGGCCCGCTCGCCGTCTCCGTATTCCTCGGCGGCGCTGTCGTGGACCTTGGCGAAGGTCTCCTGGGCCTTGTCCGGTGAACGCTTGATGGTTCCCGGCAGCTCGCTCTTCTTCATGCGGCAGACGCTACGAGCGGTGCCCGGGGGTCGACAAGCGATCAGGCGCCTGCGATCAGTCCGGGAAGGGCATCGTGCCCGCGCGCCAGTAGAGCCCGTGCTTGCGCTGCATCAGTTCGTTGTCGACGAGCAGGCGGCGCAGGGTCGCGTAATCGTCGAAGTAGCGCCCCAGGAGCTCGGAGACCTGCCGCTCGGTGTAGCGCTCGCCGGGGCGGAAATGGCCAGCCAGCCAGTTGAGGATGACCATCCGCTTCTTGTGGCGCGCGGGCACCTGGACGATGCGGCCATCGCGGATGAAGGTCTGGAGGACCTTCCTTTCGAACTCCGGGTCGCCGTCAGGCGTAGAGGCGGGTCACCGTCTCGGCCACGCAGGCCGGCTTGTCGGCGCCCTCGACCTCGATCGTGACCTGGTTTACGACCTGGACCCCGCCCTCGACGTCCTCGACCGAGAGGTTCTTCACGTGCGCGCGGATCCGGGCCGGGATGCGGACCGGGTTGGGGAAGCGGACCTTGTTGAGCCCGTAGTTGATGCCCATCCGGATGCCCTCGACCTTCGAGACCTGTGCGGCCAGGGGGACGATCAGCGACAGCGTCAGGTAGCCGTGCGCGATCGTCGTTCCGAAGGGACCCTGGGCGGCCTTCTCGGTGTCGACGTGGATCCACTGGTGATCCTCGGTGGCGTCGGCGAACTGGTCCACCCGGTCCTGCCTGATCTCGAGCCAATCGCTGGTGCCCCATTCCTGCCCCTGGGACTGGCGCACCTCGTCGAGGCCTTTGAGGGTCTTCACTCAGGCCATGCTAGTCCACGGCGCCTGCGCATACTGGTGCAGTGGCCCGGGGAGCGCTCGACAAGGGCGAGCTTGAGCGGCTCCACGCCTGGTGGCGTGCCGCCAACTACCTCTCCGTCGGCCAGATCTACCTGCGGGACAACCCGCTCCTCGAGCGGCCGCTGCGCATCGAGGACGTCAAGCCGCGGCTTCTCGGGCACTGGGGAACCACGCCCGGGCTGAACTTCATCTACGCGCACATGAACCGCGCCATCGTCGGGCGCGACCTGGACGCCATGTACGTGATCGGGCCCGGGCACGGCGGCCCCGGGCTCGTCGCCTGCGCCTACCTCGAGGGCACCTACAGCGAGGTCTATCCGCACATCAGCCAGGACGAGGCGGGGATGCGGCAGCTCTTCCGCCAGTTCTCGTATCCGGGCGGGATCCCGAGCCACGTGGCTCCCGAGACGCCTGGGTCGATCCATGAGGGCGGCGAGCTCGGCTACTCGCTGGCGCACGCTTTCGGGGCGGCCTTCGACAACCCCGACCTGCTCGTCTGCTGCGTGGTGGGCGACGGCGAGGCCGAGACCGGACCGCTCGCCACCAGCTGGCACTCCAACAAGTTCCTGGATCCCCGGACGGATGGGGCGGTGCTCCCGATCCTTCACCTCAACGGCTGGAAGATCGCCAACCCGGCCGTCCTCGCGAGGATCCCGCGGGAGGAGCTCTGCGAGCTGCTGCGCGGTTATGGATACGAACCGCACGTGATCGAGGGCCATGAGCCCGCCCACATGCACCGGCTGATGGCGGCGACGCTCGACTCCTGCCTCGACCGCATCGCCCAGATCCAGGAGCAGGCCCGGCGCTCGCGCCGAGAGCCGCAGCGGCCGGCCTGGCCGATGATCGTCCTGGTCACACCCAAGGGTTGGACGGGGCCAGAACGCGTCGACGGCGTGCAGGTGGAGGGCACCTTCCGCGCCCACCAGGTCCCCCTGGCCGACATCGCCGAGCGCAGCGGCCACCTGGCCGCGCTGGAAGGCTGGATGAGGGGCTACCGGCCGCGCGAGCTCTTCGACGCCGACGGTCGCCTGCGCGAAGACATCGCCCAGGCGGCCCCCCGGGGCACCCGCCGGATGAGCGCCAATCCGCACGCCAACGGGGGCCTGCTGCTGCGCGAGCTGCAGCTGCCCGACTTCCGGGGATACGGAGTGCCCGTGGAGGCGCCCGGCCGGTCGGGCCACAGCGCAACCGCGGTGCTGGGCGCCTTTCTCCGCGACGTCATCCGCGCCAATCCCCAGACCTTCCGGCTGATGGGGCCCGATGAGACCGCCTCCAACCGGCTCCAGGCCGTGTTCGAGGCCACCGATCGCGACTGGGTCGCCGAGCACGACCCCAACGACGACCACCTGCGCGCCGGCGGGCGCGTGATGGAGATCCTCAGCGAGCATGTGTGCGAGGGCTGGCTTGAGGGCTACCTGCTGACCGGCCGGCACGGCCTCTTCAACTGCTATGAGGCCTTCATCCACATCGTCGACTCGATGGTCAACCAGCACGCCAAGTGGCTCAAGGTGACGCGCGAGCTGTCCTGGCGGCGGCCGATCGCCTCTCTCAACATCCTGCTCTCCTCGCACGTCTGGCGGCAGGACCACAACGGCTTCTCGCACCAGGACCCGGGCTTCATCGACCACGTGGTCAACAAGAAGGCGGAGATCATCCGTGTCTACCTGCCCCCCGACGCCAACTGCCTCCTCAGCGTGGGCGACCACGTGCTTCGCAGCCGCAACTACATCAACGTGATCGTGGCCGGCAAGCAGCCGGCCCTGGACTACCTCTCGATGGAGGAGGCCGTGCTGCACTGCACGCGGGGCCTCGGCATCTGGGAGTGGGCGAGCAGCGACCAGGGCGGCGAGCCGGACGTCGTGCTCGCCTGCTGCGGCGACATCCCGACCCTGGAAACCCTGGCCGCGGTCGACCTGCTCCGCCGGCATCTGCCCGACCTCCGGGTGAGGACCGTCAACGTCGTCGACCTGATGCGCCTGCAGCCACCCGAAGAGCACCCGCACGGCATGCCGGGCGCCGAGTTCGACACCGTGTTCACGACCTCGAAGCCGGTGATCTTCGCCTACCACGGCTATCCGTGGCTGATCCACCGGCTGACCTACCGGCGCACCAACCACGACAACCTGCACGTTCGCGGCTACACGGAAGAGGGGACGACGACCACTCCCTTCGACATGGTCATGCTCAACGACCTCGACCGCTTCCACCTGGTGATGGATGTGATCGACCGCGTGCCCGGCCTCCGCGAGCGGGCGGCGCATCTGCGGCAGCAAATGGAGGACGAGCGGGTGCGCTGCCGGCAGTACACGCGCGAACATGGCGAGGACGCCCCCGACATCCAGGGCTGGACTTGGGCCTACTGACGGTCCGAGAGAAGCCTCTCCACGTCGCCGACGATGACCGCCTCCTCGTCCACCCGGACCACGAGCACGCGCAGCCCGAGCCCGGCCGTGATCCGGTCGCGGATGTCCGCCGCGTTCTCGCCCACCCCACCTCCGAAGACCACCGCGTCGGCTCCCCCCAGCACGGCCAGGTAGGCGCCCAGGTACTTGCGCGCGCGGTAGGTGAAGATCGATACGGCCAGGGCCGCCCGCTCGTCGCCTTGAGCTTCCCGGGCGAGCAGGTCGCGCATGTCGCCATCGCCTCCGGCGACGCCCGCCAGCCCCGACCGCTCGGAGAGATCCGCGAGGACGGCGTCCACGCTCTGCCCGGAGACCCGGGCAACGTATTCGACCAGCGTCGGGTCGACGTCGCCGGAGCGGGTGCGCATGACCAGCCCCTCGTTGGGAGTGAGCCCCATCGAGGTGTCCAGAGAGCGCCCACCCGCGATGGCGCAGGCCGAGCAGCCGCTGCCGAGCTGGAAGGTGACCAGCCGCAGCTCGTCGGCGGGCCGGCCGAGCTGGGCGGCGGCGCCGGCCAGCATCGAGCGATGGGCCAGGCCGTGGAACCCGTAGCGGAGGACCGCGTAGTCCTCGGTCCACTGCCAGGGAACGGCGTAGGTCGAGGCCTCCGGCGGCATGCCGGCGTGGAACGAGGTGTCGAAGGTGGCCACCTGGGGGATGCCGGGCAGGGCCTCCCGTGCGGCCCGGATGGCGGCGATGGCGGGCGGGTTGTGAAGCGGCGCCAGCTCGGAGAGGTAGTCGAGCTGCGCCAGGACGGAGCCGTCGACGAGCACCGGATCGAGGAAGCGGAGGCCGCCGTGGACCACCCGGTGGCCGACCGCCCGCACCCGTTCCAGGAGCCCCCGGCGCCGCAGGCCGTCGAGGATGGCCGGCACCGCCCCGCCGCCGCCGGCGAGCTCGGTCTCGCCCTCGGCCAGCCGCTCGGCGCCCTCCGCCACCAGGTACTTGATGGTGGCGCTGCCGCAGTTGAGCGCGAGCACGGTGGGGGTCGGTGTCAACAGCCGGATATTGACCGATCGGGCGCCGCCGGAACGTGAGGGATTCCTCCATCGTGTCGCTGCCCGGCTCGAGTTCACATCTGCCCGTGGTCGACGCACACGTTCATTTCCTCCCGCCGGCGCTGACACGCGTTCCCGGGGGCCCCGCCGTCCGGCTCGAAAACGGCGTGCGCGTCGCGGAGGTAGGAGGCCGGAGATCACGGGTGGGAGCCCGCGACATCACCTCGCTGGAGGAGACCCTGGAGACCGCTCGCCAGGCGGGGATCGACCATGTGATCGTGTCGCCCTGGGTCCAGGTCCTGGGCGAAGCCTTCGACTCCGAGCCGCAGGCGCTGGAGGTCTGCCGCCTGCAGAACCGAGAGCTGGCGGCCCTGCCGCCGGGGATGACCGCGCTGGGAACCATCCCCCTGCGCTCGCCGGCGCTGGCTGCGGCTGAGCTGCGCCGGGTGCTCGAGTTGGGCCTGGCCGGCGTCGAGGTGACCGCCGCGGTCGCCGGCGCCTACCTTGGCGATCCCGCCTTCGAGCCCTTCTGGGCGGCCGCCGAGCGGCTGGGCGCGGTCGTATTCGTTCACCCCGGCGGCCAGCTCGACGCCCCCGGGGTCCCCGACCGCTACGTTCTCTGGAACACGGTCGGCAGCCCGGCGCAGACCGCCGCCACGGCCGCCGACATGGTGATGTCGGGGGTCATGGAGCGCCATCCCGAGCTGCGGGTCCTGCTCGCGCATGGCGGCGGAGGCGTGGCCCAGCTGCAGGGCCGGCTGGACCACGCCTGGCGGGTGCGGCCAGAGGGGCGCGCCCGGCTGGGTGAGCCGCCCTCCGCTTCCCTGCGGCGCTTTTTCTACGACTCCTGCGTCTACGACGCCGCCGTCCTCCGGCACCTCGTCGAGTTCGCCGGCGCCTCTCAGGTGCTGCTGGGCACCGACCACCCTTTCGAGATGGGCGATCCGGACCCGCTCGGACTGGTCAGGGCAGCGCAGCTGGACGCCGGCGCCGAGGAGGCGGTCCTGTCCGGCAACGCCGCGAGGCTGCTCGCCTACGACTCCTAATAACCTCGTGGTGATGGAGAGGCGCCGGCTGGGGAAGAGCGGGCTGACGGTGCCGGCGATCGGGCTCGGCACATGGCGGACGTTCGACACCCTGGAGGACCGGCGCCCGATCGTCGATGAGGCAGTGGAGTCGGGCATCGACCTCTTCGACTCCTCGCCCATGTACGGCCGCGCCGAGACCACCCTCGCGGCCGCGCTCGAGGGCCGGCGTGACCGGGTGCAGGTTGCGACCAAGATCTGGACGCCGGAACCGGCCGCCGGCCGCGGCCAGGCCGAGCTGCAGCTGCGGCTGTTCGGCTGGGTGGACCTTCTGCAGGTGCACAACCTGGTCTCCTGGCAGGCTCAGCTGAGCCTGATCGAGGAGCTCAAGAGCGACGGCCGGGTCCGCGCCGCAGGCGCCACGCACTACCAGGCATCGGCCTTTCCCGAGCTGGCGGAGGTCATGCGAACCGGCCGGCTGGACGCGATCCAGATCCCTTATTCGCCGCTCGCGACCGACGCCGCCGAGAGGATCCTGCCGCTGGCCGAGGAGATGGGGCTGGGCGTCCTCGTCATGAGCCCTCTGCAGGGCGGCATTCTCGATGCGCGTCCATCCCCGGCCGAGCTGCGCGAGCTGGGTGTGGAGACCTGGCCGCAGGCGGTGCTCAGGTGGATCGTCTCAGACCCCCGGGTCAGCTGCGTGCTGACCGCCACGCAGACGCCCGGGCACGCGGCCGAGAACGCGGCTGCCGGCTCCCCACCCTGGCTCGACGACGATCAGCGGCGGCTGGTGGCCGAGATCGCCCGCCGGTGAGCGGCTGGCGGGCCGACCCGCTCGAATACTCAGAGCGCTGGCGGGTGCGGAGCTACGAGCTCGACAGCAACGGCCACGTCAATAACGCCGTCTATATGCAATGGGCCGAGGAGATCGCCACCCGGCACGCGGAGGCGGCCGGCTATGGCAAGGAGTGGGCACGTGCGCGTGGCGGCGGCTGGGTCATTCACCGCTCCGAGATCACCTACCGGAGGCCCGCCGTCTACAACGACGAGGTCGACGTCCGCGTCGTGGTCGAGCTGATCCGGGGCGCGCGCGCGGTGCGGCGGACCTGGATCAGCCGTTCTGGGCAGGGCGAATTGCTGGCCGAGGTGGTCACCGAGTGGGCCTGGATCCGGCTCAGCGACGGCCGCCCGATGCGGGTGCCCCGAGATCTCGAGGAGCTGACCCGGCGAGACTGACCTCCGGCAAACCTCCCGCCCGCCGGGCAGGGAGGCCTGGGCAGGAGCCCTCTACCGGTCGGATTTACCTCGGGTTTGGGCGGCGTGGTGGGCGTCGAGGTCTTCGCGCATGCGCTCCAGGGCGTAGGACATCAGGCGCAGCGCGATCGTCTCGTTGCCCTCCAGCGCGCGAAACTGGTCGGCGCTGGCGACCCAGGCGTTGAGCGGCGTCCTGGTCGTCGCCGTGGCCACGGCCGCCCGGCCGTCGAGCATGCTCGTGGCGCCGAAGAAGGCGCCCGGGCCGAACTCGTGAGTCGTGTGATCACCGACCGCCATCTCGACCGTGCCCTCGCGAATGATCCAGAAGGCGTTGTTGTTGTGGCCCTCGCGGATAAGCGTCTCGCCCGCCGGCACCTCGACCTCGTCGAGGTTGGCGGCGATCAGCTCGAGCTCCCTTCGGGGCAGGTTGTAGAAGAGCGGAATCCGCTTCAGCTCCTCGACCTTGTCGTCACCCCTGCGGTGCCGGATCAGCGGCATGTGCCCTCCTTGAGCCCACACAACTTAACTCGGATGCGCATCCCGGTGGAGGCCGCTTCTTCAGGCGGTCGCCGCGCGCGGCTCGCGCCTTGGACGCCGGCGCGAGCGCGAGCGCGGGCGCGGACCGGCCGGACCCTGCAGGACGGCCGGCCGGCTCTCGATGTAGAGCCATTCTCCGCGGCTCAGCAGCGCGTCCGCGTCGAGCTGCGGAAGGTCGACCGAGCCCTCGCTCCGGAGGCGGCGCCAGCGGTGCTCATCAGCCGGCGTGACGAAGGTGATCGCATGGCCCGTGGCGCCGTTGCGGGCGGTCCGCCCCACACGGTGGGTCAGCCACTGCGGCGTTTCCGGCAGCTCGAAGTTGACCACCACCGCGACGTCGCTGATGTCGAGACCTCGCGCCGCCACGTTGGTCGCGACGAGCACCCGCGCCCGGCCCTGCCGGAAGCTGTCCATGGCGCGGTCGCGCTGGACCTGCTCCATGTCGCCCTGGAGCATGATGTTGCCGACCCGCCGCCGGTGGAGCTGGCGGTTGAGCTCCTGCACACCCTGCTTGGTGCGGCCAAATACGATGACCGAACCCTCGATCAGGCCGAGCAGGCGGACCAGCACATCCAGCTTCTCGTGGGTCTCGACGCGGAGGATCCCGTGCTCGAGCTTGGAAGCATGCTCAGCCGTGACCTTCACGCGCTCAGGCGAGTGCATGTGGCGCTCGATGATGCGGTTGACCCACTCGGGCATGGTCGCCGACGCCATCACCATCTGCGGCTCGTAGGTCTGCCCGAGAATCCTCTCGACGTCGGGTGCGAAGCCGGCATCGAGCATCTCATCTGCCTCGTCGAGGACCAGGTACTCCACCCGGCTCAGGGCGACCAGGCGCTTTCCGACCATGTCCAGGATCCGGCCCGGCGTGCCGACCAGGACGTCGGCCCCGGCGTTGAGGGCGGTGGTTTGCGTGTGGTAGCCGGTGCCGCCGTAGAGCAGAGCGGTGGTGAGGCCGGAGTCGAGACCGGTCAGCACCTCGTGGACCTGCATCGCCAGCTCGCGCGTGGGGCAGACGACGAGGGCCCGCGGCCCTGGCGCCTGCCGCCCGGCCAGGCGCTCCACCAGGGGGAGGAGGAAGGCGAGGCTCTTGCCGGAACCGGTCGGGGCCTCGATCACGACGTCCTCGCCGTCGAGGAGCGCGGGGATGGCGTCCGCCTGCACAGGGACCGGTTCAACGATCCCGCGGGCGGCCAGGGTGGTGAGTATGCCGGGGCTGATGCCCAGCTCGGAAAAGGTCGTCAAATGAACTCCAGCGCCCCTTCAACTGATTCGAAGTCGCCGACCGATGGGCACCGTTGCTGAGACGATGAAAGGGGACCCGAGCGGGCAGCCGATCGCCAGGGAGCGATCGCTTGACTGCAGTCTACCCGGTGGCATGGCGCCGGAAACCCCGTACCGGGCAGATCGACCGGCTGAATCGGCCCCCGAGGACCTAGCGCCCGCAGTACCTCCGGATGAACTCCTGGCCGCCCTTCACCGTGCCACCGGTGACCGGGGCGAACGCCGGGCTGGTGGACGCCTGCTCGATGTTCACGCCGGTGAGGTGCTTGTTGTACGCGATGAACTGCCCGTGGCAGTTTGGCTCGCCTCTCTGAGGAGGCGCCGGCGCGGCCAGCGCAGTCGAGGAAATGCCGATCGTCATCATCCCGGCCGCCATGGCGGCCATCAGAAATCTGATGTGCACTGTTCTCTCCCAACGACCCTCGCGCGGACTGTCCAGGAGGGTCCTTCCACCGCAGGCTACCGAGCAGGGTGCCGATGTTGCTCCCGCGCGGGCAATCTCGCGACCTGCCATCGGTCGGGGTCTGGTCTGTTAAGGCACCCTCACGAGGCGCAGCTGGCGGCCCTGGCGAGGCGGCTTACGTCGCCGCTCGCGCAGTGATGCGGCGGCCAGCACGATCTCATTGACCCGGCCTTCGTACTCTTCGACGCTGCCTCCCTCCGTCGCCTGGCAGATCTCGCGGGCGGCGGTTTCCAGTTGGTACCAGACATCGCCACGCCGCTCTCGGTAGAGCGGATAACGAGAGTTGATGACGACGACGCGCGTATCGCCTTCGAGCAGCGTCGTGCTCCGGATGCTTGGGTCCAGGGATCGGATCACGATTTTCCCGAAACCTTTCCGCGTTCTCGCCGCTCCAGCGGCCGCCGGCGGCACTCTCGGTCGCTCCTCGCCGGCTTCCTCCGCTGAGGAAGGGCCGTCCATCGGCAGCTCATCCTGCTCCGCCTTCCTCGCACGCGAGCTCGCCGCAGCCAGTCCCGTGAACTCATCCGCCCGCTCGGACAAACGCAGCGCCTGCGCAAGCAGCCGCCGCACCTGCTCGGCCACCCTGAGAGCTGACTCCGAGGGTGGCACCTCGGTTTCCCGCGCGAGCTTGCGCGCGATCGGCCCGAGCGCGCGGTGCACCCTCTCCTCAACCTCAACCCAGTCTTCGCCGTCGCGGTCGAAGTCGCTCTTGTTCATCGTGAGGGGCACCTGGGGGATGTCCAGCTCGCCCATCAGCCGCGCCATTCCGGGCACCTGGGCCGGCCCTGGATGCCCGAAAAACTCGCCCTCCGAGATCAGCCGGCCGAGCCTGTAGCAACGGATGCCGGGTATCCATCCCCGAAGGGGCTGGTCGGGATCGGCGATACCGGCCCATCCGCGAACCCGTCCCCCTGCCGCGTTGACGGAGATCGGTGTGCGGTCGTGCGCCCTGACCGGCTCGGGCGCCAGGGCCTCTTCACCGAGTTTGATCACCACGGCCCCCGAATCGAGGAGCGGCCGGTAGGTTTCGGCGAGCCGCTGGCTCAGGCGGCGCACGTCGATCCGCTTGTCGATTTCGTCGATTCGGATCCGGACGTAACCGCTCTCCCGCGCCGCTCTTTTCGGCACCTCCTGGACCTCGTATGTCTTGGGCCGGCTCCGATCGCGGTAGTCGCTATCGGAGATCTTCCAGGAGCGGACATCGCCCGGACGGCTGACCTCGATGGTGAACCGCCGCCCCAGGTGGCCGATGGCGGCCTTGCCGCCCTGACCGTACTGACCGATGAGGTTCCGCCCTCGCTTGGGAGACGCGCCCCAAAAGAGGTAGTGGCGCTCCAGTTCCCGAAGCCCCATCCCTGTGCCTCCGAGAGTCACGACTGTCAGGGATGCTGGATGAACCGCAATGTCAATTTGGAGGGGTGCACCAGGACGCCGCGAATCGATCGCGTTGTCGACCAGCTCCATCACGGCCTCGGCCGAGTTTCGATAGTTCGCGAACAGCGAGGCGGTGATCTCGGGCGCGATCCGCTCGCGAACCGCGATCCGTTCTCCGGCCACCCCTGAAGAATCTCTGCCCGGTGGCGGCGAGTCAATGCGCGTCAGACCCGGACCCGCTCCAGCAGGGAGGTGAGATCCCTGACCGGCATGCGCTCCAGGCTCTGCACCGCTCCCGCGATCTCATCGCGCAGCCGCGGATCGGCCATGGTCCGGGTCAGCCGCTCGAATTTGGCCCGCGCCGCGTCCCAATCCAGCGGGCGGGTGCGCCAGAAACCGGGATAGTCGGACACCTCCTTCTTGAGTTCGCGGCCGTCCCTGAGCAGCACGGTGACCGACGCCGGCATCTCCTGCGGGTATCGCTGCGTCAGCTCTTCCCGCTGGCGGACCCACACGCGCCTCAGCAGGTCCTGGACGTCCCCCCTCTTGACCCGCTCCTCGGTGAACTGCTCGGGCTGGACGTCGCCGTCGATCAGCGCCACGGCCAGCAGGTAGGGCAGCGAATGGTCTGCCTGCTCCTTGCTGTGGACGGCGACCCGGTCGCCGCCGGCCCCGCCTCCGACGATCTCGAGGGCCTGGTTGAACGTGTCCAGCTCGACGCGAAGCACATCCTCGGGGCGCACCCCCTCCCGACGCAGCTGCTCCCGCAACTGAAGGGCGGCATCGATCGCGCTCTGCGTGTGCGCCTCGGCGTTGTAGCGCTTGACCGAGCTGCGCTTGAACTGGTCGAGCGGCTCGGCCGGCCAGTCGACATCGACCGGCTTGCCGACCGACGATTCCCAGGCGCGCTCCCCCTCGAGCACGTCGAGTGGTCCGGTCATGCCCCGGCTGGCAAGCAGCGTCATATGCATGGCCGCCATGGCGGCCTGGGCGGAGGCAAAGCCCTTCCACCGCGAGAGCCGGCCGGTCCGCACGATCCAGAGCGTGTTGATGAAGGACCCGCAGAGTGCCAGGGCGTTGGCCGCCTGCTGGGCGTCGAGCCCCAGGGCCACCGAGAGGGCGGCCGGCATCGAGTACGCGAGATGGGCGACGTGGTCGAAGCCCTGCTCCTGGAGCGGCGCCGCCTCGCTGAAGCGCGCCTGGACCTGGTAGGCGACGGCGAGGGCGGTCAGCAAGGTCTCGCCGCCGGCGCCCGCCAGCTCGCTGCCGGCCAGCGCCACGGCGAAGTTGTCGGAGGGATGGAAGGTCTGGCCCTCGACCATGAAGATGTCCATGAAGTCGAGATAGCGGAGCAGGGCGCCGTTGAAGAAGGCGGCGCGGTCGGGCGCGCTCTTTCCGCTACCGATCAGGGTGCAAAGCGGGCTGCCGCCGAGCTCGAGCTCGAGGTCGCGAACCGGGCCCACCGGCCCACCCGAGAGCGCGGCGATCGAGCAGCCGAGGGAGTCGAGCACGAGCACCTTTAGGTAGCCGGCGTCCTCCGGCGAAATCCGCGCGAAGTCCTGCGCCGTCGCCCACCCGGCGATCTCCTGGACCTTGCCCGGGCGCAGACCGACGTTTGCCTGCTCAGCCATGCCTGAGCAATACCCTACGGACGAGATGACCGATCACCCGATCAGCCGCTTTCCGGTGCCTCCCGTGACGGCGCTGCCTGCGGACCTCCGAGAGCGCATTGAGATGGTGGCCGAGAAGACCGGCTTTGTGCCCAACGTCTTCCTCGCCCTCGCCCACCGCCCGGATGAGTGGCGCGCGTTCGTGGCCTACCACGACGCACTCATGGAGCGGGATTCGGGCCTGACCAAGGCGGAGCGGGAGCTGATCGTGGTGGCCACCAGTGCGGCCAACGACTGCCTCTACTGCGTCGTGGCCCACGGCGCCATCGCCCGGATCCGCGCCAAGGACGCCCTGATCGCCGACCAGGTCGCCATCGACTGGCGCAAGGCGGACCTGAGCGAGCGGCAGCGGGCGATGATCGGCTTTGCCGTGAAGCTGGCCGAGCGCCCGCAGGAGATCGGCGAGGAGGAACTGGCCCAGCTGCAGGAGCACGGCTTTTCCGATGACGACATCTGGGACATCGGCGCCGTCACCGCCTTCTTTGCCATGTCGAACCGGCTGGCGCACCTCTCGGCCATGCGCCCCAATGACGAGTTCTACCTGATGGGCCGGGTGCCGAAAGCCCGCTGACCGGCCGGCTGACCTGTCAGTCGCGAGCCATGCGCCCAGGCGCGCTCCGGCGGAGGGACCCAAGGACGCTCAGCCCCAGCGAGCCGAGCGCCCCTGGTGGGAGGGAGAGCATGCGTCTCCACGCTCCCTGAGGCACCGTACACCCGCATGGCCGGTCGTGAACGGGCGATTTCGTCCGGCTGGGCGGAGGCCGATCCGCGCCGGCGCGGATCGCCTCAAACTTGTCAGCCATGCCGGGCTGGATCAGGAGAATCACGGACCGGCTGCGTCCGCAGCCGGCACGGCGCCCGGCCGCCGGCCGCCGCCTGCGCCCCGCCTGCCCGGTCTGCGAGAAGCCGATGGAGCGCCGCGGCTCGACGGTCTGGATGTGCCCCGATTTTCCGCGCTGTCCGGGAACGGTGGCGGCCGACGACTGATCGGCTAGCCGGCCGCTCGCTGCCCGGAGGCGGCCGGGCGCACCTGCGCCAGGGGCAGAGACACGGTGAAGGTGGCGCCGCCGCCCGGCGTGTCGCCGACCTCGACCTCTCCGCCGTGGGCGGCGACCACCGCGGCCACGATCGATAGACCGAGGCCGGAGCCGCCGCGGTCGCGGCTGCGGCCGGCGTCGGCGCGGAAGAAGGGCTCGAAGACCCGGGTGGCGACCTCTCTCCGGAGTCCAGGACCGTGGTCGGCCACGGACAGCAGCGCACGCCCTTCGTGCGGAACGACCGTGACCTCGATCGGCGCGGCCGGTGGAGTGTGCACGATCGCGTTGCGGACCAGGTTGCCCACCACCTGGCGCAGCCGCTGGTCGTCGCCGGTGACGATGACCGCGCCCTCTCCCTCGAGCAGGATCTGGCGGTTGGGAGCCACCACCCTGGCGTCGAGGCAGGCATCGCGGGCGATCTGCGTCAAATCGACCGGCTCCCGCTCGAGCGGGCGGCCCTGGTCGAGCCTGGCGAGCAGCAGCATGTCCTCGACCAGCCCGGTCATCCGGACCGATTCCTGCTCGATGCGGCGGCGGGCCAGGACGGCGTCCTCGGCCTTGCGGTCGGCCCCGCGCCGCAGCAGCTCCGCATAGCCCCGGATCGAGGTCAGCGGTGTCCGCAGCTCGTGCGAGGCATCGGCGATGAAGCGGCGCAGGCGCTGCTCTGAAAGCGTCCGCTCGGCGAAGGCACTCTCGATCTGGCCGAGCATCCGGTTCAGAGCCAGGCCCAGGCGACCGATCTCGGTCTTCTCGTCGGCCGGTTCGACGCGCCGGCTGAGGTCGCCGGCGGCGATCGCCTGCGCCGTCTCCCCCATCCGCTGGAGCGGCCGGAGGCCGCTGTTGACCAGCAGCCAGGCGACCACGACCATCGCCAGCACCACCAGCGCCGTGACGCCGGCCTCGAGCAGCAGTAGCCGCTGCAGCGTGGACTCGAGGCCCGTCATGGGGGCGGCGACCAGCACCACGCCGTCGCCGACGCCCGGCACGTGGTCGAGGTGCGCGGCTCCCAGCCGGTAGCGATCGACGCCGTCGGTGCCGGTGATGCTGCTGACCATGGCGGCGTCGATGCCGGGAGGAAGAACGCGGGCCGGAAGGTTGGGGCGGCCGGTGACCGACTCGCCCGTATAGCTGAGCGCCCGCCGCGCCAGCACGGTCTCCCCGTCGGGCGCGCGAAGCTCGAAGTAGGTGCCGTTGGGCAGATCTCCGAACCCACTGCCCGGCCCTCCGCCTCGACCTTCGTTGACGAGCGCCGCCGCGGCCGGGTTGATGGCGGCGGTCACGCTGGCGTCGAGCTGGTCGGTGAGCGATTTCTGAAGGAAGCCGTAGGTGGCGATCGCGGAGGCGGCCATGCCGACCACGACCAGCGCGACCATGCCGGCCAGCAGCCGGGCGCGCAGCGAGAGCCTCATCGCCTGGGCTGGCGAATCACGTAGCCCACGCCGCGCACGGTGTGGATCAGCGGCGGCTGGAAGCGGTCGACCTTGCGGCGTAGGTAGCTCACGTAGGTCTCGAGCACACTCGGGTCGCCCCCGAAGTCGTAGTCCCAGACATGGTCGAGGATCTGGTTGCGGCTCAGCACCCTGCCCTGGTTGACGAGCAGGTACCGGAGGAGCCGGAACTCGGTCGGCGTCAGCTCGACGGGCTGGCCGCCCCGGCGAACCTCATGCGCCTCCTCGTCGAGCTCGAGGTCGGCCAGCCGGAGCACGTGGTCGGCGCGCTCCTCGCCATGCCGGCGGAGGACCACGCGCACGCGCGCGACCAGTTCCTCGATGCTGAAGGGCTTGGTCACGTAGTCGTCGCCGCCTACGGTCAGTCCGTGCACCTTGTCCTCGGTGGCGTCGCGCGCGGTCAGAAAGATGATCGGGACCTTGCGGCCTTCGGCGGCAAGGCGCTTCAGCACCTCGAGGCCGTCGATGTCCGGAAGCATCACATCGAGCACCATCAGCGCCGGCTTGAAGTCGGGCACGCTGCGCAGCGCCTCCCGCCCGCTGGCGGCGGTCTTGACCTGGAAGCCCTCATAGCGAAGGGCGAGGGCGACCAGGTCGGTGATGTTGGGTTCGTCGTCGACCACGAGCACGCGCGGTCCGGCCGGTTCAGCCATCACGCCGCCATCCTGAGCCGCCGAGCTGGGAGTTTGCTGAGAGAACCCTGTGCCGGCGGCGAGAGTCAGCCGCCGCCCCCCGACACGCCCGAGATCGAGGGCGACCCCGAGGCCACGATCTCGAGCCGCGCCCACATCCCGGCCGGCTCCTGGCCGGGCACGAGCGAGGCGATCCGGTAGCGCCCGGGCGCATCGAGCACCACCTCGAAGCTGGCCGAGCCGCCCGGTGGCAGTCCCTCCCGAGGCGCCGGCGTCGACCATCCCGGCTGGACAGGCGCGGTCGCCGACGCGCTGGAGACGATGGCGCACGACTTGGGGACGGTGCCCCGGTTCTCGCACTGGACATCAAGAGTCCATCCGACCGGGATGGTGACCATCAGCTCGCCGTTCCGGTAGCCGTTGAAATTGAACTGGAAGTCGGTGGCCGGATAGCCGCCGATCAGGGTCAGCACCGCCGAGCGGGCGCCGGCGTCGACGGTGAGGAACCGGTGTGCATCGGGCACGTGGCCGGACCCGGTTCCGAGCACCGGGTCGCAGGCCGCGAGCAGGACCAGCGCCAGCGCCGCCGCGGCCGCCGGCGGCCGCCTCACGGCGACGGCGGCGGCTGGCGGTCGGCGCCCGGAGGCCGGCCCTGGGCGCCCATGCCACCATCGACCTGGATCACCTGGCCGGTCACGTAGCCGGCGTCGTCGGAGGCCAGAAAGGCCACGACGGAGGCGATGTCGGCCGGCGTCGCCGGCCGCCCGAGCGGGACGAGATCGCCGGTGGCGGCGTAGTTCTCGGTCCGGACCGTGCCCGGGGCAACCGCGTTGACGCGGATGTTGTACGGGGCCAGGTCGATGGCGGCCGTCCTGGTGAAGGCGTCGATGCCGCCCTTGGAGGCGTCGTAGGCGGCCATCTGGCGGTGGGACCGGATGGCGCCCCACGAGCTCATGTTGACGATCGAGCCGCCCCGCCGGTCCCGGGCCATCAGGCGAGCCGCGCGCGAGGTGGTCAGGAAGACGCTTTTCAGGTTGGTCCGGAGCACGGTGTCCCAGTGCTCCTCGTCCATCTCGAGCAGGTGCGCGATCGGAGTCGCCCAGCCTGCGTTGTTGACCAGGACGTCAGGCGGGCCGAACCGGTCGAGGGTGGTCTGGAAGAGTTGGTCGGCGGTGGCGGGCAGCCCGATGTCTCCCGAGACCGCCACCACTTCAGCGCCGCGGCCGCTCAGCTCCCCGGCCACACCCTCCACCTCGGGGCCCTCGAGGGCGGTGAGTACGAGCCGGCAGCCCTCCTCGGCCAGCCGGGCGGCAATTCCCTTGCCGATGCCCCGGCCGGCGCCGGTGACGATCGCGACCTTTCCCTGCAGACCATTCATGGCTCGAGTCTCGCAGGTCCGCCTCGACGGAAGCTCTTCCGCCCGGATCCGGTAGAAAAGATTGCAATGGCAACCAACTTCAACGACTTCAATCGAAAACTCATCCAGGACTTCCGGGAGCATGCGGGCCGGGTTTCGGAGGGTCCGTTCGTGGACCGGGACGTGCTCCTGCTGACCACTCGGGGAGCGCGCTCCGGAGTGGAGCGGACGATGCCGCTGGTGTACACGCGCAATGGCGAGCGGCTGGTCGTCATCGCGTCCAAGGGCGGCGCGCCGACCCACCCCGCCTGGTACCACAACCTGGTCGCCAACCCGGTGGTGACGGTGGAGGTCGGCCCCGAGCGCTTCTCCGCGCGCGCGCAGGTCATCGAGGACGAAGGCGAGTACGAGCGGCTCTACGGGCAGCACGCCTCGGTCAACCCGACCTTCAACGACTACCGCCGGAAGACGAGCCGGCGGATCCCGGTGATCGCGCTGGAGCGCAACGGCCACTAGCCGGTTTGGGGGCTGAGCGGCTGGGGTAAACTGGCCGCCAGCGCTCCCCCCCCGGTTTCTGCGCGCTCGTGGGTCGGCTGGGCATTGGCGAGCCCAAGGGTCTGTAAAACCCCCGCGAAAGCTGTGGCCGTTCGACTCGGCCCCGGCCCACCACTCCGATCTCGATCTCGAATCTCGCCCTACCTAGCGCAACGCGTCACAGCAGGGCCGTCGGCCTGACGGGCAATCTGACGGGCAACCGTCCAGCCTTCGCCTCAGCACTAGCGGAGGTGGTCATCATGGCCAGACGAGCACGGGGCAGCGACACCGTCTACCACCGGCGCGACGGACGCTGGGAGGTCCAGTTCAGGTTGGCCGGCGGCGGTCGCAAGTCGCTCTACGCGCCGAGCCGGGCCGAGGCGGCGCGGTTGGCGGCCGACCTTGGCTGGGCACTCGAGCTTGGCCTGCCCGTCAGCGCCGGATGCCGGGACCCTCGGCCAGTACCTGGAGCACTGGCTCCAGGTGACCGAGCAGCGGGTCCGGGCGACCACCTGGGGCAGCTACCGCCGCGACGTGGAGCGGCTGGAGGTGGCCCTGGGCAAGGTCCCCCTAGGCCGCCTCTCGCCACACGTGGTCCAGGTCGCCTACCAGAGGATGCGGGTCGCCGGCCTCTCAGCTCGGAGCGTGGAGCGCACGCACTCGGTGCTTCGACGGGCGCTCAACCAGGCCGTCGGCTGGGGAGTGCTGGCCTCCAACCCCGCCCTGCTGGCGGCGCCTCCGCGTCTGCCGCGCCGGCAGATGACGGCGCTCGACGCGACGCAGGCGCGACGGCTTCTCGACTCCACCCACGACGACCGCTGGTTCTCACTCTGGGCGCTGTTGATCGGCACCGGCCTCCGTCTCGGCGAGGCGTTGGCCCTCACCTGGTCCGACGTCAATCTGGAGGCGGGCAATGTCGCGGTCCGCAGGACTCTGCAGAGAAACCTCGGCCACGGCCTGGTCTTCGCCGCGCCAAAGACCGCCCAGAGCCGGCGGTCGGTGCCAATGCCGGCCTTTGTGATCGCTGCCCTGAGGACGGGAAAGGGTGCCGACCCGAGCTCGCTTGTCTTCAGCAACCGCCGAGGCGGACCGCAGGACCCAGGCTCGGTCAACTCGGCACTCACGCGGTCTCTCCGCCGCGCGGGATTGCCGCACGTGCGCGTCCATGACCTCCGCCACACGACAGCCTCGATCCTGCTTGCCTCGAGTACCCATCCCAAGGTCGTCCAGGAGCTGCTCGGCCATCGCACCGTGGCTCTGACGCTCGACATCTACAGTCACCTGCTGCCGCCGATGCTGCGAACGGCGGCAATCGTCATGGACTCTGCCCTGACTGTCGGCGTCAACTCGGCTGCGGGGTGATCCGACGCCGGACCCAGTCGACGAAACCGGTCTCGGACAGCTTCCCGGACGCCAGCGCGAACATGGTCACCACCGCCTCCTGTGGGGCGGGTTCCTCGAATCTATGGCCGTTGCGCTCGACGAATTCGACGAGCGCCAGCCAGGCGACGCGCTTGTTGCCATCGGGTAACGGGTGGTTCTTGACGATTCGCGCGGCGAGCAGCGCCGCTTTCTGGGCGAAGTCGGGGTAGGCCTCGTGGCCCGCGAACCTGGTGCTTGGGACTGCTAGTGCCGAGCCTGCCTGCTGGAGCACCCGCGGCATCTCCGCGAGGCGCTCGGCAGGCAACCCGAGGACGGCTTCCGCGATCAGCAGGAAGTCGGCGAGATCGAGGTACTGCGAGGCTCGGCCTACTCGCTCGCGAGCCGGTCCAGAATCTCTCGGTTGCGCTTGATGGAGGCCGCCAGTCGCGCCTGAAAGGCCTTATCGCGACGCCGCCCGTCGATGTGGGCGGCGAGGGCCTGGCGGACCTCCTCGGCGATGGGAACGTCCTCGGCTCTGGCGATCGCTTCGAGCTGAGCGGCCATCTCATCGTCGAGCCGTAGGGTCATTGCCTTGGTCATGGGTAGCATGATACCGCGGTATCGTGCCAGCGCGCTGGTGCATACAGGACAATCGCCCTGTGGTCGAGGCGCCACGATTCGCAGTCGCTCGGAACCCGGATCCCGACAGCCGGCTCCCGTACCTGGTCTGGCTGCCAATCGAAGGTGGGATCGTTCTCAAGGCCCGCGACATCTGGCCGCGCTCGACCCGGATCTTCTGCGTGGACGACGGCACTCCCTGGGATGAGAGCGCCGGTGTGATCGACGAAGCCACGGTTGTCCTGTGCCGGCGGCGCGGGGCAGCGATCGACCTGGTTCTCGACCGGCCACGCCTTGCCCGATCCCAGTTCGTCTTCACCAACGTTAGAGGCCGGCCGGCGATCTGGTGGCAGACCCAGAAGACGGCACTGTCCGCCAACCCCGGAGCCCGGGTTCCGCAGGGTCGGGCCGGGGTCGGTGAGCTGACGGTCGTCATCGACACGCGCGAGAAATACGGATGGAAGTTCAGCGCCCACAGTGCCCGGTTGGTCCGGCAGGCGTTGCCGGCGGGCGACTACGGCGCACTGGCCGGCAACGAGGTCGTGGCGGTAGTGGAGAGGAAGACGTTGGAGAATCTCGCCACCTCGCTCTCCGACGGCAGCCTGGCTTTCCAGCTGCAGCGCCTCGCGGAAGCTCGGCGAGCTGCGGTCGTGGTCGAGGGCGATTACCCGGACCTGTTCCGGACGCAGCCCGGTCGAGGATCGTGGCTCGCGGACGTCCTCGGGCGGCTCGCCGTCAGGTATCCGGAGATTCCGATCGTTTTCGCCGGGTCCCGGCGATTCGCCGAAGAGTGGTCCTACAGGTTCTTCGCCGCGGCGATCGCCGACTCCACCTCTTCGGGATGACGCGATGCGGTGACAGCAGTTTGACAGCAACGATCGCGGATTTCGGTGGACACTGACGGACGCTAACCGGCTTCGTAGGCCCACCAGCAAGATGGCAACGGACGACTGTAACCACTGGCGGACGAGGGGCGACCGGCCTGTAAAACCCCCGCGAAAGCTGTGACAGTTCGACTCTGTCCCGGCCCACCACCCAGCTGTTGATCTTGGATGGACGGAAATTCCTATTGCCGGTCAGGTCACCTCTATTGCGGCGCGGCATTCCGGTGAGCCCGTCGCGCCTCAGCCG
>CAYLIP010000015.1:0-47881 GCA_964383855.1 uncultured Actinomycetes bacterium | reverse complement strand
CGCATAGACGGCTCGGGCGGGAAGATGTACGTCCCCCGGGCCGCGTACTCCTTGAGGATGTCGTTCTGGACCGTGCCCGTGATCTTCTCGGGCGGCGTGCCCTGCTGCTCGGCCACCAGCTGGTAGAGCAGCAGCAGCATCGACGCCGTGGCGTTGATGGTCATCGAGGTGGAGATCTCCGCCACCGGGATGGCCTCGAGCAGGATCTCCATGTCGCGCAGGCTGTCGATGGCGACGCCCACCTTGCCCACCTCGCCGCGCGCCATCGGATGGTCGGAGTCGTATCCGATCTGGGTCGGTAGATCGAAGGCAACCGAGAGCCCGGTCTGGCCCTGCTTGAGCAGGAAGCGGTAGCGCTCGTTCGATTCCCGCGCCGTCCCAAAGCCGGCGTACTGCCGCATGGTCCAGAGCCGGCCGCGGTACATTTCGGCGCGGATGCCGCGCGTGTAGGGGAACTCGCCAGGCGCGGGGTCCGGCTCGCCGGCGTCGGGCGGCGCGTAGAAGCGCTTGAGCGGGAGGCCGGAGTCGTTCAGGACCTCGCCGTTGGACTCAGGCATCCTCCTCCAGCTCCATCAGGACCCCGCCGGTCGACTTGGGGTGCAGGAACGCGACCCGGGTCCGCCCGCCGCCGCCGCCTCGCGGCTCATGGTCCACCAGCTCCAGTCCCGCCGCCTCCGCCTGGCTCAGCGCTGCCGCCACGTCGGGCACCTTGAAGGACAGGTGGTGGATGCCCTCGCCGCGGCGGGCGATGAACCTGCCAACCGGGGAGTCCTCCTCCAGCGGCTGCATGAGCTCGATGTGAACGCCGCCGACGTCGAACTCGCACGCCTCCATCCGGTCCTGCTCGGCCACCCAGCGGTGCACCGGCTCGAGGCCGAGCACGTCCCGGTAGAGGCGGATGGCGGCGTCCAGGTCCTTGACCGCGATGCCCAGGTGCGAGATTCGCTCAACCATGCGAGTACTCGTACCAGCCCTTGCCGGTCTTGCGGCCGAGCTCGCCCCGCTCGACCTTCTCGCGCAGCCGCTCCGAGGGCCGGTAGCGCTCGTCGCCGGTCTTCTCGAATATGTGCCGGCGCGCGTTGTAGGTGACGTCGAGGCCGGTGAAGTCGCCCAGCCGGAAGGGGCCCATCGGCCAGTTGAGCCCCTTCTCGACGGCGGTGTCGATATCGGCGAAGCCGGCCACGCCGGCGTCGAGGAGGCGATAGGCCTCCTGGGTCGCGGCATGGAGGATCCGGTTGACGATGAAGCCGTCGATCTCCTTGCGGACGAGGACCGGCGTGCGGCCCATCTCGCGCACCAGCTCCATGCAGCGCTGCGCGGCCGCCTCGCTGGTCTCCGGGCCCATGACGACCTCGCACAGCTCCATCACGAGGACGGGCGAGAAGAAGTGCATGTTTGCGCAGCGGTCCGGCCGCCGCGTCGCGTCGGCCAGCTGCGAGATCACGATCGTGGAGGAGTTGCTGGCCAGGATGGCCTGCTCGGGCGCGGCTTTGTCCATCCGCTCGAACACCTCGCGCTTGGCCTCCAGCCGTTCCACGATGGCCTCGATCACGAGATCGGCGTCGGCGACCGCCTCCTCCAGGTCGGTGGTCTCCACGATCCGCCCGAAGGCCGCCTCCACCGCCGCCTCGGTCAGGCGGCCCTTCTCGACCCGCCGTCTCAGGTGGCCCCGGTTGAGTTCCCGGGAGCGCTCGAGCTGCTCCCGCGAGATGTCCTGAAGCCGGACCTCCACCCCGTTGAGCGCGGCCTGGACCGCGATCTGCGAGCCCATGAAGCCACCGCCCACCACGGCGAGTCGGGTCACTGGACCGAGAAGATCCTGGTCACGGCGTTGAGCGTGAAGATGTTGCCGAGCATCCCGTCTATCTTCAGGCTTCCGCCGAGCAGCTTCCGGACCACGTCGCGCCCGGTTGAATCGATGTAGAGCGGCATTCCGAAGGGGCCGATCCGGAGCAGCGAGAGCTGCATGACGGTGTCGGAGTCGGCCGTGATCGTGATCTCCCTTCTCGGCTTCAAGCCGTTGTGAACGAGCAGCCGGCCGCCACGGAAGTCGAGTGTCACCGACTCGCCGATGTCCCGGACCTTGATCCCGACCCTCGCCCGCAGCCGCTCGAAATCGCGGCGCCTTTCCTGGCTGTTCTCGACGTTGGCTTTGATCAGCTGCCCGAGCATCTGGGCGAAGGGCGAGGCGTCCTCGCCGTCCGGGTACTCGACCTGCCCGGCGCCCTTCATTTCTCTTCGTCGGGCCAGATCACGGGCACCCGGGTCGTGCACTTGGTCAGCTCCTGGGAGGCTTTGGTGTAGCGGACGATGGTCGGCAGGTCGCCCTTCAATTTCAGCTTGCCCTGGAGCATTCCCCGGGTTGCGTCGAGCTTTTCGGTCGCCACGTCCTTCCAGCGGGAGTAGGACGCGGTGATCGCAAAATCGCATTCACCGGCCTCTTCGGCCCCGGTCACCCGGATGTCCCGGGCCTCGCCCTCGAAGAGATCCATGACCAGGCCGCGGGCCTGGGGCCAGTTCTTGTCCGGCTCCGCCTCGACGACGAGTCCGACCTTCCACTGCCAGCCCTTACCCGCCTGGCGGTAGGCCTCGCTCTTGTTTATTTCGTCTTTGTAGGCGCTCGCCCACTCGTCGGAAAAAGCCCTGTAAGCCATCGTTTGCCCCCCTCTTTGGTACGGGTGATCAGAGGTCTACAGTAGCCCGCATGAGCTTCAACCTCGCCACCATGCTCCGCGAGTCGGCGCTCGCCCGGCCGGACAAGGTCGCCGTCATGCTCGACCAGGTCCGGCTCGACTACAGGAGCGTGGAGGCCCTCTCCAACCAGGTCGCCGGGGCACTTCGCGACGCCGGAGTCCAGCGCGGCGAGAAGGTGGCTCTGATGCTGCCCAACATCCCCCAGTTCGTGATCGCCTACTACGCGATCCTCAAGGCGGGCGCGGTCGTCGTGCCCATGAACGTGCTCCTGCGGGCGCCCGAGATCGAGTGGTACGTCGGCGACTCGGAGTCGAAGGTGCTGATCACCTGGGAGGACTTCGCGGCCGAAGCGGCGCGCGGCGTGAGCCGGCTGAGCGGGGTGACCACGTTCGTGGTCAACCGGCCCGGCTCCGACGAGCGGCCCCAGGGC
This sequence comes from uncultured Actinomycetes bacterium, assembly GCA_964383855.1. Classification (GTDB taxonomy): domain Bacteria; phylum Chloroflexota; class Dormibacteria; order Dormibacterales; family Dormibacteraceae; genus CAZHAC01. Next base: position 44,757 of record CAYLIP010000015.1, on the reverse strand, counting down.
ACCCGCGGCTTCACCGAGCTGCTGCAGGGCGCACCCACCGTCGACATGGCGGCCACCGACCCTGACGACACCGCCGTGATCCTCTACACGTCAGGCACGACCGGCAAGCCGAAGGGCGCCGAGCTGTCGCACTTCAACCTCTTCATGTGCGCGCAGGTCGGCGCCGACCGCCTGACCAGGTTCGAGGAGGACGACGTGGCCATGGCCGTGCTGCCCCTCTTCCACTCCTTCGGCCAGAGCAACGTCATGAACACCGCGCTCTATACCGGCGGGACGATCACGCTGGTTCCCCGCTTCGACGCCGACAAGGTGCTGGAGGTGATCCAGCGTGACCGGGTCTCGATCTTCGCCGGCGTGCCGACCATGTACTTCGCGCTGCTCCACCACCCGCGGGCGGGCGAGTACGACACCTCGGCGCTGCGGCTCTGCATCTCCGGCGGCGCCGCCATGCCGGGCGAGGTGATGAAGGCCTTCGAGGAGCGCTTCGGCGTGACCATTCTAGAGGGCTATGGCCTCTCGGAAACCTCGCCCACGGCCAGCTTCAACCGGAGCCAGGAGGAGCGCGAATTCCTGTCCATCGGGAAGCCGATCTGGGGCGTCGAGATGAGGATCTTCGACGAGCAGGACAGGGAGATGCCGGCGGGCAAGGACCACGTGGGCGAGATCGTGATCCGCGGCCACAACGTGATGAAGGGCTATTACAAGAAGCCGCAGGAGACGCAGGACGCGTTCCGCGGCGGCTGGTTCCACTCCGGCGACATGGGCTACCGGGACGAGAGGGGCTTCTTCTTCATCGTCGACCGCAAGAAGGAGCTGATCATCCGGGGCGGATTCAACGTCTACCCCCGGGAGGTCGAAGAGGTTCTGTACGCGCATCCCGCGGTCCAGGAGGCAGCGGTGATCGGGGTGCCGGACGAGAAGTTCGGCGAGGAGGTGAAGGCGGTCGTGGTCTTGAAGCAGGGCCGGCAGGCGACCGCCGAGGACCTGATCGCCTACACCAGGGAGCGCGTCGCCGCCTACAAGTACCCGCGCAGCATCGAGTTCACGGACGAGCTGCCCAAGGGCGCCACCGGCAAGATCCTGAAGAAGGACTTGAAGGCGCAGCTCGAAGAGGCGGGCAAGCCGGCGGCGAGCTGAGGCAGGCCGGGCGTCAGCGGGCGCCGCTGCGCGTCAGCGGGCGGGGTCGCCGAGCCCCGCGAGGTCGGGGAGCGGCGAAACCCCCTCCACCCCCTGGTCGGCGGGCTGCTCGCCGGCTCCCGCTGGGGCGTTCAGCAGGTGACGCCCGAACCAGTCCAGGATCCGATCCAGCCGCTCCAGCCGCCGGTCCGGCCGGCCCGAGCGCGAGAGCTCGTGCGTCTCCCCCGGGAAGCGGACGAACTCGACCTCCCGGCGCAGGAGGCGCAGCGCCCCGAAGAGCTCCTCCGCCTGCGAGATGGCGCAGCGCAGGTCCATCTCGCCGTGAAGGATGAGGAGGGGCGTGCGTATGTCGCGGACATAGCGGATCGGTGAGCGCTGCCAGAGCGCGTCCGCGTCCGGCCATGGCTCCGGGCCGAGCTCGGCGCGCCCCCAGGGCACGATGTCGTGCTGTCCGTACTCGCTGACCAGGTTGGACAGCGAGCGCATCGTGACCGCGGCCGCGAAGCGATCCGTGTGACCGATCGCCCAGTTGGTCATGTAGCCGCCGTACGACCCGCCGGCGATTCCCAGCCGCTCGGCGTCCACGATGCCGGTCCGCTCGACAACCTGGTCGAGCGCCGCCATCAGGTCTTCGAAGTCGCTGCCGCCCCAGTCCTGGACGACCGCTCGCTTGAACTCCTCGCCCCGGCCGTCGGAGCCGCGTGGGTTTACGAAGAGGACGTGCATGCCGGCCGCGGCCAGCACCTGGAACTCGTGAAAGAAGGCCCACCCGTACTGCGAGTGAGGGCCGCCGTGGACCTGGAGCACGAGCGGCGCCCGGCCACCCTGGAAACCCGGCGGCTTGAGCAGCCAGCCGTCGATCTCGAGCCCCCCGGCTCCCCGGAACCGGTGCCGCTCGGGCACCGCGACCTCGCGCTCGCGCAGCCACGGGTTGAAGTCGCTGAGCCGGGTCTCCCGCCCCTCCCGCTCGACGTAGAGGTCGCCCGGCGTCCAGGGATCGGTGGCGACGAAGGCGAGCGTGCCGGCGCGCGTGTCGAAATCGACCACCGCCCGGTATTTCGCCTCGACCTCGACGCGGACGTTGCCCTCGAGGTCGACCGAGCACACCTCCACCACCCCGGGACCGGAGGCCAGGAAGTAGATCCTTGCCCCGTCCTCGCTCCAGGTCAGCGAGGCGCTGTGGGGACCGCGCATGTCGGAGACCACCGATCCCGCCGCGTTGCGGTCGAAGTCACCGGTGAGGCAGCGTGGCTCGCCACCGTCAGGTCCGACCACCCAGACCCTTTCGTGGCGGCCGCCGTCGGCCGCCAGCGGTGCCAGGAAGGCGATCAGGTCTCCTGTGGGCGACCAGGCCGGCCTGCTTGCCGCCAGGCCACGGGTCAGCTGGCGGAGCTCGCCCGCCCGGTCGACCGTGTACACGTGCCGGATCGTCGTCAGGTCGGCTTCCGGCTCGGCATTGCCCGTCAGCACCCAGCGGTCGCCGGACGGCGACCAGTCGAAGGCGTCGGCCGTCCACGGACCGTCGGTGAGCTGCTGCGGCTCGTCCCCACCGTCCTCGTGGACCTGGGTCACGAAGAGGTGGCGGTGGCGCCCGTCGGTATATCCCTGCCCGTCGTGCTTGTAGTCGAGGGTGCGCACGACTCGAGCCACCGGGGCCCGGCGCGGCTCGTCCTCGACCTCGGGCCGGCGAGTATCTTCGACCACCCCCTCGGGGTCGCTGACGCAGGCGCCCAGGAATGCGACGTGCCGGCCTTCGCGCGACCAGCGAGGCGTGCCGGCGCCGTCCGGGAGCGCCGTCAGCGCGAACTCGGCGCCGCCCGCCGCGGGCCGGACGTAGACCTGGTCGCGACCGCCTCTCCGGCTCGTGTAGACCACCCGCGAGCCGTCCGGCGACCACTCCGGCGAGCGGTCCCGCTTGCCGTCGGTCAGCTCGCGGGGCCGGTCGGCGGCGTCGCCTCCGATTCCGGCGACGAGCACGCGCGAGCGGTAGTCGCGCGCCTCGGCGTCGGCCCGGGTGAGCGTGAACGCGATCCGGCGGCCGGCCGGGTCGAGCCGAACGTGGTCAACCCAGGCGAACTGGAAAAGGTCGTCGGGACTGATCCTCCGCAAACCTTCTCGCATGGTAGCGAGGCCGCCGCGGGCGCCGTGAGCGGCTACTGGGGCTGCGGCTCGGCGCTCGTGAAGAGCTCGGCGAAGTCGCCCTCCCAGTCGGAGAGCATCTCGTGCACGTGCAGCATCTCGTCGGCGCTGATCGGCTCCGCGAAGCTCGAGCCGCGATCCTCGCGCCGCGAAGAGCGGGCGGCCTCCTCGTAGATCTCGGGCGTGAGCTCGATCTCCCCACCTCCCTCGAAGACGCAGAAGCGGCACCGGAAGTGGAGCTGGACCTTGTCGGTGGCGGAGAAATGAGCCGAGATGTTGGCCTGGCGCAGCGGGTTGTTGCAGCCCGGGCACTTGCGCCGCTGCACCTCGGCCGCCAGGACCCGGAGGATGACCTGATCCACGAGCGGCAATGGTGGAGAGGCAAGGGCATAAAACGCCGACGCGTATGTAAAGGAGTGCGGGTTACCCGTCGACGTATCGGAGTACGGTGACCGCTGCCATGCAGGCCAGGCTCACGCAGGCCAGGATGGTGATCGCGCGCGGGGCCGCCGGCGGGGCGGCGGCCGGACTGGCGGCGATCGCCGCCATGTACGTGGCATCGGCGCTGACCGGCACCCGGACGCTTCCCGCCCTGCTCTCGGAGCCGCTGCTGGCGGCGCTCCCGGGCGCCGCCTTCGGGTTCCTGATCGACCGCCTCCAGCACCTGGGCAAGGTGGTCGAGGAGGCCGGGCTCCTGCTCGCGATGCTGGTCACGCTTTCCCTGCTCGGCGCCGCCACCGCGCTCGTCCAGGCCCGGCGGCCGATGCCCAGACTTCCGCTGGCGGCCGCCGGCCTGGGCTGGCTGGCGATCGCGCTGGCCATCCTGCCGCTGAGCGGCGCCGGGCTCCTGGGCCTGCACGACGGGCTGGCCACCCCGGCCGTCTGGGCGGTCGTCTGCGCCGTCTACGCGATCGTGCTCGAGATGGCCATTCCGTCGACTCCGCCCCGCGCGACGGACGCCGGGCGGCGGCGCCTGCTTGGAGCCGCGCCGGCGGCCATCGGGTTGCTTTCGCTGGGCCTGGTCGGGATCCGGCTGGTCCCGGGCTGGCTTTCGGCCGCCGGGCGCCCCCGCGCCGCCGGCGGCGCAATACCGGAACCGATCACACCGGTCGGCAGCTTCTACGTCGTCTCCAAGAATTTCAGCGACCCCGTCATCGATGCCGGCCGCTGGTCGCTCAACGTCCACGGCCTGGCGGAGGCGCCGTACCGGCTCAGCCACTCCGAGCTGCGCGGGCTGCCGGCGACCAAAGTGCTGACCACTCTCGAGTGCGTCTCCAACAACGTGGGCGGCGATCAGATCAGCACCGGGGAGTTCGCCGGCGTCCGTCTGGCCGCCCTGGTTCAGCGGGCGCAGCCACGGGCTCAGGCCCGATTCGTCAATTTCCGCTCGGCCGACGGCTACACCGAGAGCCTGCCCATCGACCTCGTGCTCTCCGATCCCGACATCCTGCTCGCCCACAGCCTGGGCGGCGGCGACCTGCCGGCCGCGCACGGGTTTCCGGCCCGGGTGCTGATCCCGGGCCGTTACGGGATGAAGGGCCCCAAGTGGCTGGTCGACATGGAGCTCGCCGCCGGGGAGTCGGGCGGTTACTGGGAGAGCCAGGGCTGGGACCGAAATGCGGTGGTGAAGACGATGTCGCGGATCGACACGCCGGTCGAGGGGGCGATCCTGGGCGGGGGAACGCAGGTCACGGTCGCCGGCGTCGCCTACGCCGGCAGCAGGGGGGTCGGCCGGGTCGAGGTCAGCACCGACTACGGCCATTCCTGGGCGCCCGCCGAGGTGCGGCCGCCAGGCGGTCCCCTGACCTGGGTGATCTGGACCTTCGGCTGGGCGCCGCCGCCGGGTGAGCACACGCTGGTGGTGAGGGCGACCGACGGCCAGGGGACACGGCAGAGCGCGGCCGAGTCGGCCAGCTTTCCCAGCGGCTCCTCGGGCTACCACTCGGTGCACGTGAGCGTCGGCCGCTAACCTCACCGCGCATGACCAGCGGCGCGGCCCCCACGAGACCGAATTTCAAACCGAGGTACCCACGATGAAGCTCATCGGCCTGACCGGCGGGATCGGCACCGGCAAGAGCACGGTCAGCGCGATGCTCCGCGAGCTTGGCGCCACCGTGATCGACGCCGATGAGGCGGCGCGCGCCGTCGTCGAGCCGGGGACCGGCGGCCTGAGCCGCGTTGCCGAGGAGTTCGGTCCCGAGGTGCTGGCGTCCGACGGTTCCCTCGACCGCCACCGGCTCGCCGCCATCGTGTTCGCCAGCGAGGAGCGCCGCCGCCGCCTGCAGGAGATCACCTGGCCGCTGGTCGCGGCCTGGATGGCGGAGCAGACGCTGCTCGCGCTGAACCGGGGCGAGGAGGTGATCGTCCACGACATCCCGCTGCTCTTCGAGAACCCGGCCCGGCGAGCCGCCTACGAGCTCGTCGTGCTGGTCTACGCCCCGCCCGACGTGGCGCTGGCCAGGCTGATCGCGCGCGGCCTGAGCGAGGCGGATGCCCGGGCCAGGATCGCCGCCCAGATGCCGATCGAGGAGAAGCGCTCCCTGGCCGACCTCGTGATCGACAACTCGGACGGCATCGAGAGCACCCGCGGTCAGGTGCGCAGGGCGTGGACCGCGATCACGGCGCCGACCTCCACGGGACCGTAGAGGTGCGGGAAGAGCTCACCGGTCGACTCCGAGTCCTCCCAGCGCAGCTCGGCCGCGAGACGGGTGCTGTCGATCTCGAGCAGGACGAGCTGCCCGGTTCCTGCAAAGCTCTCGCCGAGCACCCTCGGCCACTGGTCCTGGGTGGAGCAGTGGATGAAGCCCTCGCTCTCCAGCGATCGCGCGCGGTATTCCCCGCCCGGCTGCGCCGCCATCCAGTCGGCGGCGTGCGCGATGTGGAAGATCCTCAGATTGCGCCCTCGGCGCGCAGCGCTTCCAGCTCCTCGCCCTCGATCCCCAGCTCGCCCAGGATCTCTTCGGTGTGCTCGCCCAGACCGGGGGGCGGCAGCCGCCGCCAGGGTTCGGCTCCCGGCACCGCCGGGGCCAGCTCGGTCCCGGTCGGAGTTTCCACGACCAGGCCGCGGGAGCGCACGTGCGGGTGGCGGGCCACCTCGTCGAGGTCGAGCACCGGCTCGCAGCAGACGTCGCGGTCGCCCAGCAGCGCCTGCCACTCATCGCGCGTCCGGGAGGCGAAGATCCGCTCGACCTCGCGCTGCAGCTCCTCCTGGGCCTCTCCCTCGTCGTACTGCCGGGACGCCATGTCGGGCCGCCCCATGGCCTCGCACAGCTCCTGCCAGAACTTGGGCTCGAGCGCACCCACGCTGTAGTACCGGCCGTCGCCGGTCCGGTACACGCGGTAGCACGCGTAGCGGCCGGTCAGCCGCAGGGAGCCTGGGCCCGGGGCGCCGGAGGCCTCGGCCTGCATCTGCGCGATGGGCACGGCCAGCCAGGAGAGAGCGCCGTCGGTCATCGAGACATCGAGGTGCCTGCCCTCCTCGCCCCGGGCGACCTCGAGAAGCGCGCCCAGAATCGCGGTCGCCGCCCCCTGCGCACCGGCGCCGATGTCGGCCACCTGCACGCCCAGCGGGTGGGGGCCGCGGCCCGGCTCGGCGTTGAGGGCGAGCGCGCCCGCGATCGCCATGTAGTTGAGATCGTGCCCCGCCCTCTGGGCCCAGGGCCCGGTCTGGCCGAAGCCGGTGATCGAGCAGAGAACCAGCTTCGGGTTGTGATCGCGGAGAACGTCCCAGCCGAGGCCGAGCCGCTCCATGACGCCCGGCCGGTTGCCCTCGATCACCACGTCGGCCCTGGAGGCCAGCTTGAGAAAGACCGCACGGCCCGGCTCCGACTTGAGATTGATCGCGATCGACCGCTTGTTCCGGTTGATGGCATTGAAGACCACGCTCTGCCCGTCCCGCAGCGGGGGATAGGACCGCATGTAGTCGCCGCGGCCGGGCTCTTCGACCTTGACCACGTCGGCCCCCATGTCGGCCAGGAGCATGGAGCAGAACGGGCCCGGTAGGAGGCGCGTCAGGTCGAGGACGCGAATACCCTGCAAACCCATTGCCACTCTCATCGTCTCATGCGTTAATGAGTCGACAGGGCAAACGGCTCCCGCATGCGTCCACAGACAACGTCCGAGATCACGATTCGAGTCCCCGGCCCCTTTGCGGGAGTGGACGAGCTCGGCTTCACGGCCCGCTACCCGGAGCAGAACCTGCTCCTGCCGCTGCGCGACGTGCCGCTCTGGATCGAGGGCCCGCCGCCACCCATGCGCAGCCTTCTCCATCGCCTGCGCATGCTGCACGCCGCCGGCGGTGCCGCCCACGCCTGGACCGATCCCGTGCAGCTCGCCGAGGAGGTGCTGATCGTCGCCTTTCGCGACCTCTCGGGCTCTCGCCCGCTCGCCGAATCCGCGCAGGCCTTCGGCGACTACTTCATGAACCTGGTGCGGCCGGTGGTCTTCCCCTTCCTGGCCGACTGCGCCAGCGTCGCCCACCTGCGCCTGGCCGACCGCATCGACGTCGAGGTCGAGGGCGCCGGCTGGCCGATCGCGCGGTTCCGGCTCCGCGTGGCGCAGATCGTCGCCGAGAACGGTTTCGACCTGCTCGGCGGCGCCGCCTGATCCGAGCGGCGCCCTACCTGCTGGCGGAGGGGCTGGGCGTGGTCACGGCGGCGCTGGTCGCGACCCGCGGCGCGCTCGCGGGCGCCGGGGTGGGCGTTGCCACCGCGACCTGAGCGACCGGCTTCTGTCCGTTGAGGGAGAGCGCCACCGGCACCGCGACCAGTCCGACGATCACGGTGACCACGAAGAGAGCAGCGCCCCACTCCCGGCGCAGGAAGGTGCCCCAGTCCACGAGACGGAAAGTCTAGTTGCCTGTACCAGAAGATTGAGCCGCATCCGACGTCCCAGCCGGTCGGGCAACCTTCGGTCGCTGAAGCCCGCGTTGCGGGGCCTGGCGCGCCTCGTCACGCATCATTGGATGCGCTCCTCTCCGCGCCACCCGCGCCTTGGCTCCGACCGCCTGGAACGCCGGCCTTCGGGCCTGCGGCCTGCGTCCCAATCCCCCGGTACATGCAACTAGAGAGGACGGGCCGGTGGCCGTCCTACTCCTCTTCCTCCTCCTCGCCTTCCTTCTTGTTGCGCTGATTCAGCAGGCGCGTGAAGTCCTGCGCCCGGGCCAGCGCCTTCCAGCGCTCGGGGAAGAAGTCCTGGGCGAGCACCTCGCGATCAGGCAGCTGATAGACGGTGACGCACCACTTGTTGAGTGTGCGCGCCACCTCCACCTCAAAGTCGTTCTCGGCTGTCGTGTAGCGAACGACCTTGTCGTCGTCAAACCGTCGCTTTCCTGAGATCGCCATAGCAGAAGCACTCGCTGGGGGTTAGAGCTCATCGAGCAGAAACCCGATTATACGGGCGTTCGGCGGCTCTGCCGTTCCAGTTCGGCGGCGTCGACCATGTCCCGGATCACGTCCATCAGCTCTTCCCGGAGGTCCTCCCGCTGGAGGGCCAGGGCCAGGTTGGCCTTGAGGTAGCCGGGAATCGTGCCCGTGTCGTGGTAGTCGCCTTCGAACTCGAGCGCCACCACTCTGCCCGAGGGGATGGTCCGCTTGATCGCGTCAGTGAGCTGGATCTCCTTGCCCGACCCCGGTTCCGTGCGGGCGAGCTCGGTCATCACATCCGGCGCGAGGACGTAGCGTCCGAGGATGGCGAGGTTGGAGGGCGTGTCAGCGGGATCCGGCTTCTCGACCACGTCGGTGACCTCGTGAAGCGTCCCCCGGCTCTGGCCGGTGGCGATGATCCCGTACCGGCTGACCTGGCTGTCGGAGACGCGGCGGGCGGCCAGCACGGTGGCGCCGGTCTCCTCATAGGCGTCGATCAGCTGCTGGAGACAGGGTCGCGAACCGCCCAGGATCACGTCGTCGGGCAGGAGCACGGCGCAGGGGTCGCCGTTGATGATCGGCTCCGCGGTGAGCACGGCGTGGCCGAGCCCGAGCGGCTCCTTCTGAGTTATGTAGCTGATCGCGCAGCGATCGGACAGCCGGTCGACGTCGGCCAGGATCCTCAGGAGGTCGTCCTTGCCCCGCGTCTCCAGGTAGTACTCGAGCTCGCGCGAGCGGTCGAAGTGATCGAAGATGGCGCGCTTGCCGCCGCCGGTGACCATCACGATGTGGCGGATCCCGGAGCTGATCGCCTCCTCCACGCCGTACTGGATGCTCGGCTTGTCGACGAGCGGCAGCATCTCCTTGGGCTGGGCCTTGGTGATGGGGAGAAAGCGGGTGCCCAGGCCGGCCGCCGGGAATACCGCCTTGCGCACCTCGCGGGTGGTCACAGCCACAATGTACGCGGAGAATGGAGATCGCCTCATCCATCCGCCCGGGCCTCCAGGCCTCGATCGAGCGGGTGGTCGACGACACCCTGATCACCCGCCACGTGGGCGGGGCGGGCGTATTCGGGACGCCGCACATGATCCTGCTCATGGAGCAGGCTTCCCATGCCGCGGCGGAACCGCACCTCGGGCCGGGCCAGACCACGGTCGGCTATGAGGTCCACGTCCGCCACCTGGCCCCGACCATGCCCGGCGAGAAAGTCGTCGCTCGCGCCGTCCTCCAGGAGGTCAGCGGCAACAAACTGCTCTTCGAGGTGACCTGCCACGAGGGCGCCAGGCTGGTGGGCAGCGGTACTCACCGCCGCGCCGTGGTGCCCGCTCATGCTTAGATGAGGGGCCTGATGGCGGCCCAGATCGCGTGGCCCGCGCAGCGGGTCATCTTCCTGCCCAGCTGCTTCTGTAGCCGCTAGGCCCGCCAGCCGCCGGCGTCGATCGCCGGTTCCCATGCGGGCCGCGTGTCCCCCATCACCTTCAGAGGAGCATGCATGGCTACCCTTCTCCGGCCCGACCCGACCTTTTACCCGTCACCGCGCGACGCCGCCAAGGCGCCGCCTGAAACCCTCGCCTACATCGTCACCATGGATCCGACCCGGCGGGCGCCGGATGGCCTGGTGACGCTGGACACCGATCCCGGCTCCGCCACCTACGGGCAGGCCGTCAGCCGCGTCGACATGCCGGCCCCGGGCGACGAGCTGCACCACTTCGGCTGGAACGCGTGCAGCTCGGCTCTCTGCCCCTACGCCCCGCATCCCCACTTCGAGCGGCGCTACCTGCTGCTGCCGGGACTGCGCTCGTCGAACATCCACGTCTTCGACACCCGGCCCGACCCCCGCAAGCCTCACCTGGTGCGAACGATCACCGCCGAGGAGATTGCGCGCAAGGCCGGCTACAGCCGGCCGCACACGGTCCACTGCGGGCCCGACGGCATCTACGTGAGCGCCCTCGGCAACCCGGAGGGCGACGGCCCCGGCGGCATCTTCGTGATCGACCACGACAGCTTCGAGGTGAAGGGTCGCTGGGAGTCAGACCGCGGCCCCCAGCATCTCGCCTACGACTTCTGGTGGCACCTGGGCCATGACGTGGCCATCACCAGCGAGTGGGGCACGCCAAAGATGGTCGAGGACGGCCTCAACGGCGAGATCCTGCTGGCCGGCGAGTACGGCCACCAGCTGCACATCTGGGATCTGCCCAAGCGCCGCCACGTGAAGGCGCTCGACCTCGGCAAGGAGAACCAGATGGTGCTCGAGCTGCGGCCGGCGCACGATCCGGGCAAGAACCCATACGGGTTTGTTGGAGTCGTCACCTCGCTGGCCGACCTCTCGGCCTCGGTCTGGGTCTGGCATCTCCAGGCGGGCGACTGGCGGGCCGAGAAGGTGATCACCATCCCGGCCGAACCGGCCGACCCCTCGCTCCTCCCCGACGTCCTGAAGCCGTTTGGCGCGGTGCCTCCACTGATCACCGACATCAACCTCTCGCTCGACGACCGCTGGCTGTACGTCTCCTGCTGGGGGACGGGCGACATCAAGCGTTACGACGTCTCCGACCCCTTCCGTCCCCGGGAGACCGCCTCCGTCCGCGTCGGGGGCATCGTGGCCCAGGCCGAGCACCCGGCACGGCCGGGGCGGCGGCTGAACGGAGCCCCGCAGATGGTGGAGCTGAGCCGGGACGGCAGGCGCGTATACCTCAGCAACTCCCTCTACGCCAGCTGGGACGAGCAGTTCTACCCGGCCGGCATCGAGAGCTGGGCGATCAAGCTGGACGCCGGCGAGGATGGGTCGCTCACCCCCGACCCCGGCTTCTTCGTCGAGTTCGAGCAGCGCGCCCACCAGGTGCACCTGGAGCGCGGCGACGCCTCCTCGGACTCCTACTGCTTTCCGTCGTGACCATGAGCTCGGCGGCCTGGCCCTGGGGAGCGCTTCTGCTCCTCGGGGCCTACCACGGGGTGAATCCCGGGATGGGCTGGCTCTTCGCGGTGGCGCGCGGCCTGCAGGAGCGCAGCCGCGGCGCCGTCCTGCGCTCCCTGCTGCCGATCGCCGCCGGGCACGAGCTGTCGATCGTGATCGTGGTGTTGGCGGTCGCCCTGAGCGAGCGCTACGTCCCGCCCCACGCGGTGCGGCTGCTGGCGGCGCTCGTGCTGATCGGCTTTGGCGTCTACAAGCTGGCGCGGCCGCGCTCGCACGTGCGCGGCTCGGGCATGCGGGTGGGCGCCCTCGGGCTCGCCGCCTGGTCCTTCCTGATGTCGAGCGCCCACGGCGCCGGCCTCATGCTGGCGCCCGTGCTGCTCGGATTGCCCATGGCCGGCGGCTACACCGACCTCCGGTCGCTCGGAGGGCAGGCGGCCCTGGCCGCCTCCCTGCACGTGGTCGCGATGCTTGCCGTGATGGGAGCCGTGGCGGTCGTGGTCTACGAGCGGGTCGGGGTGGCGGTGCTGCGGAGGGCCTGGTTCAACCTCGACCTGGCGTGGTCGGGGGCCCTGGTGGCGGGGGGCGCCTTCACCCTCCTGACCGCGTAAACATCACCCGCTGCGGCCTCGCCCCTCGCCCGGGCGATCGCGGGTCTTCCGGGCCCGCTCCAGAGCCAGCTTGCGCAGGCCCGGGTTGTCGACGATCACCTTCGGTCCCCTCACCTTGCGGTCCCGGCTCCTGACGCGCGCCCGCTCCCGCTCGGGCAGCGCATCGGTGTCCTCGCTCACGCCGCTGAGCATAGGACCGGCGGGTCCCGGCTAAGATCGGAGGCGGTTTGGAGGAGGTCGAAACGACCGGTTCTGCGGTCACCCCGGAGGCGGTCGAGCAGGCTGCGCGCGACCTCTCACAGTACCTCCCGCCGACTCCCCTCCAGTACTCGCGCGCCTTCACCGCCAAGGCCGGCTGCCACGTTCACCTGAAGATCGAGGCCATCCAGCCGATCCGCGCCTTCAAAGTTCGCGGTGCCCTCAACAAGCTGATCCGGATGCATCCGGAGGAGCGCTCGGCCGGCGTGATCACGGCCTCGGCCGGCAACCATGGCCAGGGCGTCGCCTACGCCGCCGCCGCCTTCCAGGTGCCGGCCACCGTCTATGTGCCGGAGAGCGCCAACCCGCTCAAGGTCGAGGCCATCAAGCGCATCGGAGGCCGCGTCGTGCACGCCGGACGGAGCTACCAGGACGCCTACCTGGAGGCCATGGAGGAGCAGCGCCGAACCGGCGCCACATTCGTCCACGCCTTCGACGACCCCGACGTGATCGCGGGACAGGGCTCGCTGGCCGTCGAGCTGCTTTCCGACCTGCCCGAGTTCGACACCGTTCTCGTCGGTATCGGAGGCGGCGGGCTCGTCAGCGGCATAGCCACCTATCTCAAGGGCCGGCGGCCGCAGGTCAGAGTGCTCGGAGTCGAGCCGGCGGGCGCCGACGGCATGGCTCGCTCGCTCGCGGCCGGCCACCAGGTGACCCTGGACCGCGTCGACACCATCGCCGACGGCCTGGCCGCCAGCGCGCCGGGCCGGCTCTGCCTGGAGATCGCGCGGCGGCTGGTCGATGGGGTCCTCGTGGTCAGCGACGAGGAACTGCTGCGGGCGATCCGCCTCTACTTCGAGTGGGAGCACCTGCTCGCGGAACCGGCCGGAGCGGCCGGCCTGGCCGGCCTCCTCTACCGCCATCAAGCGTCGCCGGGCGAACGCGTGGTGGTGATCCTCTCGGGCGCCAACACCACGGACGAGGTGATGGTGCGGGCCCTCACGAGCCGGTGAGGGACGGTAAGGTTCTCGCAATCTCTCCAGGGGGTGTGTCGATTTGAAGGCGTACGTGCTTATCAATGCTTCGCCCGGGCGGGCGCTCGAAGTTGCCAGGAAGATGCAGGGCCAGCAGGGCATCGTCGCCGCCGACGCGATCACAGGTGAGTACGACGTGATCGCGGTCTGCGAGGGCGCTGACGTGAACGCGATCGGTCAGCTGATCGTGGACAAGATTCAGAAGATCGACGGCGTGTTCAAGACCATCACCTGCCTGGTGGTGAAGTAGCCGCCGTCTCCGACCGATACCAGGCGGCAAGCTCGACAAGCCCTTCCTCGAAGCTGCCCACCTGAGGCGACCACACCAGCTCGCGGCGGGTCCAGCCGCTGTCGCATAGGTGTGGCCTGGCCAGGAGGTCGACGGAGACCAGGTTGGGCCAGACCTCGCCGCCCACGGGCACGCGCAGCTCTCGGATGGCGGCGGCCAGATGCGCCAGGTCGTAGGGAATCGAGCCGATCACGGGCTTGACGCGGAGAACGTGGGCGGCGCTCTCCAGCATCTCCCGCCAGCTGGCGACGAACCCGCCGGCCAGGTAGGTGGCGCCCGGACGGCCGCGCGCGGCGGCGGCGGCGAGCGCCCGGCCCAGGTCGGCTCCGGCCAGGAAGGTCCGCGGCTGGGTGCCGCCGTCGACCAGGCGCAGCCCACCCTGCTCGAGCAGCGCCAGCAGGCGGGCGAACACGGGGTCGCCGGCGCCAAAGCCGGGCGCGGCACGCACCACGACCACCTCCGTGTCCCCGGCGTTTTGCCGCAGCCAGTCCTCCTCCAGCAGTTTCAGCTTCTCGAAGGCGTGCGCCGGTCGTGGTGGCGTGCGCTCGTCGATCTGCGCCGGGCCGGCATGGTCGGGACCGTAGACCAGCGTCGTTGAAAGGTGGACGAGCCGGCGCACGCGCGCCCCGCGGCATGCCGCCAGCACCCGGGGCAGCAGCGGATGCGGCTCGCGCGTGAATCGAAGCCGGCGCTCGACCTCCCAGGTCGGCGCGCAGAGCACGACCACCTCCGCCCCCTCGACCGCCTCCTCGATCGCGCCCGATGCCTCGATGGCGGTGGCCGCGGGCAGGGCGCGCAGGAGGTGCTGCCCCGCATACCCGGAGGCGCCCACCACGACGACCTTCACTGAGATCGAAGATCCTAACCGGGAGCTGGAGGGATGTCGCGCGGCCGGCGGCGGAGCAGGCCGCCGAGCAGGCTGCGCACCCAGCCCGGACGGCGGGGCCGCTCGGGCCGCCCGAAGGCTCGCAGGATGGCGGCTCGCACCTGCTCCACCATCCGCTGCACCCGCCGGTTGAGCTCCCACCAGACAGGGGGGTCGGGCTGGATCGGCGGCGCGATCGTGATGCGCACCTCGCCGAAGAGCCGGAGGCGGTCGATGCCCTCGATCGCCACCGGACAGATGGGCACGCCCGCCTGAAGCGCGAAATGGGCGACTCCCTTCTTGATCGGCCGCAGCGCCCTTCCCTGCGAATAGCGGCCCTCCGGGAAGATGAGCACGTTGCCGCCCCGGCTGAGCACCTGGTAGACGTTGGCCACGCCCCGCTCGTCGAGCTCGCCCTGCCGGGGCTGGATCGGGAAGACGCCGAGCTTGCGGACGAGCCACCGCTTCCACCCGCGGTTGAACACGGTGTCACGCCGGGCCATCGTGTAGACCATGGGCCGGCTCGGAAAGACCGCGACGATGAACGCCGTGTCGAACCACGCCTGGTGATTGGAGGCGATCACAAAGGGCGGCGGCGGCAGGTTC
The DNA here is from genome assembly GCA_964383855.1 of uncultured Actinomycetes bacterium. Classification (GTDB taxonomy): domain Bacteria; phylum Chloroflexota; class Dormibacteria; order Dormibacterales; family Dormibacteraceae; genus CAZHAC01. The sequence continues at coordinate 29,607 of CAYLIP010000015.1, read as the reverse complement.
TCCAGCCCCTCGACGGTCGTTCGGAAGAGCGTGAACACGAGGAAGCGGATGATCGCCAGCGCCAACCGGTAAAGCCACGGCGGATCGTAGGGATCGGGGTGGACGAGCGGGTCGAAGCCGGGACCGGCGGCGGCCCCCTCGCCGACCGCGGTTCGGTACTCGGGCCCGCGGTAGGCGTCGAGCGGCGGGCCCGGCCGCTCCGGCCGCTCGCCCTCGGCCGGCAGCTGGCCGGTGTGCGTGGCGACCGCGGGCGGGCCGCCGGCGTCAGCTGGCGAGGAACTTGCCGACGGCTCGATTGAACTCATCTGGCCTTTCCGACTGGGGCGTGTGGCCGGCCCCCTCGATGACCGCCAGCCGGGAGCCGGGCAGCAGGCTGTGGGCGCGGGTGGCGTGGCTCAGGGGGAAGAGCGGGTCGTCGGCGCCCCAGACCAGCATGACCGGCATTCGCAGCTCCTTCAGCCGGTCGGTCTGGTCATGCATGCTGAAGAGCGCCGCCGGGCGCGCCATCGACCGGACGGTCGCCAGGTAGGCCTGAGGATAGCCCTCAGCCATCAGCATCTCGCGCAGGTCGGCCAGGTAGGAGTCGTCCATGGTCCGCTCGAGGTCGGCCGAGATCCCGGTGTAGCGAGCCGCGAACCGCCGGATCAGGCCCGGCGGCACCCGGTTCACGGCCTGGCGAGCCACGCTCATGGCCGCCTCGCCGATCCCGGGCAGCATCATCAGCGGGTAGATGAGCTGCATCTGCGGCCTTCCCAGCCCCAGCGAGTTGACGAGGACCAGCTTCTCCACGCGGCCGCCGAACCTGACCGCCAGCTCGAGCGCGACCCGGCCACCCATCGAGGTGCCGACCACGGCCGCCCGCGCGATGCCGGCGGCGTCCAGGTAGCGCACCAGCGTCCGCGCGAAGAGGGGCACGCCGTAGCGCTCGCCCCGGGGCTTGTCGGTGCGGCCGAAGCCGGGCAGGTCGGGAGCCAGCACCCGATGGGTCCGCGCGAAGTAAGGCAGGTTGAAGCGCCATTCGATGTAACCGGACGAACCCAGCCCGTGGACGAAGAGGACCGGTGGCCGGCCCCGTCCGCCGTGGGTGTGATGGACGTTGAGGCGGCCCACCCGCAGCGTTTCCGAGTCGAGCTTGGGCGCGCTCACCGGGCTCTGGGCAGGATGACCGTGAGGCCGGCCGGCCAGGCCTGCAGCCTCAGCGGCGTCCCACCCGCCTCGGAGGCGTCGGCATACACGGTCATCGGCGGCTCGGTCGCCACCTCGACCTGCCTGACTCGATAGGTTTCCACCGCAGGCGGCGGCCGGCGGCGGACCAGCGCGGCCAGGAAGCTGCCGGCCATGGCCAGCCGGCTCCGGCCGCGGTTGACGACCAGCTCGAGATGGGGCTCCTCCGGGCTGGAACCGCCGACCGGCACCAGCGCTCCGATCGAAGGCGTGTTGGCGGCGATGATCGACACCGCGGTGCCCCGGAGGTCGAGGTCGCCGCTGACGCGAAAGCGAAAGCCCCGGGAGACAGCCGCCGTGCGGGCCCGCTCCAGCACCTCGCCGTAATGGAGATCCTTGGCCGCCTCGCCGAGCGCGATGGTGTCGCCAAAGAAGCCGATGCTGGCCGCCTCCAGGAACTCGGCGCCGTTTGCCCTGCCCAGGGTGACCGGCCGGGCCTCGCCCGTCTTGATGACCGCGATCGCATCCTCGATGTCGGTGGGCAGGCCGAGACCGCGGGCGAAGTTGTTGAAGGTTCCCATGGCCAGGATTCCGAGAACGTGCCCGCTGCCCGCCAGGGCCCGGGCGACGGCGGCGATCGTCCCATCGCCGCCGCAGGCCACGACCACCGAGTTCGGGCGCAGCTTCCGGGGGAAGTCGTGATCGGGCGGGAACGGCAGCTCCCGGTAGCCGGCGAACTCGCGGCGCAGCCGGTCCATCAGGGTGTCGTCGACTGATCCCGCTCCCTGGTTGACGATCAGGAGCCGGTCGCGCTCGGTCACCGCGCCGGCTCCGGTACGCCCTCGACGGCGGCGCCGCCGGAGAAGGCGCGGCCGTCGACGGTGACCGAGCCGGCGCCCAGGGCGGTCCAGCGCTGGCCGTCCCAGACCGCCGCCGTCTTCTCATCGACTCCGAGCCGGACCAGGCCCGCCGGCGCGTCCTCGATCGGCGACTCCTCCCAGGTGTGGCCGAAACGCTCGTAGTGCGGAAGGACAGCCGTCTCCGGCACCACGCCCAGCGCCGGCACCGCGCGCCGCACCTGGTGCTGGGGCCACCTGGCCATCACCAGGGTCACCTGGCCAAGGGCCATGGCGCCGGCCGAGGAGCCGGCCAGGGCCGCGCCTCGCCGCCAGGCCGCCAGAATCGCCTGCCAGACAATGGTCCCGTTCAGGGTCTTGACGGTGTGCCCGGGATCGCCGCCGACCAGGTAGAAGAAGGATGCCTGGCCCGCCTGGAGGGCGAGCCGCTCGCTGTTGGCGTCGGTGCGGCGGAGCACCGGCAGCTCGATCACCTCGAGTCCGAGCCTGGCGAACCAGCGCACGGCGGTGGCGACCGCCAGGTCCGGCCGCTGACGCGCGGCCGCGGTGGGCAGGATGAGTGCCGGTCCCCCACCCGCGGCTTCGACCAGCAGCTCGTCCTGCGGCTCGTTCCCGGGCTGGAACTCCTCGCCGCCGTTGAGCACCAGGAGACCCTCCATCGCCCCAGTACGATAGGGGCTCGACGATGACCGACCGCCCCGTTCGGGTGCGGATGGCGCCCAGCCCGACCGGGTTCGTTCACCTGGGCAGCGCCCGGACCGCCCTCTACAACCAGCTCTTCGCCCGCCGCCACCGCGGCGTCTTCGTGCTGCGACTGGAGGACACGGACGTCGAGCGCAACCGGCCGGAGTTCGAGCAGGGCGTCTACGACGGCCTGCGCTGGCTCGGGCTTGACTGGGAGGAGGGACCCGACGTGGGCGGTCCGCTCGGGCCCTACCGGCAGAGCGAGCGGATGGATCTCTACCGGGAGCGGGCAGCCGCCCTGATCGCGGCCGGCCACGCCTACCGCTGCTACTGCACTCGAGAGGAGCTGCAGGCGGAGCGCGAGGCGGCCGAGCGCGAGAAGCGACCGTACCGCTACTCCCGGCGGTGCCGGGACCTGGTGGCGGCGCCGCCCGGCCGGGTCGACTTCACGGTGCGCTTCAAGACGCCGGTCGAGGGCACCGTCGCCTGGGAAGACGCGATTCGGGGCCGCGTCAGCTTCGACCTCGCGGACCTCGACGACTTCATCGTGATGCGCGCCGACGCCACCCCCCTCTACAACTTCTGCGTCGCGGTCGACGACGTGGCGATGGAGATCACCCACGTCTTTCGGGGCGAGGAGCACCTTTCCAACACGCCCCGTCAGCTGCTGCTGCTGCAAGCGCTCGGCGCCGAGCCCCCGCTCTACGCGCACCTGCCGGTGATCGTCGGGCAGGACCGGGCCAAGCTCAGCAAGCGCAAGCACCCGGAGGCGCGGCTCGAGCTCTACCGCGAGCGCGGCTACCTGCCCGAGGCGATGGTCAACTACCTGGCGCTGCTGGGCTGGAACCCGGGCAGCGAGCGGGAGATCTTCAGCCTGGAGGAGCTCGAGCAGGCCTTCGACCTGGCTCGGGTGCAGCGCTCACCGGCGATGTTCGACTGGCAGAAGCTCGACTGGCTCAACGGCCAGTACATCCGGCGCCTCTCGGAGCCGGAGCTGGCCGAGCGTCTGCGGCCATTTCTGCCGCAGCTGCCCGCCGAGATGGTGCTGCGGGCGGTGCCGGCGCTCCAGGAGCGGCTGCCCCGTCTGTCCGAGGCTGGCGAGCTGCTGGAGTACCTTTGGAGCGAGCCCCCGCCGCCCGAGCTGGGCGCCGACGACGTGGCGCGGCTGCGCGCGGGGCGGGCCGCCCTAGACGGCGTCGCCTGGGACGCCGAGCCCATCGAGATCGCCCTCAAGCGCGTGCTTGAAGAGAACACGTGGAAGCCGAACGCCCTCTTCAAGCCGCTCCGCCTGGCGGTGACCGGGAAGACGATCTCACCCCCGATTCACTGGACCCTGGCGCTCCTGCCCCGGCAGGAGGCGCTCCGGCGAATCGACCGGCTTCTGTAGCCTGCTAGCGCCGATGTTCGCCACCATCACGATCGACCTCGATCCCAACGTGCTCCAGCTGGGGCCCGCGCTCATCACCTGGCACGGCGTCTTCAGCGTGCTCGGGATCATCGCCGCCGCCCGGCTTGCCGCCTGGCTGCTCGCCCGGGACGGGATCACGTCGGAGCAGGTGTACGACATGGCCGTCTGGATGGTGGTGGTGGGCCTGCTCGGCGCCCGCCTGCTCTACGTCTGGGAGAACTACCAGCAGTTCGTCCATGGGCCCTGGTACCGGGTCCTGGCGCTGAACGAGGGCGGCATCAGCCAGTGGGGCGGCATCTTCGGCGCCCTGGTTGGCGGCTGGCTCTGGTCGCGTCGCAACCACCTCGACTTCCTGAGGGTGATCGACGCCGCCGGTCCAGCCAACGCGATCGGCTTTGCGATCGGCCGCATCGGCGACATCATCAACGGCGAGCACCACGCCATCTCGACCACGCTGCCCTGGGGTGTCGACTACATCAACCAGCACACCCTGGGGCAGCCGGGACGGGTCGTGCACCCCGAGGTTGCGTACGAGCTGATCTGGTGCCTGGTGCTGCTCGCAGCGGGCCTCCCGCTCTACGCCCGGATGAAGGCGCGCCTGCCGGCCGGCGTGGTCGGGCTGGGCTGGCTCGGCCTCTACGCCGCCGGCCGCACACTCCTCAGCTTCCTCCGCGAGGATTCGCTGTTCCTCGGCCTGCGGCAGGCGCAGTGGGCGGGCCTCCTGATGGTCGCCGTGGCGGTGGTCGCGATCCCGCTCCTGATCAGCCGCCGGCGGCCTCGAGAGCCGGAGGACGAGCCGGCACAGCAGGCGGTCGCCTGAGCGGGGCGGCGTCAGGCGGTGTCCGCCGGCCCGCGGCCTAGGACCTGGAGGGCTCGGCCCGGGGCCTGCGGCTCGTGCTTGAAGTAGACGTGCACCTCGCGCGTCTGCGCCTCCGCGCGCAGCCGCTCGGCCCAGGGCTGCAGCTCCGCGGCGGTGTAGTCGCGGCGCAGGCGGTAGTAGGAGAAGCCGGCGGTCTCGACTGAGGGGGCCATCGGCCACTTCTCCTCGTCGGTCACGACCAGCGCCGCACCTCGCCGCCTGAGCACGGCGTAGACCGAGCCGTCGTACCAGGAGGGCTCGCGGAACTCGACCGCCGCCGGCAGGGCGAGCGCCTCGAGCAGGGCATCCAGGAGTTCGGGGGCCCTCCGGCGGGTGGGCGGCCACTGCAGAAGCACCGGTCCGAGGGATTCGCCCAGGACTCGCAGCTGCGGGCCGACGATGGCGGCCAGGCCAACCTTGTCGAAGGCCTCGCCGGAGTAGGTCAGGCCCCGGTGGGCCTTGAAGCAGAACCGGAACCCGGCCGGCGCCTCGCGGCGCCATTTCTGCAGCGCAGCGGGCGAGGGCGTGCGGTAGAAGCTTCCGTTCAGCTCCACGCCGTTCAGCCGCTCCGAGTAGTGGGCGAACATGCGCGAGGCGGGCAGGCCGGCCGGGTAGAAGACGCCGCGCCACGCCGGGTAGCTGAAGCCGCTCGCCCCGGCGTAGAGCCTCCCCACCGCTCGGCGCAGGCTACTACGGCCCAAAGCCGGGGCGAACGCAAAGGCCAGCCTCCGGGGAGAGCTGGCCGGCTATCCGGTCAGATCACGCCCAGGAGCTTGAGGAGGATCACCACGACCACGATCAGGACTATCAGCCCACCAATTCCATATCCCATGACAGCTCATATTAGCTGATAGTCCTGCTATAAGCAAACGGCGCAGCCAGGGTCGGGGGGATTGGCTTTCCGCTTCCCGGACCCGCCTCAGGCCGAGGCCAGCAGCCGCTGCCGCAGCTGGCCGCAAGCGGCGTCGCCCGACCGGCCCTTGGTGTCGCGCACGGTGACGTTAAGACCGGTGGCGGCGACCTGCGCCGCAAAGCGCGCGATGGCCGCCTCGGAGGGGGCCGCGTAGGACGTCCCCGACACCGGGTTGAACGGGATCAGGTTGACGTGGGAGAGGCGGCGGTCGAGCAGCCGGCCGAGCTCGCGTGCGTCCCGCTCGCTGTCGTTGACGCCGGCCAGGAGCACGTACTCGTAGGACACCCGCCGCCCCGTCCTCTCCGCGAAATCGCGCGCGGCGGCGACCAGCTCGGCCAGTGGATGCTTGCGGTTGACCGGGACCAGGACGTCGCGGAGCTCGTCGCGCGCGGCGTGCAGCGAGATCGCGAGCGTGAAGGGCAGCCCCTCCCCGGCCAGCCGCTCCATCCTCGAGACCAGGCCCGAGGTCGAGATGGTGATTCGGCGCGGGGAGATGCCCAGAAGCCCCGGGTCGGCGATGCCGCGCACGGACTCCATCACCTGGTCGTAGTTGGCGAGCGGCTCACCCATGCCCATGAAGACGACGTGCGTGAGCCGCCGGCCCTCGCCGAGCAGAATCCGGTTGGCGTCGAGAGCCTGGTCGACGATCTCGTGCGCCTTGAGGTTGCGGCCGAAAGGACCCTGCCCGGTGGCGCAGAAGGGACAGCCGATCGGGCATCCGACCTGCGAGGAGATGCAGAGGGTGGAGCGGCGCGCGTACCGCATGATCACCGCCTCGACCGTGTAGCCGCCGTCCAGCCGGTAGAGGAGCTTGGTCGTCTGGTCGCCGTCCACCTCCGACCGCGCGATCTCCTCCAGCGAGCTGACCCGGAAGGCCGCCGCCAGGTCGACGCGGAGCGCGGCCGGGAGGTCGGTCATCGCCTCGAACGACGCGGCCCCCCGCGCCAGCCAGGAGCGCACCTGCTGGGCGCGGTAGGCAGGCTGCCCGCGCTCGCCCAGCCACGCCTCGAGGCCGGCCGCCGGAAGGCTGCTGATCGCGATCACCGACCTACCATACCCACGAGCTTGCGCCGCCAACTCCTGCTCGCCGCCATCGCCGCGCCCCTTCTCGCGGTGGCCGCGGGCCCGCCAACCGCCACGCCCGACCGCACACCGGGCGAGAACGACCCCGGCCGCCACTTCGTGATCGGCGTGCAGCAGTGGCTGGCGGTCCTGCCCGCCCCCGCCGGTCCCGCCTACTCCGGCACTCCGCGGGAGCGCTGGCCGCTCACCGGCTACGTGCTGACTCAGCCGTACGGCTGCACCAACTTCGAGCTCGAACGCCCGGCCGGCGAATGCCCGGGCGGATTCCACACCGGACTCGACCTGGCGATGCCGCAGGGAACGCCCATCCGGGCCGCCGGCAGCGGTCTCGCCTATCCCTTCCAGGATGCCGACCGCTACGGCAACCACGTCCTCATCCAGGAGCCGGGCGGCCTCTCCACGGTCTACGGGCACATGGTTCGCACCGCCGTCGCCTGGGGCCAGCCGGTCCGGGCGGGCGACGTCATCGGCTACGTCGGCAGCACCGGCAACTCGACCGGGCCCCACCTGCATTTCGAGATCCGGTGGGGCGGCGTCCCGGTCGACCCCATGCCCTGGCTGTCGGGCGCGCCCGCCGATCCGGGGCCGCTGCCCGCCGGCTGGCCGGGTTCGCCCCGCGACGACTGGCGGGGACGCCGCTGAGTCCCCTCAGCCCACCAGCCGGTAGGTTTCACCGCCAGAACCGGCCGTGACCTCGGCGCGACCCTCGTCGACCAGCTTGCGCAGGTGGGCGCGCAGCGTCATCTCGGCCGCGCGCAGCAGCGGCGAGCTGTCGCCGACCTCGCTCGCGTAGACCCGGCGCGTCAGCTCCTCGGCGGTGCCGGGACCGCGCTCCATGGCCTCCACCACCTGGCGCTCGCGCTGGAGGCGGTGGGTCCGGTACTCGGCGATCTTGGCCGCCGCCTCGTCGACCGGGTCCCAGTGGCCGGGAAAGAGCATCCGGGGCTCGAGCTCGGCGACGCGCTCGAGCGAGCGCAGGTAGGCGGCGACGTCGCCCTCGGGATAGGTCACCATCGAGCTGCCCCGGCCAAGGATCAGGTCGCCCGTGAAGAGCACCCGGTCCTCCTCGTGCCAGAAGGCGACATGATCCGGGGCATGGCCGGGGGTGAAGAGCGCGGTGAGGCTCAGCCGGCCGACGCGGACCACGTCGCCGTCGGCCAGCTCGGGCCAGCGCAGGACCCGGGCGCCCGTGCGCTCGGCGAGGCGCGCAGCGAGCGGCAGGTGGTCGGCGTGCGAGTGCGTGACCAGGATGGCGCCCACCGGTGTGCCTCCGAGCCGAGCCAGGATGGTCTCCAGATGCGGCTGGTCATCCGGACCGGGGTCGATCACGGCCACCACCGGGTCCTCGCCGACGATCCAGGTGTTGGTGCCGGGGCCGGTGTAGGGACCGGGATTGGCGGCCAGGACCCTGCGGACGGTGGTCACCGGCCAATTCTCCACGGATGGCCGGGACGTCTCCCGGAAGGCGTTTCGCCGGGACCGGGCTTCTAGGCGGCGGGCAGCCAGAGGACGGCGCGCCCCGGCTGCGCATCCAGCCAACCCTGGCAGTGAATGTCGACGAGCAGGCGCACCAGCGGCTCGCCAAGCTCGTAAGCGGCGATCGGCTGGGGATCCGGGCCCTGTTCGAGGGACACCTTCCACCAGCGCTCCACTCGCTCCCCGCTGATCCTGACGCCGGGGCCGCCCATCCACTCGTAGGCGCGCGCCATGGCCTCGTAGAGGACGGGCTCGGGCGCCCGCACCACCGCCTCGGGCGGCATCTGGTTGTGCGCCTCGGGCGCCGAGGTGTTGAGCACCGCGGCCAGCACCACCGAGCGCGCGCTGTCCTTGGGCTCGAGCGCCGCCGCCTCCAATGCGGCGGCTCGCCGGCCCACCTCCTGCGCCTGCTCGTACAGCTTCTCCAGGAGCTCGGGCCGGCCGAAGGCCGCCTGCCGCGCCGACTCCTGGAGGGAGAGCACGGCCGAACGCAGCTTGTGGCCGAGGCGGCCCAGCAGGTGGCCGCGGCGCTCGCGCTCCAGCCGCTCTCCCTGTTCGGCCGCCACGCGGGCCAGCGTGGGGGTGGCCGCGCCGTCGGTCCATCCGACCAGGCGTCCGCCCATCGTGAGCGGCTTCCACTCGACGCGGCCGGGCGGGGGCATGTCGGGATCGACCGGGCCGTGGCGCTCGCCGGTCTCGATCGCCTCCAGGCCACCGCCGACGCGCGCCCACAGCCGGGGCCCCGCCTCGCTCACCCCGAGCCGGCTGCCTGCTGCGCCTGCGGCCGCTCGGCTTCCATGGCCGCCTGGACGGTGAACTTGAAGGTCGTGCCCGTCCGCCCGGTTGCGGCCAGCCAGATCCGGCCGCCGAAGGATCGCTCCACCACCAGGCGGCAGAAGTAGAGGCCCAGCCCGAGGCCGCCCCGGGCCCGGTTCTGCCCGGCCAGCGCGGTCTTCCGGAAGAGCGATTCCACGCGCTCAGGGGGCAGGCCCTGGCCCTCATCGGAGACCGTGACCTCGAGCCAGCCGCGGTCGAGCCTCCTGGCCGAGACCTTGACCCGGGCCGAGGTGTACTCGAGCGCGTTGCCGACCAGGTTGGTCAGCACCTGGTCGAGGTGGGTGGGCTCGCAGAAGGCGGCCGGCAGGTCGGGCGGGATCGTGAAGTCGACCCGCTGGCTGCGCTCCCCGTAGCGGTGGTGGAGGACCGTCATCACGTGGTCGATCGAGGTCGCCAGGTGGACGGCCGAGGCGTTCGGCTCGAACCGCCGGGTCTCCAGCTTCGAGATGATGAGCTGGCCCTCGACCAGGCTCAGGAGCCGGTCGGACATCTCGTAGGCCTCGGTCAGGAGCGCGCCCCGCTGCTCGGGGTCCATCACGTTCTGCCACTGCAGGATGCCGGCCAGCGTGGAGCGCATGGCGGCGGCCGGGCTCCTGACCTCGTGGCCGATGGCGCGCAGCATCAGGTCCTTGGCCTCCAGCGCCTGGCGCTCCCGCGTCACGTCCTCGTGCAGAGTGAGGCTGCGGGGGGGCTGCCCGGGACCTCCGGGAATGGCGACCCGGCGGATCTCGATGATGCGCTCCGGATCGGCCAGGCGCAGCACCCTTGGGGCGCCGGGCTCGTCGTCCACGTCGTACTGGACCGCGGTGCCGGCCTCCTCCAGGATCGACTCCAGCTCGCGGCCGACCATCGCCTCGGCGGTCATGCCGTAGAGCTGCTCGGCCTCCGGGTTGGCGAACATGACGCGGCTCTCCGGGTCCTCGAGGATGACGCCGACCGGCGAGTGACGCAGGATCGCGTCCATCATCCGGCGCTCCCGGTCCAGGGCGTCGACCAGGCGCAGGCGGCCGAGCACGACGCCGGCCTGGCCGGCCAGCACCGAGACCAGGCGGCGGGTCTCGACCCGGGAGCCGACGGAGCCGTCGGCAACGATCAGCCCGCCCAGCCGGCCGTCGACGAGCACGGGCGTGGCCACGGCGTCGGGGCCGCCGCCCAGCGTGAGCAGCAGCGCCTGCACGCGCGCCGGCGGCTCCTCGTGGCGGAGGTCCCGGGCCAAACCTTCGGCGTCGGCGGGAGTCGCGCGCTGATCGCCGCCGACGCGGACCAGCTCGTCCTCCTCGAGCAGCCAGAGCGAGCCGCGGGCGGCGGCCAGCGCTCGCTCGACCAGGTGAGCCATCTCCTCGCGCGTGCGCGCCGGTTGAGTGATGTCGATCTCGGTGAAGGCCGCGACCGCCTCCAGGGTCCGGATGCGGTCGCGCGTCTCCGCGGCCAGGCGGGAGTTCTCGATCGCGATGGCGGCGTGGCGCGCGAAGTCGGCCGGGCCCGAGCCGGGCTGCTCCATGGCGCCGCCCGGATGCACCGAGCCGAGCGCGCCCACCAGCACGTCCGCGTACCAGAGGGGAATGAGGGCCCACTCGATGTCGCCCTCGGTGCCGGTCATGGTCGAGCGCGGGGGGTCGGCCCAGACTCCGTCGGCGCGGCGCCCGGCCCACTCGAGCACCTTGAGCGCGGTGCCGTCGCCGCTGTAGGCCTGCGCGCCGGTGCGGCCCTCGGCGTCGATCGCCCAGCAGGCGGCGCCGCTCGCCGCCAGCATGGTCCTCGACTGCTCGGCGATGCTGCGAACCACGCTGTCGAGGTCGTGGCCGGCGAGCCCGGCCACCTCCTGCATGCGGACGGAGTGGGCCAGCGCCATCTCGTTGGCCCGGTGCAGGCGCACCGTCCGCAGCGCGATGCCGACCACGGGCGCCGCGCTCTCGACCAGCGTCACCTCGTCAGGGCTGAAGCCCCGGTCCTCGATGCGCTGCACCGACAGGGCGGCGATGACTCGCTGGTCCTGCGCGATCGGGACCCAGATCACCTGCCGCGGCATCCGGTTGTCGTGCAGCCCCCGCCACCCGTAGCCCTTGGCCTGCATCAGGTGGTCGGGGACCCGCTCGACGATCGTGCTGCCCGACTCCTGGACACGCCGGAAGTAGGTGCTGCGCTCGGGCGGCTTGGCGTCGAGGGTGAGGGTGACCTCATCCTCGGAGCCGTAGCCGGTCAGCTGGCCGGCCTGGTCGAGAAAGGCGAGGACCACGTTGGCATCCTGGATGTAGCCCCGGATGCCGGTGAACACCGCCTCCGCGATCTCGCGCTCGTCGCTGGAGCCGGCGACGCCCAGCTCGAGCACGTGCAGGGCCTCCAGGCGCCGGCGCTCGGTCTGCGCGGCCGCGAAGTGCTCGGCGTTGGCGAGCGCCAGGCTGACATGAGCGCCGACGTCCTGCAGCAGCTGGACGTGCCAGTCGTTGAAGGCGTCGGCGCGGTACGACTGCAGGGAGAGGAGGGCCGAGATGTGGTCGCCGTGGCGAACCGGCACCCAGACCAGCGACCGGGAGACGACGCGGCTGGACTCGCCGGTGGCGCGGCCGACATAGTGGATCGCGCCCTCGCCTCGGATCAGGCGCTCGGGGGCGGGGCGCTGCGCCTCCACCTCCTTGGCCCACCGCGAGCGGCGGACCAGGACCGGCCGGCCCGTCTCGTACGCCTCCCGGGAGGGGCCGGCGGCAGCCAGGGGGACGGTGTAGACCTCCTCCTCCTGACCCGAGATGTACGTATACCCCTCGGCCATCGGGCCATCCGCGCCCTCCTTGATCGTGGCCAGGGCAAAGCTGTCGAAGTGCAGATGGCGGGCGAGCTCCTCGCGCAGGGTGCGCATGATCGACCAGCGGTCGAGCGAGGAGGCGAGCCGGCGGCCGACGGCGTTGACGACCTCCAGCCGGCGCCGCTCCGACTGCAAGGCGTCGTAGCTGCGAGCGGTTCGCAGAGCCAGCGCCACCTCGTCCGCGACCTGGGTCAGGAAGGTGACGCTCGACTCCTCGTAGGCGTGCGGCTGGCGGTGATGGATCGAGAGCACGGCGCGCACCGCGCCACCCTCGTGGATCGGCACCCAGATGCCGGACGCGTACGACCCCTCGCCCTCCACCTGGAGGTGCGTCTCGCCCGAACCCATGACGCGATGGGCGACCGCGATGCGCGGCGAGCCCGCGGGCAGCCGCGTGCTGGTCTGCCGCGTTCCCGCCCGCAGCACGTGGAGGCGGCCGGTGCCGTCGTCCTCGTCGACGACCAGCTCGACCACGTCAACCGGTAGCAGGGGCGCGATCGCCGCCTGGAGCGCGGCGACCACGCTCTCCTCCTCGAGCGTCGAGGCCAGGGCTCGCGCGATCGCGTTGAGGGCGGAGAGGCGGACCGCCTGGTTCCGGGTGAGCTCGTTGAGGTAGGCGTTGGCGACCACCACGCCGAGGTGGCGGTGGATCTCCTTCAGCGCCTCCAGCTCGCCCTGCGAGGGATCGCGCCGCTCGTAGGTCTGGTAGAGGACGGCGCCGGTGACCATGCGGCCGTGCTCGATGGGCACGAAGATGACGGTCTGCGGGGTGCGCCGGGCGCCCAGGCCGCGGGAGGGGTTGAGGCCCACCGGCGCCATCGGCACCTGGTAGACACTGGTCTCGCCCTCCAGGTAGTAGGGACCCCACGGCGTCTCGTCGAGGCGCCGGCGCCGGATGTCCTGGAGCAGGCCGGCGTCGACCGCGGTCGCGTGGTACCAGCCCTCGCGCTCGAGCACCTGGAGCGAGACCACGTCGTAGCCGTACTGGGGGCTCAGGCCCTGGAAGAGCACCTGCACCACGTCGGCCTCGGTGGAGCAGGCTCGCAGCGCGGCGATGATGTCGCGCCGGCTGGTGGCTCTTGGGCGGTAATTCAAGGTTTGCGCCATGGACCGCCGATATACTGCCCGATCGGGATGCCCTTTACGCCACCGAAACCGATCGAGCCGCCACCCTCAGATCTGATCGGTGCCAGGGTCCTGGTCGTGGATGACGAGCGCGCCTGGCGCGTGATCCTGGAAACCGACCTCCGGATGCTCGGATACCAGGTCGCGCTGGCCCAGGACGCGGTCGAGGCGCTCGAGGTCGCGAAGTCGGCCCGGCCGGAGGTGGCGATCATCGACCTCATGCTTCCGGAACCGATGGACGGCTGGGCGCTGCTCTCGGAGCTGCGCTCACAGGGGATGCCGCTGCCGGTGATCTTCTATACGGCATATCCGGTCTTTCCGTCGGGGACCGAGGATCCCGATGTCGTCGGCTACATGAGCAAGGCGGTGGATCGAGCCGATCTATACGCGCTGCTCCCCGTGGCGATCCGACGGTGGCGGAATCGCCGCGGGGAGCAGTAAAAGAGCTATTGGCGGTTTGGGGCTACCAGTCGCGTCCGCCGAACCAGTCGGCACCGCTCGCCAGGGCGAGCACGGCGAGGGTCGAAGCGGCCATCGCGAACGCCAGCATCCGGGTCTTCCAGGTCACTTTCCTATCCTTCCTTCTCTCTCGTAATTTTTTGGGTGAGTTCCCACAGGGTCTTTGCGCCCTCCCCCTCCGAGACAGCGCAAGTATCGCGCCGGTCGCAGAAACAAAAGTGAATTACCCGTTAATTGCTGTTAAATGCCTTGCTTTTCCCAAGGCATCATTGCGCTTTCCGCGGTGCGGCCTCATGCTACCCGCCTGATGCTGCGGAATCGGCCTCCAGTTTTACCACCCCTGCCTCCCGGCCTCGAGGTCTACCGGCCGGCGGACGTCCTCGGCTCCCGCGTCCTCGTGGTGGAGGACGAGGTGCCGATGCAGATGCAGCTGCAGCTGGACCTCAACGACTTGGGCTACCAGCCCAAGGTGGCCGGCTCGGCGGAGGCGGCCATGGACCTGCTGAGCCGGGAGCGGATGGCGGCCGTGCTGCTGGACCTCGTCCTCGACGAAGGCGAGGAGTCCGGATTCGAGCTGCTGCGCTGGATCCGCCAGCACCATCCCGGGCTGCCGGTGATCGTCCTCTCGGCGGCGCAGGTCAGCTCGGCCGCGATCCGCCGCGCCTACGAGCTGGGCGCCAGCAGCTACTTCGTCAAGGGCAACGTGCCCATGGCCCACATCTACTCCGACCTGGCGGCCCGGCTCACCGAGGGCGGCACCGGCCGGGGCGGGTCCTACATCTTCGGCCGGCTCGAGTTCGACCCCACCAAGCGCACGATGGCGGTCGCCGAGCGCTCGGTCCGGCTCACGCCTCAGCAGACATCGCTGATCGTGTTCCTCGCCCAGGGCTCGAAGCCGGCGACCGCCTCGGACCTGATCAGCGCCGGCCTCTTCCGCCCGGACGCCGCCCGCTCGACCGTGCACAGCGCGCTCCTGACGCTGCGCCGGAAGCTGGACGAGCTGGAGGCGGGCCTCGGCGAGAAGCTGCTTCTCTCGACCGCCCGCGGATACAGCCTGGGCACCATCGTCTAGGCTCAGATCGCCCATGGAGCTGCCCCGCCCGTCGGAAGAAGTCCTGGACGAGGTCATCGAGACCCGCCGCCACCTGCACCGGCATCCCGAGGTCAGCTGGGAGGAGAGCAACACCAGCGCGTTCATCCGCGACCGCCTGTCCGCGCTCGGGCTGCGGGTGGACGAGTGCCCCACCGCCACCGGCGCCGTCGCCTTCCTCGACACCGGCCGGCCCGGGCAGACCGTCCTTTTGCGAGCCGACATCGACGCCCTGCCGATCCTGGAGGACTCCGGCGTCGAGTTCGCATCCACCTCCGAGGGGCGGATGCACGCGTGCGGGCACGACGCGCACGCGTCCATCATGCTCGGCGTCGCGCGGACCCTGGCCGAGAACGCCGGCCGGATCGGCGGATCCTTTCTCTTCGTCTTCCAGCCGGCCGAGGAGATCGTCGCCGGCGCCAAGGAGATGCTGGCGCGCGGGCTGCTCGACCGGTACGACCCCAAGGCCTCGCTCGGGCTCCACGTCTGGGCCCCCGGCGACTCCGGCTTCGTGCTCGCCCGGCCCGGGCTGCAGTGGTCGGGCTCCGACTTCTTCGAGATCGATGTGCGGGGTCCGGGCGGGCACGGCGGCGTCATGAAGCGCGCAGGCAACGTGATCGCCGCCCAGGCCTTCGTGCTCGAGCGCCTGGGCGGCATCGTCGAGGGCCTGGTCTTCGAGGGCGTCGAGTGCCACACCACCGTCGGCGACATCCGCACCGACGGGGCCTGGAACATAGTCCCGCGCAGCGTGCGCGTGCGCGGAAGCGTTCGCACCTTCACGCCCGAGTTCCGGGAGGAGGCGCTGAAGCGCCTGCGCGATCTGCTGCTGGAGGCGGACAGCGAGTTCGAGGTTTCGTCCAGCCTGGGCATCAACTTCGGAACGGTGCCGCTCTACAACGACCCCAACGTGACGGCAACGGTGACCGAGGTCGCGGACGAGCTTCTCGGCGACCGGATGCGGCACCTGGGTCGGCCCCTCACGGTCAGCGACGACATGGCCGAGTTCCTCACCCGGATTCCTGGCTGCTACTTCATGATCGGGGCGCGGCCCCCGGACGCGGAGACCGCGCCCGCGCACCACTCCCCCACCTTCCGGATCGACGAAGCGGCGTTTGCCAACGGGGTCCGGGTGCTGGCCGGGGCCGCGGCCAGGATCGCCTCCCGGCCCGGATAGGTTGCTCCTCCTCCTCGGCGGGCTGGCCGGCATGGTCGCCGCGCTCGCCGCCGGCGGCCGGCTCACCCGCCTGGCCGAGATCAGGTTCCGGTGGCCACTGGTCGTCCTGGTCGCGTACGCCGCCCGCGAGGTCAACGTGCTCTACGCGCCGCTGGCCAACACCTGGATCGCCCCCGCCACCTACACGCTGGCCCTGACCGCCCTGGTCGCCTGGACCGTGTGGCACCACCACCGGGCGCCGGGGATCATCGTGGTGGCGGCCGGGATGGCGATGAACCTGGTGGTGGTCGCGGCCAATCTCGGCCACATGCCGGTGCCGAGATGGCTTGCCGATCGCGGCCCCCGCGCCCTGCTCGAGCACGGCGTCTGGGGCCAGTACGTGATCGCCGGCCACAACACCCGGCTGGAATGGCTCGGAGACTGGATCACGCTGCCCGGCGCCCTGGGCCGGCTCTTCCCCCAGGCGTACAGTCCGGGCGACCTGGTGGCCGTGCTCGGAATGGGCGTCGCCGTCTTCCTGTGCATGCTGCCGCGGCGATTACACCTTCCTGACCGGCCCCCCGCGACCCCGGGGGTATAGTGGCCGCACTGTGATCTTCGTCTGGCTCTTCGGCCTGTTCCTCGGCATGCTCAGCTTCCTCTGGGCGACCTTCGTCCTCCACTACGAGTGGGGCTGGGCGCTGGTCTACGCGGTGCTCGCCATGCTGCTGGTCCGGGGCCTTGCCAGCTGGGTCAAGCGCTACCTGGTGCTCACCGAGCGGATCGGCGAGGAGAAGGACCCGGAGATCCGCACGGTCGAGACCAACCGCTACATCTTCTGGCGGCGCATCGTCACCGTCCTGGTCCTGGCCACGGCGTACCTGGGCGGGGCCTTCTTCCTGTTCGGCATTCAGCCCGGCGACGCGCTGGTCATGCTGCCGAGCCTGCTCCTCAACGTCTTCCTCTTCGTCGCCCAGTTCGCGGTGCTCATGCTCGCCAACTTCGCGATCTTCTTCGGTCCCTTCCTGCTCTTCGGCCGGATGGGCCGGGAGACGCTCTCGCCGGGCGACGCCAACTAC
Source organism: uncultured Actinomycetes bacterium (assembly GCA_964383855.1). Classification (GTDB taxonomy): domain Bacteria; phylum Chloroflexota; class Dormibacteria; order Dormibacterales; family Dormibacteraceae; genus CAZHAC01. The sequence goes on along the minus strand of CAYLIP010000015.1, from coordinate 12,620 downwards.
GGCGTGGCGGTCGAGGACGTGCGGGGCCAGAAGTCGGCCGTGGTCGAGATGATGCGCATCCTGCGCCTGATGGAGCAGGGTCGCTCCTATGTGAAGGCGGGCGGCAAGCGCGAGAAGGGGGTGCTCTTCGTGGGGCCTCCGGGCACCGGCAAGACGATGCTGGCCAAGGGCATCGCGACCAGCCTCCACATGCCGATCATCATCACCTCCGGCTCCGCCTTCTCGGGGATGTTCATCGGCATGGACATGGTGTCGGTCTTCATGATGATCCGCGCCGCCAAAAAGCAGGCCAAGCGCTGGGGCGGCTGCGCGATCTTCATCGACGAGTTCGACGCGCTCGGCAACCGGCGCGCCGGGATGGGCGGCGGCGGCGGCATGGGCGGCCTCGGCGGCATGTTCGGGGGCGGCCAGCTCGGCCTCAACACCCTGCTCGTGCTGATGGACGGCGTCGACAACCCGGGCCTCTTGAAGAAGACCTTCCGCCGCTTCGTCAACGTCACCCTCGACGGGCTCTTCCTCCCCCGCGAGATCCGGATCAACGGATCGAGCATGGGCCTGCGCGTGCCGCCACTGCGGCCGCCCCGCTACAACCTCTTCTTCATGGGGGCGACCAACCGCCCCGCCGTCCTCGACGAGGCGGTGACCCGGCCCGGGCGCTTCGGCCGGACCATCACCTTCCGGATGCCGACCCGCGAGGACCGCAAGGACATCGCCGCCCTCTACTTCGACAAGAAGGCGCACGACCCCGAGCTGGACACGCCGCACCGGCGCGAGGAGTTCGCCCGGGTCACCGACGGCTACTCGCCGGCGATGATCGACCAGGTCCTCTCGCTGGCCCTGATGTACGCCTTCGAGGAGGGCCGCCAATTCTTCGGCTGGCGGGAGCTCCGAGAGGCGATGGGCAACGTCGAAGCCGGGCTGGCAGAACCCGTCGAGTACAGCGAGCGCGACAAGATCGCGATCGCGCGCCACGAGCTCGGCCACGCGGTGGCGGCTCGGTTCTTCGAGCCCGAGAAGTCGTCGGCGCGACTCTCGATCCGGATGCGCGCGGGCTCGCTGGGGCACCACCGCAACCTCGAGAAGGAGGAGCAGTTCTCGCATTTCCGCTCGCACTACGCCGGCGACCTGCGGCACACGCTGGGCGCCATCGCCTCGGAGCGGGTCTTCTACGGCGAGAACTCGTCGGGCGTATCGATGGACCTGATCCAGGCCACCAACATCGCCTGCCACATGGTCGGCGTGTGGGGCATGGGACCGGATGCCCTCGACCCGGTCCTCTCGCGCCGCGCCGCCAACATCGGCGAGGCGCTGATCTCCCGCTTCGAGGAGGCGTCCTCGGGCGGCGGGCTGCTGGGCGGCAGCGGCAGCGTCGCCAGCGCCGTGCTGCGCGGACCGTCGCGCCGGATCGTGGCCCAGGTCATGGGAGCCGCCTACATCGACGACTGGCGGCTGATGTACGTGAACCAGGCCGGCATCGACCAGGCGGTGGAGGCCCTCACCGCCCAGGGCGAGCTGGTCGGCGACGAGGTGAGCGCGCTGCTCGACTCGGTCGAGCTCCGGATGCCGCGGGAGGGCGATCCCTATCCCGAGGACCTGCCCCTGGTCCCGGCGGCCGAGAGCGACCGGGCGATCCGGGCCGCGGAGTCGGCCTGAGAGGCTTTCTTTACAGCCCGTAGCCGCACTGCAGTGCCGGGTGGCCTATAACCGTCGCGTGAACCGGCGCCCGGCCCGCGCGGCCGCCCTCCTCGCGGCTCTCGCCTCGCTCGCCTCGCTCTCGGCGGCTGCGCCGGCCAGGGCGGCGATCGACCCCACGGGGCCGGCCTCGCCCGAGACGCTCGCCCAGATGTGGGCCGGGGCCGAGGCCCAGCTCGCCCAGGCCTCCGCCGACCGGCAGCGCTTCTCGGCGCAGCCCGACTCGCCCGAGGTCCTGCTCGCCGCGCGCAAGCAGCTGCAGCTGGAGGACGCCGCCTTCCGCTTCCGGGACGCGGCGCGCACCGAGCAGGTCGTGGTCTACGCGATGGCGGTCGACCAGCAGGTGCAGGCCGCCACCGAGCCCCTCCTGCCGCCGGCACAGCTGACCCCGATCCGGGCCGCCATCGACGGCCTGCGAGCGCTCTGGCGCTCGGCCGGGGTTACCGACCTCTCCATGATTCGCATCCGCCACAACCGCGACTTCAAGGTGTCGGCGCCGGTCGAGGAACTGAACGCCCTCTATCGCGACTCGGGCAGCCGCCACTCGATCGATTGGACCTACCTGGCCGCGATCAACTACATCGAGAGCGACTTCGGGCGTTTGAACGGACCCTCCTCGGCGGGGGCGATCGGGCCCATGCAGTTCATGCCGGCAACCTGGGGCGATTACGGAAATGGCGGCGACATGATGAGCCCGCGCGACTCGATCGAGGCGGCCGCGCGCTACCTGCGCGCGATGGGCGGGCCCGGCAACATGGACCGCGCCATCTACCGCTACAACAACGACCGCGACTACGTGGCCTCGGTCCAGGGCTTCGCCGCCGCCTTCCGAGCCGATCCCGGCTGGGTGGCCCGCATCTACTACTGGTCGACTTCCGGCTGATTCGAGCCGGGGCCCGGCAAAGAGAAAGGGACCCCAAAGGCCATGCGACCCGGAGTCCCCTTGGAGAGAGGAGAGCTTCAGTTTTCGTCGGAGCGGGCTGGCTCCAGGACCCGACTTCGAAAGGTCCTGTACATATAGACGTCGGAATGCCGCATATCCTGCGCCCCGCGCTCGCCGCCGCCATCCTGGGCACGCTCCTCCTGACCGCCTGCCAGGCGCAGGTCGGCACCCGCCGTCCCTCGCCGCAGACCAGCGGCCACCCGGCGGCGACCGCGGTCATCCCGGTCAACCCGGCGACGCCCGGCCCGGCCGCGGCCGGCGCCATCGACGCGGTCAGGGTCAACCAGTCGCTGGGCCCGGCGGTGGGCGAGGTCATCGTCAACACGGCCCGGGGATCCGGGCTGGGAAGCGGCTTCGTGATCGCGCATGCGGGCGGCAGCAGCATGATGCTGACCAACAACCACGTCGTCGCCGGTGCGCAGAAGGTCCAGGTCTTGATGCCCGATGGCCGCCACTTCGTGGCCGAGGTCCAGGGCACCGACCCCCAGGAGGACATCGCGGTCATCCGGATTCCCGACAACTCCCTGCCGCTCGCCCAGTTCGGCGACTCGACCAAGATCCAGGTCGGCCAGGCGGTGGTGGCGATCGGCAATCCCGAGGGCCAGACCGGCTCGGTCACGAGCGGGATCATCTCAGCCGTGCACCGGACGCTCAGCAATGTCGGCGGCGGCGCCGGCGCCCCTTCCGAGGACCTGCCGGACGTGATCCAGACCGACGCCGCCATCAACCCCGGCAACTCGGGCGGACCGCTGGCCGACGCGCAGGGGCTGGTGATCGGGATCAACACGGCCGGCGACACCCAGGCCAACGGCATCGGCTTCGCCATTCCCAGCCGCGTCGCCAAACGCATCGCAGAGGCGCTGATGGCCGGCCGCCCGCCAGGCCACCCCTACCTCGGAATCTGCTACACGTCGCTGCAGGACGCGCTGCTGAACGGTCAGGCGGTGAACGGATACGGCGTCGTCGTCGGCAAAACGATCAGCGGCAGCCCGGCCGAGCGGGGTGGGATCAGGGCCGGGGACGTGATCGAGAAGGTCGACGGCGTCGATCTCAACAATGGCAACACCCTCGGCGGCGTGCTCCAGCTGCGCAACCCCGGCGACACCGTGCCCTTCGTGGTCGCCCGCGGCGGCGGCTCCACCACCAATCTCCAGGTCAGCCTGGGAGACCGGCCGAGCACCCGGCAATCCTGCTGATCCCTCGGCGAGGATTAGAGTGATCACTCGTGGAGTATCGGATCGAGGAGTTGGCGCGCGCCGGCGGCGTCGCCGTCGACACCATCCGCTTCTACCAGGGCAAGGGACTCCTCTTCCCGCCCCGGCGGGAGGGGCGCGTCACCTGGTACTCGGCTGAGCACCTCGACCGCCTGCGGCGGATTCGCGACCTCCAGCAGCGCGGCTTCACCCTGACCGTCATCCGGCGCTTCCTCGAGGGAGAGCTTGAGGCTTCAGACGAGGCCCTGGTGGAGGCGATCACACATCCGCCGGCGCCGGAGACGCTCTCGCTCGAGGAGCTGGCCCAGCGCAGCGGCGTGGCGGCGCCGCTCCTGCGGACGCTGGAGCAGGCGGGATTGCTGCTGCCGGTGGCCGGCGAGGACGGGGAGCCCCGCTACCCGGCCCAGGATCTGGAGGTGCTCGCGGCCGGCATGCGGCTGCTGGAAGCCGGGGTGCCCCTGACCGCCCTGATGGAGCTGGGCCGCGAGCACGCGGAAGCGGTCGAGCGCACCTCCCGCCGGGCGGTCCAGCTCTTCGACCACCACGTGCGCGAGCGCATCCAGGCCGAGGGCCGCGACCCCCAGGCCGCCGAGCGGGAGCTGCTCGAGCTCTTCAACCAGCTGCTCGACGCGAGCGGCACCCTTGTCCGCCACCATTTCCAGCGGACGCTGCTGCGCGCCGCAAGGGAGCACGTCGAACGCGCCCGGTGACGGTCCGCGAGCTCGCCGGCTCACCTGATCTCATCGAGCTTGCCACCGCGGCGCGCGACGCCGGCCAGCCGGTGGCGCTGGTCGAGCGTCCGATGCCGGATGCGACCAGCGTGCTCGGAATCGGCAAGTTGCTCGAGGTGGCCGTCGAGCCCGCGCCGGACGCACTGGACGCGGCGGCCGGGGCGTGGCGGCGCGCGGCGGCGGACCTGGGTCCGGACGCCGTCGCGCTGACCGGCTTCGCCTTCCGGCCCGATCGGCGGCCGGCCGGGGCCTGGGCCGGGTTTCCGCCCGTCCTGCTCCGCGTCCCGCTGCTCGCGCTGGTGCGCAGGCGCGGTCGTACTTTGGCGGTCTCGGCCGGCGAGCGCGCAGACGACATGCTGGAGAGCACCCCCGGCTTCCAGGCGCCCCGCGCGCGCGCCTTCGAGCTCGAGCCCGTGCGGCCCCCCTCCGACTGGACGGCCGCGGTGGAGCAGCTGGCGTCGCGGCTCCGGCGGGGAGCTGCCGGCAAGGCCGTCCTCGCCCGCGAGGTGCTGGCGCACGCGGACGGCGTGCTGAGCGCGGGCGCGGTCGCGCGGTCGCTCCGCGCCGCCTACCCGAGCTGCTTCACCTACCTCTTCACCGCGGACGACGGGACAGCCTTCGTGGGCGCCTCGCCGGAGCTGCTGGTGCGGCGGCGGGGGCGCGAGGTGACGGCTCAGCCGATGGCCGGCTCGGCGCCGCGGGGGACCGACGACGGCGAGGACGAGCGGCTGGCGGAGAGCCTCCTCGCCGGCGCCAAGACGGCGGCCGAGCATGCGATCGTCCCCGAGGCGGTGGCGGCGGCCCTTCGCCGGTTCACTCCGGAGGTGGAGCGCGGGGCCCCCGAGGTCGTCCGCTTCACCAACATCCAGCACCTGGCGACGACCGTCCGGGCCCGTCTCCCGGACCCCGCCCCACAGCTCCTCGAGCTGGCGGCCGCCCTTCATCCCACCCCCGCTGTGGGCGGCCATCCGACCGCGGCCGCGCTGGGCCTGATCGAGGAGTTCGAGAAGCTGGAGCGCGGATGGTACTCAGGCGGCGTGGGCTGGCTGGACGGGCGCGGTGACGGCGAGCTGGCGGTCGCCATCCGCTGCGGCCTGCTCTCCGAGGACGGGGCCCGGCTCTATGCCGGGAACGGCATCATGCCCGACTCCGACCCGGCCGGGGAGCTGGAGGAGACCGAGGTCAAGCTCCAGGCGCTGGCCGGCGCGCTTCTCGGCTGAGGGCTTCGGCGACCGCGCTCCAGCAGGCACGGTGGCCGGCCACGCTGTCCTCGCGGCGGAAGCGGACGCAGACCATCGACGAACGGGGATCGGCAATCGCCGCGGCAAGCGCCGGAGCCAGGTCCTGGGCGCGCTCGACCGCCCGGAAGTCGAGGCCGTAGAGCTCCGCCACGTCCTCGAAGCGGATGTCGAGAGGGGTGCCGAAGACCTCCTCGAAGACGTCGGTGTGGGCGGCCTGGGGCAGGAAGGAGAAGATGCCTCCGCCGCCGTTGTCGAGCACCACGATGGTGGCCCTCAGCCGGTGCCGGCGAAGCGCCCAGAGGCCGTTCATGTCGTGATAGAGGCTCAGGTCGCCGAGCAGGAGGATGGCGGGCGAGCTGCGGGCGGCGGCCATCCCGAGGCCGCTCGAGACCAGTCCGTCGATGCCGCTGGCGCCGCGGTTGCCGAGAAAGCGCCGGCCGCGCGCCTGGGGCCAGAAGGTGTCGACGTCGCGTATCGGCATGCTGGAGCCGACGAACACCGCCGCCCCCTCCGGCGCCACCGCCGCCAGCGCCTGCACGGCGTGCGCCTCGAACATCGCCGCCCCGGCCAGCGCGCCGCGCAGCGCGCCGGCGGCGGCCGCGCCAGCGGCGTCCCAGGCGCCGGTCCAGCCCCTCGGCGCGGGCACCTCGACCAGCGCCTCGAGCGCCGCCAGGGGGTCGGCCCGGACGATGTCGGTGGCCGCGAGGTCGGGGTCCCGCCAGCCTGCCGGGTCGACCAGGAAGGTGCGCGCGCCGGAGGCCGCCAGCCACTGGTTGAGCGGCTTGGAGGTGGGCGCCGCCCCCAGGCGCACGACCAGGTCGGGAACGTGCGCGGAGGCCCAGCCGGCCTCTCGCAGCATCGCGTCATAGGGCAGCTCCCTGACGCGCAGGTGGGATGAGGGCTCGGCGAGGAGCGGCAGCTCGAGGCGCTCCGCCGCCGCCGCCGCGCGATGCCCCTGCCGGAGCTCGCCGGCGACCAGCACCGGCCGCTGCGCGGCGGCGACCGCCGCCTTCAGCGCCGAGAGGTCGGCCCCGCCCGCCGCCGTCACCACGGGGGCCGCGACTTCCCCCTCGGCCGCAGGGAGCTCGCCCGGGGCGGGCACCAGAGGCTCCCGGAAGGCCAGGTTGAGATGCACGGGGCCGGGCGGAGTCCCGGTCGCCTCGGCCACCGCCCGCACCGCCAGCCGCCGCCAGGCCGCGGCCGCACCTTCCCGGGGCGGCCCCGGGTCCGCGAACCACCGCACGGAGCCGCCATACAGGGCGACCTGGTCGATGGCCTGGTTGGCGCCGACTCCGACCAGCTCGGGTGGGCGGTCGGCGGTGAGGACGATCAGCGGCGTCCGGGAGAGGTCGGCCTCGACGACGGCCGCGTGCAGCTCGGCCGCGGCCGTGCCCGAGGTGCAGATGACGGCCACCAGGCGCTCGGTCGCCTTGGCCAGCCCGAGCGCGAAAAAGCCGCAGGAGCGCTCGTCTATGTGAACCCAGTGACGCAGCCGCGGGTGGCGGGCAACCGCGATCGCCAGCGGCGCCGACCTCGAGCCGGGGGCCAGGCAGACGTGTTCGACCCCGCAGGCCGCCAGCTGGTCGGCCAGGGTGAGGGCGAAGCCATAGTTAACCTTCGCCTGGTCCATGCTCGCTCATGAGGTGCGCGGCGAAGGCGCGGCGGTGACCCTGCTGCACGGGTTCATGCAGGACCGCTCCAGCTGGACGGAGGTGCTGCAGCTCTTGCCGGAGGGCTGGCGCTGGGTCCTGGTCGACCTTCCCGGCCACGGCGGCTCGGCGGCCGAGGCGTCGACCATGGACGGCGCCGTCGAGGCGCTGGGCGCGCTCTGGGACCACCTGGGCATCGAGCACACGCACCTCGCCGGCTATTCGATGGGTGGCCGGCTGGCCCTCTACACGGCCACCCGTGATCGGAGCCGGCGGCTGGCCTCGCTCCTCACGCTCGGGGCTCACGCCGGCCTGGCCGGCGCCGCCCGCACGGCTCGCCTGCGGGACGACCTGGCGCTGGCCGACCGCGTGGAGAAGGAGGGCATGGATTGGTTCGCCGAGTACTGGGCCCGACAGCCCCTGTTTGCCGGCATCGCACGGCGCGGCTCCGACGTGCTCGAGCGGCTGGACCGGATGCGCCGCCGCCAGGACGCGCGCGGCATCGCCGGTTCCCTCCGCGGCATGGGTGCTGCCTCGGTCGACCCCTTCTGGGATGCGCTGCCCTCGCTGGCGCTGCCCGCCACCTTTTCCGCCGGCGCGGACGATCGGCGCTACGCCGAGCATGCCCGGCGGCTTCAGGCCCGCGTTCCCGGCTCGCGGGTCGAGCTGCTCCCCGAGGCCGGGCACGCCGCGCACATCGAGCAGCCGGCCGCGTTTGCCCGGTTGCTGCTGCGTCACCTCTCGACCCGGTAGCGGGCCAGGGCGGCCTCGTCGATCTCGACCCCCAGGCCCGGCCCAGCGGGCAGCGCGAGCCGCGGCCCGTCATCGCCGAGGCCGCGGGCCACATCGCCCGCCGCCCGCCCGCGGGTGGCCAGGCCGCACGGCAGCGGCTCCGCCTCGAGCGCGCACGCCACGTGGAGGGCGCCGGCGATGCCGATCGAAGTCTCCATGCTGGAGCCGAGCGTGACCGGGCCGCGGGCGCTGTTGAGCAGGGCCAGGGTCTCTCCCACGCCGCCCACGGTCGCCACCTTGGCGGCCAGGGCGATCCCCTCGGCGGCCAGCCGGCCCGCCAGCTCGGGATCGCCGAGCGACTCGTCGGCGGCAACCGGCAGGCCGGCATCGCGCAGCCGGAGCCAGTCCCCGAGCGGGGCCTCAGGCGCCAGCGGCTGCTCGAAGAGCTCGACTCCGAAGCGGAGGAGGCTGGGCAGGCGCCTCAGCGCCTCGGCGGCCGTGAGCCCGCCGTTGAAGTCGATGCGAATGCGGGCCCCCCGGCCGGCCGCCCAGCGGGCGGCGCCCACGCGCTCCTCGTCGACCACGCCCCCGCCGTTGGCCGCCTTCAGCTTGAAGCAGCGGTAGCCGGCCGCCGCCAGCCCGGCCACCCGCTGGGCGACATCGGTGGCGCGGGCGTCGACCACGAGGGCGCTGCACTCGACGGCGTCGCGGCGCACGGCGCCCAGGAGCTCGGCCAGCCGCACACCCCGGCGGCGGGCCTCGAGGTCCTGGCGGGCGCACTCCTCGGCCGCGCGCAGCGCGGTTTCCGGCGAGCGCCCGGCAAGCAGCGGCGCCTCGCCGAGGCCGGTGAGACCGCCGCCCCGCGCGACCACGATCACCGCCTCGCGATCGCCGAAGCGAACCGGCACCCGGGTCAGCACCTCGGTCATGCCGCCAGCACCCCGGCCGTCCAGAGCAGCGCGAACCACAGCTCGAGCTCGGCGCACCGCTTGAGCGCGGCCACCAGCGTCACCGGGTCCTCGCCGGCCGACATCCGGTAGACCGGCACGGCCATTGTGAAAGCGATCAGCGGCAGCAGCACCCAGCGTCCGGCTTCGCCGCGCGCGTAGGCGGCGACCGGGGCCGCGAAGGCGGCCACCAGGAGGACCAGGAGCAGGCGGCGAGTGCCCGAGCGGCCGAGCCTCACGGCCAGCGTGAGCTTGCCCGCCGACCGGTCGGTGTCGATGTCGCGGAGGTTGTTGAGCACGAGGATCGCGCAGGCCAGGGCGCCGGTCGAAACCGCACCCCACACCGACAGCCCGCTGATCCGCCCGGCCTCGACGTAGGTGGTGCCGCAGGTGGCCATGAGGCCGAAGAAGAGAAAGACGAAGAGCTCGCCCAGCCCGAGGTAGCCATACGGGCGGGGCCCTCCCGTGTAGAGCCAGCCGGCGGCCACCGCGAGCGCCCCCGCGAAGAGCAGCCGCCAGTCGGTGAGAAGGCTGAGCGCGAGCCCGGCCAGGGCGGCAAGGCCGAACGCGGCCAGGGCCGCGGACCGCACGCGCTGGGGGGAGACGACCCCGCTGGCGGCGGCCCTGACCGGGCCCCGGCGCGCCGGTGTGTCGGCCCCGCGGCGGAAATCGGAGTAGTCGTTGGCGTAGTTGACGCCGAGCTGCATGAGGATGCCGACGCCGAGTGCGAGGAGACCCGGAAGCAGGCGGGCCCGGCCGCCATGGAGGGCGGCCGCGGTGCCCACCAGCACCGGGGCGACCGAGGCGGCCAGGGTGGCCGGCCGGGCGGCGAGCCACATGACCCTCGCCGGGGTGAGCGGAGCCCTGATCTGCGCGACCGCCGCTCCGCTCATCTCATGCCTCTACGGGCGCCGCGGGAATTTCGAGAAGTCGGGGGCGCGCTTGCCCACATAGGCGTCCCGGCCCTCCTGCGCCTCCTCGCTCAGGTAGTAGAGGAGCGTGGCGTCGCCGGCCAGCTGCTGGATGCCGGCCAGGCCGTCGTCGGCGGCGTTCATGCCGGCCTTGATCATGCGCAGGGCGAGCGGGCTGTGCCGGAGCATCTTGCGCGCCCAGCTCAGGGTCTCCTCCTCGAGCTGCGGCAGCGGGACGACCTTGTTGACCAGGCCCATCTCGAGCGCCTCCTGGGCGCTGTACTGCTCGCACAGAAACCAGATCTCGCGGGCCTTCTTCTGGCCCACCATCCGGGCCAGCAGCCCCGACCCGTACCCGCCATCGAAGCTGCCCACGCGCGGGCCGGTCTGCCCGAACCTGGCGTTGTCGGCGGCGATCGTGAGATCGCATACGACGTGGAGAACGTGGCCGCCGCCGATCGCGTAGCCGGCCACCATGGCCACCACCGGCTTGGGCGTGCGCCGGATCTGGACCTGCAGGTCGAGCACGTTGAGCCGCCCGACGCCGCGGGCGTCGCGGTAGCCGTCGTCGCCCCGGATCCTCTGGTCTCCGCCCGAGCAGAAGGCCTGGTCGCCGGCGCCCGTGAGGATGATCACGCCCACCTGGGGATCGTCGCGGGCGGCGTTGAAGGCGTCGCTCAGCTCGAAGAGGGTGGTCGGCCGGAAGGCGTTGCGAACCTCGGGCCGATTGATCGTGATCCGGGCCACCCGGCCCTCCTCGAAGTCGAGGGTGTCGTAAAGGATGTCTTCGTAGTCTCTGGCTCGCACCCACGCCGGATTGTTCAAGTCTTCACTCCTAGAGCATTCACTAGCACCATCCATGCTACTCGGCTACCCTCGGTTGGTGGACCTGCTGGCCGAGCGATCGCGCCACGACGGCCCGAGGCGCGCGCTGGTCGACCCGGACGGTTCGATGTGGGCCTCCTGGTTCGACCTCGACGGCCTGGCCTCCGCCTGGGCGCGGCAGCTGGAGCGGCGTGGGGTGAGGCCGGGCCAGCGGGTGGCTGTCCGCGAGCCGGCGGGCGTCCGCTTCGCGGCCCTCCTCTTCGGGTGCCTGCGCGCGGGCTTCGCCTTCGTGCCCATCTCCCCCCGGGCGCCCGGTCCCGAGCTCGACCGCATCCTGGGCGACGCCCGCCCGGCCGTTCTCGTCGAGGACGGCGAGGCCCGCGACCTGCGCGATGCGGCCGATGCGGGCCAGGACGGCGACGCCTGCGTCATCTACACCTCGGGGACCACGGGACCGCCCAAGGGCGTCCGCCTCAGCGCGGCCAACCTGGTGGCCTCCGCCTCCGGCTGCCTGGAGAGCCTGCGCGCCACCGGGGAGGACCGCTGGCTGCTCTGCCTTGCGCCCCACCACGTGGGCGGCCTCGCGATCTTCATCCGGTCGGCGCTGGCCGGGCAGCCGGTGGTCGCGCTCGCGCGCTTCGAAGAGGCGCGGGTGCTGGAGGCGATCCGGCGCGAGCAGCCGAGCCTGGTCTCCCTGGTGCCCACCATGCTGGTCCGGCTGCTCGCCGCCGGCGGGCTGGAGGAGCTTCGCGGGGTGCGCGCGATCCTGCTCGGCGGTGCGCCGGCGCCGGCGGAGAGGGTCCGGGAATGGGCGCGCATGGGCATCCCGGTCTGCCCCACCTACGGGCTCACCGAAACCGGCTCCCAGGTCGCGACGGTGCCTCCCGGGGCGGCGGCCGAGCTGGCCGGCACGGCCGGTTTCGTCCACTCGCACGCGCGGGTTGAGATCGTCGCCGGCGAGATCGTGGTCGCCGGCGAGGTTCTCTCGCCCGGCTACATCAACCGCGACATCCAGCGGGGGCCCGCCGGTGGCCGGTTTTCGACCGGCGATGCCGGGCACTTCGACGAGCGCGGGGCGCTCGTCGTGACCGGCCGCCTCGACGACGCCATCATCACCGGCGGCGAGAACGTTCAGCCGGAGGAGGTGGAGGATGTCCTGCGGGCCCACCCCGGGGTCGAGGACGCCGCCGTGGTGGGCGTGGCCGACCCGACCTGGGGACAGGTGCTCGAGGCCCGGATCGTGGGGAGCGCCGCCGCCGCCGACATCGACCGTTTCGTGCGGGAGCGGCTGCCCCCGTTCAAGGTGCCTCGCCGGTTCGTCTTCGTCGACGGGCTGCCCAGGAGCGAGGGCGGCAAGCTGATCCGCCGGTCGCTGTAGCCAGGAAGCGCATCAGGGCGCCTCCCGGCGTGCCTCAGTTGATCCGCTTGTCCCGGCCGGCCCACTCGCGATCGCGGAGCACGAACTTCTGGATCTTGCCGGTCGAGGTCTTCGGCAGCTCGCCGAACTCGACCGCCTTGGGGGCTTTGAAGCGAGCGATGCGTGAGCGAACATGCTCGATGATCTCCTCCGCGGTCGCCTCGCGCCCCGGCTTCAGCGTGACGAAGGCCTTGGGCACCTCGCCCCACCGCTCGTCCGGGATCGCGATCACGGCGCACTCGAGCACCGCCGGGTGGGACACGACGGCCTGCTCGACCTCGATCGTGGAGATGTTCTCGCCGCCCGAGATGATGATGT